>DATCUS010000041.1:0-28836 GCA_036561845.1 Tardiphaga sp. | reverse complement strand
CGAGGCCTACCGGCCGTTCTTCATCCTTGGCGAGGTCGCGGCGCCCGGGCAATATCCCTACGTGCCCAACATGACGGTGGAGAGCGCGGTGGCCATCGCCGGCGGCTTCTCGCCGCGCGCCAAGCGCGACGAGGTCACGCTCACCCACGCCACCGTCGACGGCGCGATGCGCCGCGTGGTGCCGCTCGGCACCCTGCTCGATCCCGGCGACACCGTGCTGGTCGGCGAGCGCTGGTTCTGATCATGCAGGACATCTCGAACAAGCAGCTTCGCATCCTGCACGCCGTACGCGCGCCGGTCGGCGGGATCTTTCGTCATATCCTCGATGTCGCCAACGGTCAGGCGGAACGCGGTCACCAGGTCGGCATCGTCGCCGACAGCCTGACCGGGGGCGATCGGGCCGCGGCCGCACTGGCCGAAATCGCGCCACGGCTTTCACTCGGCGTGTACCGGATGCAGATGCAGCGCGAGCCACATCTCACCGATGTGATGGCCTGGAGCCTGTTCATGCGCCTGGTGCAGCGCCTGCGCCCGGACGTGCTGCACGGCCATGGCGCCAAGGCAGGCGCGTTCGTCCGAATGAGACCGGCCTCGAAAGATGCCATCCGGGTCTATACGCCACACGGCGGATCGCTGCATTACCCCTCGAACACATTGAAGGGGCAGGTCTACAGCCGCCTTGAACGTGCGTTGATGAACCGTACCGAACTGTTCCTGTTCGAGAGCGCGTTTGCACGCAACACCTATCAGCGGCTGATCGGCACGCCATCGGGCCTTGTCACATGCGTCTTCAACGGCGTCACCGCCGATGAGTTCGATCCCATCGAAACCGCCGGTGACGCCACCGATCTGGTCTATGTCGGCGAATTCCGACACATCAAGGGCGCCGATCTGCTGATCGATGCGGTGGCGCGACTGCGCGCCGATGGCAGGTCGCTGACACTGACCTTGGGCGGCGACGGCGAGGAAACCGGCGCGCTGAAGGCCCAGGTGCAGCGGCTTGGTCTGACCGAGGCGGTGCGCTTCATCGGCCACATCAAGCCACGCTACGGCTTTTCCAAAGGCCGCCTGCTGGTGGTTCCCTCGCGCGGCGACTCGATGCCCTATGTGGTGATCGAGGCCGCGGCCGCCGCCATGCCCATCATCGCGGCCAATACCGGCGGCATCCCGGAAATATTTGACAGCCATACCGACGCCCTGTTCACAGCCGGCAGCGTCGCTGCGATGGCCGACGCCATCCGAACTGCGATCGACACTCCCGAAGCCGCGCGCGCACGCGCCAACGTCCTTCGTGAACGGATATCTCTGCATTTTTCCCAGAAGGCGATGGTCGAAGGCGTCATTGCGGGCTACCGTGAAGCATTCGCAAAACGTTAACCAGCGTTTACCCGATAACCAATTCTTCCGAATTGTCCGGTAAGCCTTGCTGCATCCCACTCCGCACGGCGCGTGTTGACGCAAGCCGGCGCAAGCACGGATTTACGACGTGGAACCGATCAACGCACGCTCCATGCTCGATGCGGCGTCGACCGCCGGCGATGGTCGCCAGGTCGAACGGCGGCGCCGCCTGTCGCCGGCCGCCCTCGCCGTCGCTAGTCAGAAAGTCCGGGCGGCCTATTCGCCGATCGTGATCGCCGGCGTGGTGCGCGTCGCCGATTTCGTCCTGCTCAGCGTTGTAGGCATCGCGCTCTATCTGCTCTATGTCGCCCGCATCGACGGGTTCCGCTGGGACTATGTCAGCGCCATCGTTGCCATGAGCGTGGCCGCGGTGATCTGCTTCCAGGCTGCCGACATCTATCATATCCAGGTGTTTCGCGGCCAGCTGCGGCAGTTGACCCGTATGGCATCGGCCTGGGCTTTTGTGTTCCTGCTGTTCATCGGCGCGTCGTTCTTTGCAAGACTCGGCGGCGTGGTGTCCCGACTGTGGCTGGCATCCTTTTTCGTGGTCGGACTGATCCTGCTGATCGCGCAGCGGGCCGCGCTCCGCGCGCTGATCCGCCGCTGGGCCCAGCAGGGTCGCCTCGACCGCCGCACCATCATCGTCGGTGCCGACAGCAACGGCGAGACCCTGATCAGAGAACTCAACGCCCAGCAGGATTCCGACCTGCAGATCCTTGGCGTGTTCGACGACCGCAATGACAAGCGCTCGCTCGATACCATCGCCGGCAGCCCCAAGCTCGGCAAGGTTGACGACATCATCGAATTCGCCCGGCGCACCCGCATTGACCTTGTGCTGTTCGCACTGCCGATCTCCGCCGAGGGTCGCATTCTGGAAATGCTGAAAAAGCTCTGGGTGCTGCCGGTGGATATCCGGCTGTCGGCGCACACCAACAAGCTGCGTTTCCGACCGCGCTCATATTCCTATCTCGGCAAGGTGCCGACACTCGACGTGTTCGAGGCACCAATCACCGACTGGGATCTGGTGATGAAGTGGCTGTTCGACCGCGTGATCGGTGCGCTCATTCTGGTGGCGGCGTCCCCGGTGATGGCGCTGGTGGCGCTGGCCATCAAGCTCGACAGCCCCGGCCCGGTGCTGTTCCGCCAGAAGCGCTTCGGCTTCAACAACGAGCGGATCGACGTCTTCAAGTTCCGCTCGCTATACCACGATCAGGCGGATCCGCTGGCGACCAAGGTCGTGACAAAGAACGATTCGCGCGTCACCCGCGTCGGACGCTTTATCCGCAGGACCAGCCTCGACGAGCTTCCGCAACTGTTCAACGTCGTCTTCAAGGGCAACCTGTCGCTGGTCGGTCCCCGCCCCCACGCGGTGCAGGGCAAGCTGCAAAGCCAGCTGTTCGACGAGGCGGTCGATGGCTACTTCGCGCGCCATCGCGTCAAGCCCGGCATTACCGGCTGGGCCCAGGTCAACGGCTGGCGTGGCGAGGTCGACAGCGAAGAGAAGATCCAGAAGCGCGTCGAGTTCGACCTTTACTACATCGAGAACTGGTCAGTGCTGTTCGACATCTACATCATGCTGAAGACGCCGGTGTCGCTGATGACGAAAAACGAGAACGCCTACTGAGGCGTTGTGGCCGGGCCGGCGGCACCCTGCCACCCCGTTCTGCGCGACGATGGGAAATGCCTGCTGGCGTGACGAGATTGTGATGACCCATACCGCATCGGCCGACCTCGCCCCGCCGCACACGATCATGCCCGGCGTGACCGCACTGCAGAACCTGCTGCTGTGGCTGGTCGGTTTCGGCGGGGCCATCGTGTTCATCGAGCCCAGCCCCTATGAACTCGCCATGGTCGCCGCCATGATCGTCAGCGTCGCGGCAGGACTACGGATGCAGTACGCCTTTCTGCCGCTGCTGGTGCTGCTGTTTCTCGTCAACATCGGCTACACGATCTGCGCCGCCTACCTGCTCGACAAGCCGCCGATCGTCAACTGGATCCTGACCTCGTGGTACATGGCCGCGACCGCGATCTTCATGGCCATGGTGATCGCCGAGAACACCGCGGCGCGGATCGATCTGCTCCGCCGCGGCCTGATCGCCGGCGCCATCGTCACGTCGCTCGCCGGCATCGCCGGCTATTTCAGCCTGTTCCCCGGCGCCAACGGCCTGTTCACGTTGTACGGACGCGCCAGCGGCATGTTCAAGGACCCCAACGTGCTCGGCGCGTTCCTGGTGCTGCCGGGGCTGTTCGCCCTGCAGAGCGTCGTGAGCGACGGATTCGGACGCGCGCTGCGCAGCGCTGTCGGGCTCGCAATCATCACCCTGGCGCTGTTGCTGGCGTTCTCCCGCGCCGCATGGGGCCTGTTCGTCATCACCGCGGCCTTCATGCTGTTCACGATGGTACTGACCAGTCCGTCGAGCAAGCAGCGCTCGCGCATCATCATCATGGCACTCGCCGGCATCGTCGCGGTGGTACTGCTGATCCTGGTGCTGCTGTCGTTCGATTCCATCGCCGACATGTTCAAGCAGCGCGCCAGTTTCGACCAGAAATACGATGAGGGCCGGTTTGGCCGGTTCGGCCGCCACCTGCTGGGCGCGCAGATGGCGCTCGACCTGCCGTTCGGCATCGGGCCGCTGCAGTTCACCAGGTTCTTCCCGGAAGACACCCACAATTCCTACCTGAACGCCTTCATGTCCGGCGGCTGGATTTCCGGCATCTGCTATCCCGCACTAATCTTCACAACGGTGTTGCTCGGGTTCCGGCTGGTGTTCGTGCGCCTGCCCTGGCAACGCGCCTATCTGGCCGTGTTCTCGGCATTTCTCGGCACCGTCGGCGAAGCCTTCGTCATCGACACCGACCACTGGCGCCACTTCTGGATGATGCTCGGCATCATGTGGGGAATGTTCGTCGCCGCGCGTCGTTACGTGGCAAGTCCTGCCGCTGTCCAGGCGCAAGGCGGATGGCCGGAGCCCCGCGCCCCGTAACGTATCCACGCAGACAGAAACAGCCCCGCTTGCGCGGGGCTGTTTCGCATTCAAAGCTGAATATTACCGTTCGATGATGACGGTACGGCCGCGCGGCCGACGATCCCATCCACGATGATATCCGCGATCGCGACGGACGTATTCGGGGCGGCCGCGACGATAACCGTCGCCACGATAGCCATCGCGGTGGCCGCGATAGCCGCCGCCACCGTTACCGAGTTGAACGCTGATGCCCTGGGCCGCGACCGGCGCTGCGCTGGAGATCACGGCGGCGCTGGAGATCGCGGCGGCGATGGCAATAAAGGCAAACTTCTTAAACATGGGATTGTCCCTTCCTGAAAGTATCGCAGGTCAATGGATGCCCCCACGAATGGTTCCGTCCCCTCAGCCAGATTGGGACAACCCGCGCTAATACGACCTTTTGCAGTAAGAACTTGTTAACCTTGCGGGCGCAGTCTTGTCTCCAAGCGAGCGTGGACCGGATGTACGTCTGCGCGAGATCATGGCCCGGGGTCTTCGACTTCGGGCCATTTCCATTTGCAGCGCGTCGGCACGCGGTACCGCCGATCAGCCCGCAGGGGTCAGTCACATCAAACATCGGCAGTTCTCGCCACAGCGTCAGCTCACGCCGCCATCGGCGATAATCGTTCGGCCAGTGACCCAATTGGCGTCGGGCGACGCCAGGAACAACGCGATGCCCGCAATGTCGTCGGGCTGGCCGATCCGGCCGAGCGGCGTCATTGCCAGGATGCTCGCGCTGCGCTCGGCCAGAATGCCGGCTGTCATTTCGGTCTCGATGACTCCTGGCGCGATCGCATTGACGGTGATGCCGCGCGGTCCGAATTCCTTTGCCAGCGCGTGCGACAAGGCGGCAACCGCGGCCTTGGACGCGGCATAGATCGATGCGCCCGGGATGGGCCTTGTGGCCAGCGCCGATGAGAAATTGATGATGCGGCCGCCGGGGGCCGGCATGTGCGGCAGCACTGCCTGGATCATTGCGACAGTGCCATAGACGTTGGTGTCGAAGGTCGCATGAAACAGAGCCGGATCGGTGGCCTCGAAAGGCCGGTACTCGGCGATACCGGCGCAGTTCACCAGCACATCGATGGTACCGAATTGCGTGACCACCTGCGCCACCATCGCCTTGGCATCCTCCGGCTTCGCCACGTCGCCGGTAACAACGATGCCCTGCCCTCCTGCTGCGGTGATCTCGCCGAGAACCTTGTCCGCGGCTTGCTTTCCGCTGCGGCAGGCGATCGCCACGCGAAAACCCTCGGCGGCGAAGCGCCGCACCATCCCGGCGCCGATGCCGCGCGAACCGCCGGTCACCAGCACCACCTTGTTGCGTACCTTGTTAGCGTCGCTCATGCTGCGTCCTTCCTGGCTCCGGCAATCTCGAGCACACGCGCGCGCCATTGCTGCAAATAGGCTTCGCGGCCGGCGGCATCGATGCGCGGAGCGGCATAGGCGACGAATGGCGGATAAGACGTCATGCCGAGATATTCCACCATCAGGTGCTGGGTTGGATACAGCACCTGGTCGATGGGCCCGTAGACATTCTCGGCCGAGAACCGCTCCACCGTGCCGCCGGTGGTCAGGCACAGCAGGCCGATCTTGTCCCTGAAGTAGCCGCTGTCGAAACGCTTGCCGTCGGCATAGGCAAAGCCGAACGCCATGACCCGGTCAAACCAGCCCTTGAGGATGGCCGGCACGCCGCCCCACCAGATCGGATAGATCCAGATGATCAGATCGGCCTTGAGCACGCGCTGCTGCTCGCGCACCAGGTCGGGTGCGAAGCCGCCATGGGCATAAGCGTGGCCCTGCTCGTTCTGATAGTGAAAGCGGCCGGCGTCGTGGACCGTGGTGAAGTCATGACGTCCGGCGACCGGGTTGAATCCTTCACCGTAGAGGTCGGACACCTCGACACGGTGCCCCGCCGCGCTCAGCGCATCGCGGGCCGCATTCTTCAACGCGCAGGTGAACGACGTCGGCTCCTGATGGACATAGACCAGCAAGACATTCATGAATCGGTTCCTGCTCAGGCTTTCTTGGCAAAACCGCCGAACAGGCCGTTCGGGAAGAACAGCAGCACGATCAGCAGCAGGGTCAGCGAGATGATATTCTTGAAACCGGCGCCGAAGAATACAATGGCCTCGGACTGGACAACGCCGAGGAAGATGCCGCCGACCAGGGCCGCCGGCGGGCTGCCGAAGCCGCCGATGATCGCGGCGATGAAGCCGTTGATGCCGAACGGACCGCCGACCATGTAGGCGGTGTACTGCGTCGGCGTGATCAGGATGCCAGCGGCGGCGCCGAGGCCTGAGCTGAGTGCGAATGCAAGGATCAGCATGCGCTCGACGGGGATGCCCAGCAATGCCGCGGCTTCGCGGTTCTGGGCGCAGGCGCGCAATGCCCGGCCCATGCGCGTTCGGTTGAAGAACTGCTGCAACGCGAACACCATCACGGCGCCGCAACCCAGCACCCAGAACAGTTGGTAACCGATAGCGATCGGGCCGATCTTGAGCGGGCCGCCGGAGGTGAATTCCGGATAGGTGCGCGGCTGGTCCCCCAATGTGAGGATCACCACTTGTTCGATCAGCAGCTGCACGGCAAGCGTAGCCAGGATGATGGCGAACAGCGGCGCGTTGCGCCGCCACATCGGATTGATGACAAGGATCTGCACGAGAACGCCGACGCCGGCCACCAGGATGACGGCCAGTATGGCCGACAGCCAGATCGGCAGGCCGTAGCGGGTCAGAATGGTGTGCGCGAACATGCCGCCGAGCATGACGAACACGCCCTGCGCGAAGTTGACGATGCCGCTGGCATTGTAGATGACGCAGAATCCGATGGCGATCAGGCCGTAGACCAGACCGATGCCAAGGCCATTGACGAGGCTCTGGATGAGTTCGACGACACTAGGCATTCTCTTCCTCCACGCCGAGATAGGCGGCAATGACCTCAGGATGGGCCTTGATCTCGTCCGGCGTGCCTTCGGCAATTTTCTTGCCGAAATCCAGCACCGCGATGCGATGCGCAATGCGCGTGACGAGGCCGACGTCGTGTTCGATCAGCAGCACGGTGGTGCCCTGGGCATTGATTTTCTGGATGATGGTGGCGAGGCCCTCGGTTTCCTGGGTGTTGAGACCGGCGGCGGGCTCATCGAGCAGCAGCAGCTTCGGCTTCGAGGCCAGCGCCCGCGCCACCTCAAGCAGGCGCTGCTGGCCATAGGGCAAAAGCTCGGCGTCCTGTTCGGCCTGGGCGCCGAGGCCGACGAAGTCGAGCAGCTCATGGGCGCGCTCGCGCACCTCGATCTCCTGCCTGCGGAACCAGGCCGGGCGCAGCAGCGAGGCGGCGACGCCGCCGCGGGTGGCGAGATGGCAGCCGACCTCCACGTTCTCGATCACCGACATGCCCTTGAACAGCTGCACCAGCTGGAAGGTGCGCACCAGGCCCATGGCCGCGATCAGATCCTGACGCATATGGGTGGTGTCGCGGCCGTCGAAGGCGATGCTGCCGGACGTCGAGGCAAGAAAGCCCGAGATCATGCTGAAGAACGTGGTCTTGCCGGCACCGTTGGGGCCGATGACGGCGAACAGGCTGCCTTCGGGGACTTCGAGGTCGATCTCGTTGTTGGCAGCCAGGCCACCGAAGCGTTTTGTCAGACCTTTGACCTTGAGAAGGGCCATGATTACGCCTCCTCTTTGTTGCGCGGGCGGAACAGCTTGCCGAGCGACGACAAGCCTTTTGGTGCGTAGATCAGCATGCCGAGCAGCACGACCGCATAGGCGATGTCCTGGAATTTGCCGACGCTGCGGAAGATCTCCGGCAGCAGCGACGCCACGATGGCGCCGACGATCGGACCGATCATGGTGCCGACACCGCCGACATAGAGCATGGTGAAGGTGATGATGCTCATCTGCGGGCCGAACATTTCGGGGCTGATGAAGCCCACCGTGTGCGCGAACAGCGAGCCGGCGGCGGAGGCATAGAGCGCGGCGATGACGAAGGCGATCAGCTTGAAGCGCGGCACGCGAACGCCGAGCGCGGCGGCGCCGTTCTCGCTGCCGGAAATGGCGCGCAGGCCGCGGCCGAACCGCGAGTCGCGCATGCGCTGCGAGATCCAGAACGCCAGGCCCAGCAGCACGACAAGCGCGACCAGCTTCCAGCGCTCGTCCTCGATCTCGAAGCCGGCGATGCCCAGCGGCGGAATGCCGGCATAGCCCATGTAGCCCTGGGTCAGGCTGGTCCACTGGATCGAAATATCGTAAGTGATGAGACCGAGAGAGAACGTCGCCATCGCGAGGTAGTGCCCGCGCAGGCGCAGCGTGGGATAGCCGATCAGCAGCGCGGCGACGCCTGCCACGACCATCGAGGCGATCATCGCCAGCGCCGGCTCCCAGCCATACTGCACGCAGAGGATGGCGCTGCCGTAGCCGCCGATGCAGGCGAAGGCGTTCTGGCCAAACGATGCCTGCCCGGTGTAGCCCATGAAGAAATTCAGGCCGATACAGAAGATGGCGTAGATCATCGCCAGCTGAAACACGGTCAGCAGATAGCCGCCGTAGATCAGCGCGCCGACGGTCAGCAGCCCGCAAAGCACCAACAGGCCGATCTGGAACCGGTCGAGCCGCGGACGGGCGGACCGCACAGCGGGCTCAGGCGAAGTAGTATTGAGCGAGGTCATGATGCGACTTGATCTCGTGCGTCGGCAATTCGGCGCGCACACGGCCGGAGGAAAGGATGTAGACGCGCTGGGCGAGCTTGAGCGCCAGTGGCGCCTTCTGTTCGACCAGCAGGATGCCGAGGCCCTCCTTATTGAGCGCGCCCAGCGTCGAGAGAATTTCCGTGGCGACGCGCGGCGCAAGGCCGAGCGATGGCTCGTCGAGAATCAGCAGCTTCGGATCGGCCATCAATGCGCGGCCAACCGCGAGCATCTGCTGCTCGCCCCCCGACATCGACGACGCGGTCTGCGACACCCGCTCCTTTAGGCGCGGAAACAGCGAGAACACTTTTTCCAGCTGCCGGTCTCGATCGGCCTGCGAACCGGTCAGCTTGTAGGCGCCGATCTGCAGATTTTCCCGGACGCTCATGTCGCCGAACAGGCCGCGGCCCTCCTGCACCATGATGATGCCGAGATCGGCCAGTTGATGGGTTTTCAGGCCGGTCACGTCCCGGCCCCTGAACGCCACCCGGCCCGTACTGGCAATCAACCGGGTGATGGCACGGAGCAAGGTGGTCTTGCCCGCGCCATTGGGACCCAGGATGGTGACGAACTCGCCCGGCGCCACATGGAGACTGGTCGGACGAAGCGCCTCGATGTGGCCGTAGCGAGCCGCCAGATCGCGGACCTCTATGAGAGGCGTGGTATCCGCGGCCACCGTCATTTCTTCAGAACCAGCTTGCCGTCTTTCACCGAGGCGATCACGTAGGGATTTTGCGTAATGCCGATGTGTTGCTGGGCCGTGAAATCGTAGGACGCACCCGCGCCGTCGTAGTGGCCGAGTTGCTCGAACGCATTGCGCACCGCTTCGCCTTCGGTAGTGCCGGCCTTCTTCATGGCGGCTGCAAGCATCAGCAGCGAATCCCACGCGCGCGACGCCTGCGCATTGTCCGTCCGGCCGTATTTGTCCTTCATCGCCTTGACGAACGGCTCCGCCGCGGCGCGGGCCTTGGGATCGGTGATGACGCTGATGTCATCGGATGCAATCTGGATCAGCGGCGACGGGACCAGGTATTGTTCGCCCAGCACCTTGCCGGCGGCCTGCAGAATGTCGAGCTCGTTGATACTGCCCAGCATCAGCATCTTGGTCAGACCGAGACTGCGGATGTTGTTGGCCACGGTGACCACGGCATTGCCCTGCCCCAGCATGATCAGGGCCTCGGCGCCGGCCGCATTGATACGACCGATCTGCACGCTGAAGTCGGAGTCGTCCTGCTGGTAGGTCTCGCTGGCGACCACCTTGAGGCCGAACTCCTCGGCGCCCTTCTCGGCCAGGCCCTTCATCAGCAGGCTGTACGGACTCGGATCGGACAGGATGCCGATCTTGCGGATCTGCGTCTTCTCCTTGAGATAGGCGTAGCGCGTATCGACCTCGTATTTCGGTGGCGGCAAAAACTGGAATGCCCATTTGATCTCTTCCGGCTGGCGCGGCAGGATCGAGCACAGGAACATCGGCAGCTTCGCCTTGGACACGAAACTGGCGGCCGCGAAATTGCCGGCCGAGATACAGCCGCTGTCGAAGGCGACGACCTTGTCCTCGGACATCATCTTGCGATAGACGACGACCGCCTGCTGCGGCGTCGACTTGTTGTCCTCGGTGACCAGTTCGAGCTTCTTGCCGAGAACGCCGCCCTGCCTGTTGACCTCCTCGATGGCGACCGCCAGGCCGTCGCGCCAGTGGCCGTCCGTGGCGGAGCCGTAGCCTGTCAGGCCGAGCGAGGAGCCGATCTTGATCGTCTCCTGCGCCAAAGCCGGCAGTGCCGTCGCCATCGTCAGCAGCGTGGCGACAACAAGCGCGTTGCGCGATCCCATGTGTCCCTCCCGGTGTTTGATTTTTCTTTAGATTTTTATTGGCAGCTTCAGTAAACGAGGCGGCTCCGTCAGGACGTGCCGCCCACCTTGCCGCGAACATCCTTCAGGTTGGATGTCGCCGCCTGGCGTAGAAAACCCTGGTCAGAATTGAGCACGAACACGGTGGCGCCGCGCGAATTCAGCCACTCGGCCTCGGTAGCGTTGCCAACATAGACGCTGATCGGCTTGTTGGCCTTGCGGCCGGCTTCCGAAATGAGCTCGACCGCGCGCAGCACCGCCGGCGGGTCCTTGGTCTCGTCGCCAAACGCCGCGGTGAGATCGCCGCGCCCGATAAACAGCGAGTCGACCCCCTCGACGGCGGCAATAGCGTCGATCTCGTCGAGCGCCACGGGATCCTCGATCTGGGCGACGAACACCATCTGCGCGTCGGCGGCCGCGATGTGCGTCCACATCGGCACGCCGCTGTAGTTGCCGGCGCGGGTGCTGGTGGCGAAGCCGCGGCTGCCGTTGCGATAGCGGAACAGCGCCGCGATCTCGCGGGCAGCCGCCGCGGTCTTCACATGCGGCACCAGCACGCCGGTCGCGCCGCAGTCGAGCACGGAGAGGATGGAATCCGGGCCGGGCACGCGCACCAGCGCCGGAATGTCGTGCGCCCGCGCCGCCAGCAGCGCGATGTCGCTGGTGGTGCGGTCGAAGGGGCCGTGCTCCTGGTCGATTACCACGAAATCGTAGCCGATGTTGCCGAGGATCTCGGTGGCGTGGCTGGTCGGGGTCTTCAGGAAGGTGCCGACAAGTTTGTCGCCGGCGAGCATGCGCTGCCGGAAAGTGGAAGCATTGGTCATATCATCAAGCCTTTGCCGCTGTGGTCTGGGTCGCCGTCTGCGGCATCGGGTATTCGTCAGCGTTCAGGATCCAGCCCGGCTTCTGCGAGAAGTCGAGGCGCGGCGGACAGAAGATGTCGACCAGCTGGTTGAATTCTTTGCCGCAGGCTTCGGTGGTGTGAATAGACGGCGGCGGGATGAAAGCGAGCGACGGCGTCTTGCACAACTCGTGATCGTCCTCGCGCCAGTTCGCCTTGTTGACCGTCCATGGCCAACGCAGGTGATGGATGAACTCGCCTTCGACGGCGAGCGAGCACTGCTCGAAATCGTCATGATGATGCGGCGACAGTTTTGCGGCGTCGCGCGGGCCCTGATAGCCGTCGAGATAGTTCACCATGATGGTGGTGCAGCGCCAGATACGGCCGAAGCGGCCGGGCTCCGGCGCCACGTCGAGGCTGTAGACGCGCAGGCGAAATCCGTCCTTCGGCGCCGGCCAGTCTTCCAGCAGCGCCACATAAGGCTTGGCATTGGCGTAGGACGCGGCGTTGGCGCACTTGGCGGCGAGATCGGTCGAGCGCGTGGTGAAGATGCGCTGGATACGGCCGGGTTCGATGATCCTGATGCTCGACGCGCCGGGCGGCACGAAGGCCAGCGAGCGGCCGTTGACGCGCTTGGTGCCGTCGGCGGTGGTGATCTCGACAACCACCTTGGGGTCGGACAACAGCACGGCGTATTCGTCGGGCTGGTCGGTGCGGGCGAGGACGCCGCCGGCCTTGCCCTCGGTGTAGGCGACCAGGAAATTCTGGCCGCGACCGTACCAGCTCTTGCCTTCCGGGCCGTCGTCCTGCGGCGGCTGCTCGTAGAACTTCAGGTATTCAGCCTGACCGAACGGGCCCGGCGGTACAGGCTTGGCGGCAGCAGCGGCGGGCGCGAGCTTGGCGCGCGGATCAGTGGCGTCATACATGAGCGATCTCCCTTAAACTTTTGGTTCGGTCGCCCAGTCTAGGCGACCGGCAGCGCGCGGCGCACCAGCCTTTTCGCGCATTCCATTGTGCGGAACGTCAGCTCGCCCGTGCCGCGACGACATCCGCCTCGATGCCCATCGCGCGCGCGGTGTTGGTCGAGACCATCTTGCGGATCTGCTCGTCGTCATAGCCGAGGTCCATGCACAGCCGGATGCCGCGGCGGAAGCCATCGAGCGGACTGAACGTGCCGGTCTGGCCGAGATCCGAGCACAGCATGGTCTGCTCCACGCCTGCGGCCTCGATCTGGTTACGCAAATCCTCCGGCTCACGGCTCTTGAACTTGCAGCCTTCGAGGAACATGCACAGCGAGTGCTCGACGAAAGCCCCCATCGCCGCGATGCCCTTGACGTCATTCAGCGAGGCGTCGACGATGTCCTCCGGATGGGTGAATACCAGGCGCTTGACGCCGCGGCGCTGCGCCTCCTCGAACACCACCCAGGTCTCGCTGACATGGAGATGGCCGCTGGCCAGCACCATGTCGTTGCGGGCGACGATATCGAGCACTTCCTTGACGTCGTCGCGCACCGTCTTGTCGCCATTCAGCACCGGGATTGCGGTGACGGGTCGCATCTTCTCGGTGGATGCCGGATGCACCCATTTCGCCGACTCCTGCCAGCGCAAGTGATTCTCCGCGGCAAGCGTCGGCATCCAGACGATCTTGCCGCCCATCGCGGCGGTGTGCTCGACCGCATAGGGGTTGAAGCCGCCCACCACATTGTTGAGCACGATGCTCGAATAGATCTTCGTCTTCAGCTCGGGATGGTGCTTCCGGATCAGCTCCGCCGTCATCACGCCGCTGTAGTCGTGATCCTTGGTCACCACGGCCGCGAAGCCGGCCTGCGAGGCCTGCTGCAGCAGTTCGAGATGGTCGATGCCGCGCAACGCGATCGAGGGGCCGCTGTGCACATGCGGATCGATCGCGCCTTTCAACAAGGCATCGATGCGCTGCTCCACGTCGGGATTTGCCGGTCCTGTCATTTCCTCACCGCCTTCTTGGTTCTAGCGCTGTCCGATGATCTCGCGTAACTTGTTCGCGAGAGCGGAACGCCGTTTCGTTTTAAGTTAATGCAGTGTCGAACGGCCTGTCAACAGCCAAGCGGACTCTCAACTCGATGAGCGCCAGCGTTGCAACATCGATTGCACTTGCGCGACTTTGCGTTACGTTGTTCCGCGCTCGTGAACCGCTGCGGAGATCCGATGAACGAACCGAAACCCGGCGGGGTCCACTCCGTCCAGCTTGCCATCGACGTCCTGGAGGCGGTCGCGTTCGCTGACGACGAATTGGGCGTGACGCAGATCGCCGAGCGCCTGAACATGACCAAGGGCTCCGTGCACCGGCATCTGCAGACACTGGTGGAGCGCGGCTATCTGGCGCAGAACGCGACCACCTCGCGCTATGCCATCGGTCCGCGCAGCCGGCTGCTCGCCCGGCACGCGCCGGAGACGGACCTCGTGCACCTCGCCGAAGGGCCGATGCGGCAATTGCGCGACGCGCTCGGGCATCCGGTGGTGCTGTCGGAAATGACGCCGCGCGGTGCGCTGGTTCTGAGCAAGCTCTCCGGCAGGGCTCCGATCGAAATCGGCGTGCGGCCGGGCAGCGAACTGGCCTTTCATGCCTCGGCGCAGGGCAAGGTGATGCTGGCCTTTGCGCCGCTGCCGCTGCGTGCCCGCCTGCTTGGCCAGCCGCTTCAGCGCTTCACCGACAAGACCATCGTGTCGGTCCGCAGGATCGAGCAGGAATTGCTGGACATTGCCCGTCTCGGGTTTTCCTCGGCGCCGGAACAGGCCATGCTCGGATTGAATGCGGTGGCCGCCCCCATCTTCGATGCGCAGGATGCCTGCATCGCCTCGGTCGCACTCGTCGGTTCGATCCAGTTTCTGCCCGAGAAGCCGCGCCCGTCCGATGTCGCGCAGCTGATCGAGACGGCACGGCAGATCTCGCGCAAGCTCGGTCACGGCCGCAGTGGCGAGCAGCCATCCGCAAAGCGCGGCGCGCGAGCGCCGCGCCGTGCCCCCGCGTGATGCCAGCCCGTCGACGGCGCCGCGTCAGAAGGTGATGTTGGCGTCCTTGATGATCGGGCTCCATTTGTCGATCTCGGACTGCGTGAAGGCGGCCAGATCGGCCGGGCTTCCGCCCGCCGCTTCCGCGCCGAGATTGACGAGAAACTCCTGCGTCTTCGGATCTTTCAACCAGGCATTGGTGGCCTCATTGAGCTTGGCCACGATGTCGGCGGGCACCTTGACCGGCACCAGCATGGCGTACCAGACGCTCGCCTCAAAACCCGGAAGCCCCGATTCCGCCACCGTCGGCACGTTTGGAAGCATCGACCAGCGCTTTGACGAAGCGATGGCCAGTGCCTTGATCTTGCCTTCGCGAATGTTGGAAATGTAGGGCGCCAGCGAATCCATACCGATATCGATATGACCGCCGAGAAGATCGGCCAGGATCGCGGCGGCACCGCGGTACTGTGTCTTGCCGAACTCGATGCCCGCCTTGCTTGCCAGCAGCTCCCCGGTGATGTGGCCGAGCGTGCCATTGCCCGGAAAGCCGCCGGTGACCTTGTTCGGATTGGCCTTGGCGTAGGTGATGAATTCGGCCAGCGTCGCGTATGGTGCGTCGGGCTGGGCGGTGACGATCACCGGCGCCTTGCCGACCAGCACGACCGGCGCGAAATCGCGCTGCGGGTCGAACTCCATGTGCTTGTACATCAGCTTGTTGGTTGCCGCCTGCGAGGTCGTTGCGAACAGGATCGTATAGCCATCGGGCAAGGCGCGCGCGACATTGGCTGCGCCGATATTGCCGCCCGCCCCGCCCTTGTTTTCCACCACGAACGGCTGGCCGAACTTTGCGCTCAGTTCCTGGGCGAGGCCGCGGGCGATCACATCGGACGTGGTTCCTGCCGTGAAGGGCACAACGATCGTAACGGGGCGCGTCGGCCACGCCTGGCTGTAGCTTGGTGCGGCATGCGCAAGGCAGAATGCCGCCGCAAGTAGTCCCAGTAGGGTCGCACGCCGGTTCATTGGTCGCATTTCGTCAGTCCTTCCGGATGCTCGCTTCGCCATCGGCAACATATTTTTTCCAATCATCGGTCCGCAACGCCATGTCGGAAAAGGCCTTGCGCTGGTCCGCTGCGACGCCGACAAGTTCGGCTGCCGTGATCCCCTTGCGCTGCAGGTAGGCGTCGAGTTCCTGCAAAGCGTCTGACAGGACCGACGATCCTCGCAGCATCACTTCCGACGCCATCTCCACGGCGCTGGCGCCGGCGAGCATCATGCGGACGACGTCGAGGCCGCTGCGCGCGCCGTTGGTCGCAATCAGCGGCTTGTCGCGGCCAAGCTGTTGCCGGGATACCGCGAGCCAATAGCAGGTGAGCGGCAGATTCCAGTAGCCGCCGACGCCCAGGGCCGTGCCGAGGAACGGCTGCCGAGTTTCGACGTCGGGAATGAACCCGAGCAGCCGGCCGGCCATGATGACCGCATCGCCCCCGGCGCGGAACGCGGCAGCGGCGAGATCCGGCACGCGCTCGCTCTGGCCCGTCAGCTTCACCCACAAGGGAATGCCGATCGCCTGCCGCACCGTCGAGACGATCATCGCCACCCGCTCGGGATCGAGCTCGGTAGACACCACCCCTCTGGCCTGGCTGGCGTAGGGCGTGCCGATGTTGAGTTCGAGAATCCGCACGCCGGCCTGCTCGACCTGCTTCGCCATCGCCACTGTGTTCGCAAGATCCGCGACGATCAGGCTGGCAATCGCGTAGGAGTCCATTGCCTTGGCCTCGCGATCGAGCAGCGCCGTCTGCTCGAGCCAGGCCGCAAAGTCTTGCGGGGTCAGGCCGGAGCGGGTGGCGATGAACGCTGTTGCCGGCGCTTCGGGCGTCCATGGAATTTCGCGCCATTGCTCGTCCAGCAGCATATATTGCGCGCGCTGCAGCTGGTCGCGCCCGCGCTCCGATTCGTTGATGGACTTGACCACCACCGCGCCGGCGCCAGCGCGCAAGGCGCGCCGAACGCCATCCGCCGCGATGTGGTGCTCCGCCGATCCGGCGATCAGCGGATTCTTCAGAGGCGTTGCGCCGACTGTGACATTCATGCGGGTCATTGCGCGCTCGCCCGGTAGCCGAGGATCGCCTTCACCTCGAGATATTCCTCAAATCCGAACACTCCGAACTCACGACCGTTGCCGGACTGCTTGTAGCCGCCGAACGGCAGGCTGCGATCGAAGCGCGCGCCGTTGAGATAGACCCGCCCTGCCCGAATGCGGTTGGCGATTTTTCGCGCGCGGTCGAGGTCTCTGGACTGCACGAATCCTGCCAGGCCGAACGGCGTATCATTGGCGATGTCGACCGCTTCGTCCTCGGTGTCATAGCTCATGATGGACAGCACGGGCCCGAAGATCTCCTCGCGGGCGATCCGCATCTGCGGCGTCACGTCGCCGAACACGGTCGGGCGAACATAGTAGCCGCGATTGACTTCCGCGGGCCGTCCCATGCCGCCGGCGACCAGCGTCGCGCCTTCATCGATGCCGGACTGGATCAGATCCTGAATCTTGTCGAACTGTCCCTGGCTCACCATCGGCCCCATGGTGGAAGCCGGATCGAGCGGGTCGCCGAGGCGTATGCTGTCGACGGCCTCGCGTGCCGCCGCGAAGGCCGCGTCGCGTTGCGCGCGCGGGATCAGCATGCGGGTCGGCGACTGGCAGTTCTGGCCGCCGTTGGTATAGCAGGCGTGCACGCCTTCGGTCACCGCCGTCTTCAGGTCTGCATCGCCCAGGATGATGTTGGCGGACTTGCCGCCCAGCTCCTGGGCGACGCGCTTCACCGTGTCTGCCGCCAGCTTGGCGACCCGGATGCCGGCGGATGTCGATCCGGTGAACGACACCATGTCGATGGCGGGATGGGCGGCGATCGCCTCGCCCACTGCAGGGCCGTCGCCGTTCACGAGATTGAAGACGCCGGCCGGAACGCCGGCGTCGTGAATGATCTCGGCAAGCAGCATCGCGCTGAGCGGCGCGATCTCGCTGGGCTTCAGCACCACCGTGCATCCGGTCGCCAGCGCCGGTGCGACCTTGGACGCCACCTGGTTGAGCGGCCAGTTCCATGGCGTGATGAGTCCGCAGACGCCGATCGGTTCGCGGCGGACGATCTCATTCCCCATCCGCTCCTCGAACCGGTACTCCGCCAGCACGCGCGCGGCTTCTTCGAAGTGAAACAGCGCAACCGTCGCCTGGCGTTCGGTCGCAAAGGTGATCGGTGCGCCCATTTCGAGAGTCATCATCCGCGCCAGTTCCGGCAATCGCGCCCTGAAGCCCTCGATGATCTTGCCGAGATAAGCCAGGCGGGCCTCGACGCTGACGTCGGACCAGCTCGCGAAAGCACGGCGGGCTGCCCTCGCGGCGCGGTCGACATCCTGCCGGGAGCCGAGGCTGATCTGCGCAAAGGTCTCCTCGGTCGCCGGATTGACGATGCCCAGCGTCGACGGCGCGACCGGATCCACCCAGGCGCCGTCGATGTAGAATTTCAGCTTGTTCATTGTTCTCTCTCCATGACGCCGGGCGTCAGACCTAAAGGTGTCGGCCCTCGTCGACCGGCACCACGATTCCCGTCGAACTGGTCAGATGAACGATGCACGCCACGACTGCCCTTGCTACGTCGTCGGCCGTGGTGATGTGGGCAAGCGGCATCCGGTCGGCGACCTTCTGCAGCTGCTCCCGCGTCCGCCCGGCGACGAAATCGGTGTCCACGCCGGCCGGCGAAATCGAGAACACGCGGATCTTCGGTCCAAGTATCTTCGCGAGCGCAATCGTCAGCGCATCGACACCGGCCTTCGCCGCCAGATAGGCCAGGCTGCTGCCCATCCCCGTGCGCGCCGCGATCGACGAGATGTTCACGATCGCCGCACTGCTGCCCTTTTCCAGCAACGGACGGAAAGCCCGGACCATGGCGAATGGCCCGCGCAGGTTGATCGTCACGGTGCGGTCGAAGATCTCGTCGGTCAGTCCGTCAAGATCGTTGGCCGGCACAGGCGTGGTCGCGCCTCCGCAATTGACCAGCGCATCGAGGCGCCCGTATTTTTCCGTGACGGCGACCGCGGCTGCCGCGATGGAAGCCGGATCATCAATGGCAATGCGCATGGCGAGGTGACCCGCCCCCTGCAGGCCGGCGACCACCTCCTCGGCCTGTTCCTGGCGGCTGTTGTAGCCGACCACGACGGCGCACCCCAGGGCGGCAAGCCGCACGGCGATTGCCTTGCCGATGCCGCTGCTGCCGCCGGTGACGAGTGCAACTTTCGGGATCGGTAACGCAGGAACTTGAATGGCGGACATCTCAGGTGCTTTCAATTGAGTCGACAGAGATCTACGATCAGGCCTCGTGTCCCGGACGCGGTGCGGCATTCTTGTCCCGCTCCGCAGAGCCGGGACCGTGCCGAGCTCGGAGTTTTTGGCGGTCCGGCTCTGCAGTGCATGTCGCCTCCTGACGGAGGCGCATTGCACTGCGTCCGGGACAAGAGCCCTCTTTCTTACATGGTGATCTTGGCGGCCTCGATCACCGGCTTCCACTTGGCGAGTTCGCTGGCGATAAATGCCTTGAGATCTTCCGGCGTGCCACCGACCGGCTGCAGCGCATTCTGCGCAAGCAGCGCCTTGCCCTTATCGCTCTTCAGATAGGCGTTCACCAGTTCGTTGATGGTACTCACGATTTCCTTCGGCGTGCCGGTCGGCGCGACCATCGCGTACCATGCGGAGGCCTCAAAACCCTTGAACCCCGATTCCTGCACTGTCGGAACGTTGGGCAATTGCGCGGCGCGATCGCTGGTGGTCACGGCGAGCGCTTTGATCTTGCCGGATTCTACCAACTGCACATAGGTGGGCATGAAATCCATCACGACATCGACAACGCCGCCGAGCAGGTCGGTGGTCAGCGGCGCCGTTCCACGGTAGGGCACGTTGGTCATCTTCACGCCGGTGAACTGCTGAATCAGCTCCGACGTGATGTGGCCGAGCGTGCCGTTGCCGGGATGGCCGACATTGACCTTGTCCGGGTTAGCCTTGGCGTAAGCGATCAGTTCCGCGAAGGTTTTCGCGGGGAAATCGGGCTTGGCCGCGACGATAAGGGGCGACTTGGCAACGAGGATGATCGGCATGAAATCCCGTTCGGGATCATAGGCCAGGCCCTTGTACATCAGCTTGTTGAGCGCGATCGGCGCGGGCGTCCCGAACAGCAGCGTATAGCCGTCGGCAGGCGCCTTCGCGACCGCGCCGCCGCCGATACCGCCCCCCGCTCCCGCGCGATTGTCGACGATGAACTGCTTGCCGAGACTTTCGCTCAGATTGTTGGCGACGGCACGCGCGAGCGTATCCACGGCGGACCCGGCCGGAAACGGCACGATCATGGTGACCGGGTGGTCCGGCCATTTTTGCGCGGCGGCCTCGTGGCAGGGCGAGAAGGCGAGCGCAAGGCCGATAAGGCCGACAGACAAGAGACGCATGGTTTCCTCCGATGGTGATGCAGGTTTTCCTGCGTTGTTTGACGACAGCTTCAACGGTGTTGCGTTACATGGGCAGCGACAGCATCTGCCGGGCCTCCCGCGCAGTGGCGATCTGTCCGCCGAGAGATTCCACGATGCCGCGCGCCTTCTCGACCATGGCGGCGTTGGTCTCGGCGAGGACGCCCTTGCTGAGATAGATGCCATCCTCGAGCCCGACACGGACATGGCCGCCCGCGAGATAGGATTGCGCCACCATCGGAAAGGCGCTGCGCCCGGTGCCGAAGGCGGTCCACACCGTGCCGGGCGGAAGCTGGCTGCGCGCATACAGCACCGTCTCCGGCGACGGCTGGAAACCGTATTTCACCCCCATCACGATCGAGCTCAGGATCGGGCCCTGCAGCGTGCCGTCGGCGATGAGATCGCGGCAGAGGGCGATGTCGCCGGAGTCGAACAGTTCGATTTCCGGCTTCACGCCGGCCTGGCGGATCACCGCCGCCATGCGGCGAACATTCGCCGGCGTGTTGATGACCACCTGTCCGCCGGAATTCATGGTGTTGAGGTCGAGCGTGCAGATGTCCGGCTTGAGCAGTGCAATATGCGTCACCCTGTCCTCCGGCCGCATCAGCGTGGTGCCGGGACCGGCGACCTTCGGATCGTCCGCATCGGGAACGAAACGGCCGCCCGGCCCGGTGGTCAGGTTGAGGACAACCTCCTTGTTCCGGGCGCGGATGCGATCCACCACATCACGGTAGTAGTCGATCTCCATGGATGGACGGCCGGTCTTGGGATCGCGGACGTGGATATGCACGATGGCTGCACCCGCCGCAGCCGCGCCGAGGCAGGCTTCGGCGATCTGTTCCGGCGTGATCGGCAGATGAGGAGTCATCTCCGGCGTGGTCTGGTTACCCGTCACGGCACATGTGATGACGACACGTGATTGCATTGGCTGCTCAATCCCTCGGCGTTTCCTGTTGCCGTCTTCGACGGCATTTCTTGTTCGAAGTTCTACAATGGAAGCCAGCACGGTGGCTCGCGGAATGTCCCGCCATTCCGCACAATGGAACGCCGCTTGACGCAGCGTGCACTGCGGTCAGGCGGCAGACCTAGCCAAGCCGCGCGGCTGCGCCGATCTCATCGGCCAGGCGATTCAGGCCGTCGGCCAGAGCCCTCGGAATCTGAACGGTCTGGCTGCCACTCTTGCGCCGGGTCCAGCTGCGCTCGCCCGGCGTGCGCAAGGCCCCGCTCCGCGCTTTCGACCCGCGCACCCGCGCCAGCTCCGCCGACGCCGCATCGCGAAATTCCTGCTCCGGCCGGAAGTGCCCGATATCGATGGCGAGGAACAGCAGCGAACACAGGAACGGCCTGGACAAATCGCCGTAGAGCGGTGCGACGTCGTCGCCGCCCGGCCCCTGCGACAGCAGGCTGCTCATCAGGTTGATGGCCATCGCCAGGCCGAAGCCCTTGGCGCCGCCGGACGGCAGCAGCATGCCGTCGATGGCGGCCTTGGCATCCGTGGTGGGGTTGCCATCGCGATCCACCGCCCAGGTCGATGGAAGTGGCTTGCCTTCCCGCTCATAGACGCGGATCTTGCCGAGCGCTGCCTCGCTCATGGCCATGTCCAGCACGAAGTCCGGTCCCTCCGCGGCCGGCAGCGCGATCGATAGCGGATTGTTGCCGACAAGCTTTTCGAGACCGCCCGGGGCCGGCATCATCGGCTTGGTATTGCACATGGCAATGCCGATGCAGTTGCTGTCGCTGGCCTGTTGCGTATAGCGGGCTGCCGCGCCGAAATGGAAACTGTTGCGGACCGCCACCACGCCGACGCCGAACGTCTTGCTGCGATCGATGGCAATCTTCATGGCCCGGTCGCCAGCGAGATGGCCGAACATGCCGCGCGCGTCCAGCACCGCGGTTGCCTCGCGGCTCTCGACCATCAGCGGTTCGACCTCGGCCGATACGCTGCCGAGCCGCAACCGCCGGATATACATGTCCGCTTGCGACAGCCCGTGCGACGGCAGCCCCGCGACATCGGCATCGACCAGCGCGTGCCCCATCTCGACCGACGCGGCCGGCGGTAGACCCGCGCGCTCGAACAGGCCGGCCAGAAACGCCTCAGCCTGCGTCACCGGAATGGAGATTGGATCAGTCATGGCGCCTCTTCCTTCCTACGCGGCTGCGATGGAGGCACCACATGGGCCAGTTGCGGATCGACGATCAGCACGACCTTGCCGATCTGCTCATTGGCATCCAGCAGGGCATGCGACTGTGCCACCTCCGCCAGCGAGAATGTCGCGAACACGTCCAGCCGCATCCGGCCGCTCTCCAGCAAGGGCCAGACCTGCTGCACCAGCGCCTCGGCGATGCGCCCCTTATATTCAGGCGGCCGCGGACGGATGGTGGATCCGGTGAGCGTCAGCCGGCGCCGCACGATCTGGCGCACGTTGATGTCCGCCCGTTCGCCGAGATGGCTCGCAATCAGAACGAGCCGACCGTCGAAGGCCAGCAGTTGCAACTCGCGATCCGTATAGGGACCGGCCTGGGCATCGAGAATGACGTCGACGCCGTTCTTTCCGGTCGCTTCCAGCAGCGGCTGCACCCAGTCGTCGCGATAATCCAGCGCGATGTCGGCGCCGAGGTCGCGGCAGATCTGGCGCTTCTGCTCGGACCCTGCGGTGGCGAACACCCGCGCGCGGCGCAGCAGCCGGGCGATCTGGATGGTCGCCATGCCGACGCCGCTGGTGCCGCCCTGCACCAGAATGCTTTCACCCTCCGCCAGCCGCCCGAGCAGGATGACATTGTTCCAGCTGGTGAACAGCACTTCGGGGAGCGCCGCCGCGCGTACGAAATCGTAGCCCTTGGGCAGCGGCATGCATTGCACGGCCGGCACGTTGCAGTATTGCGCGTAGCCGCCGCCGGTCACCAGCGCGCACACGGCGTCGCCGACCCGCGGCCAGGTCACGCCCTCCGCCACGGCGACCACCACCCCGGCGATGTCGAGGCCGGGAATCTCCGAGGCACCGGGCGGCGCCGGATAGAGGCCGCGGCGCTGCTGGATATCCGGCCGGTTGACGCCGGCCGCGACGACGCGAACCAGCACCTCGCCGGCTCGCACCTCGGGCAGCGGCTCATCGACATGCGCAAGAACTTCGGGCCCGCCATGCCCAGTGATCCGGACGGCCTGCATCAGGGATGGCAGTTGAGTCATCATGTGGCCTTCGCATCAAGGGGCAGGATGGCAGCCGGATCATTGAGCGGCAGAACGCGCCACGCGCCCAGCATGCCCAGCGCGCTTGCAGCGAGGAATCCGAGGGCCAGCGCCGGCACCGACATGGCCGCGAGCGCGCTGCCTGTCTGCCCGGCGACCCAGGGCATCAGGTTCTGCGCCGCGAAGCCGCCGAGGCTGCCGATGGTGCTGATCGCCGCGATCGCCGCCGCCGCATGGGCGCCCTTGAAGATCTGCGACGGCAGATACCAGAAACACGGAAACATCAGCGAGACGCACGGCGTTCCGATCGCCAGCGCCACGTAGCGCATCCAGTTCTCGGTCAGCAAGGTGGAGGTGAAGAAGGCCACCATGCCGCAGAGGGCAATCATCGCCATGCCGATCAGGACGGTGCGATGCGCGCGCAGATGCCGCGGCAGCCACACCAGCACGACCGCGGCGACAGCCCACGGCAGCGCGTTCAGCAGGCCGTTCTGGGTGCCTGTGGTGCCAAAACCCTTCACCACCGTCGGAAGCCAGTAGATGATCCCGTAAAGCGCCAGCGTGATCATGGTGTAAACGAAGGAGAACCACCAGACGCGCAGATCGACCAGCACCCGCAACGGATTGCTGTGGATGGTCGGCGCGATTTCATCGCGCCCGAGATCCTCGGCGAGCCACGCCTTCTCCCCGGCGGAGAGGAATTTCGCGGTGGCGGGATTGTCGGGAAGATAGCGCAAGATCAGCACGAACAGCAGCAGTGCGGGCGCGCCGGTGGCGATGAACACCCATTGCCAGCCGGCGAGGCCCAGCATGCCGTCGAGGTCGAGAAAGATGCCGCCGAACAGCGAGCCGAACATGTTGCCGAGCGGACTGCCGATGGTGAGCAGCGCGACAGCCTGCACGCGGTAACGCTTCGGAAACCAGAGTGTCAGGTAGAAGATGATGCCCGGATAGGCCCCCGCTTCGGCACAGCCCACCAGAAAACGCACGGCGGCGAACAGCGATCCGGTCATGGTGAAGCCCAGCAGCACTGTCAGCGCACCCCATGTCAGCAGGATGCGGGCGAACCAGAAACGCGCCCCGAACCGGTGGGCCGCAAGCGCGCTGGGAATCTCGAACAGCGAATAGCCGATGAAGAACAACGATGACGCGAGGCCATAGGTGGCCTCGGTCATCCCGAGACTGCTCGCCATCTGCAGCTTGGCGTAGCCGACGTTGGAGCGGTCGATCACCGACAGCATCATCATGCCCATCAGCAGCGGCATGATGCGCCACATGATGCGATTCATCAGCGCAGCGCCGTTGTCACGGCTCACGTTATCCATAGCGTTTCCTTGCGCCGAACGGCGACTGCTTCAGCGACCTTGGCGGTGCCTTGTTGTTACGCCGCGTTCTGTCCGGCCGCCTGGGCCGGCGGCAGGTTCAGGAACGCCGCAGCATTGCCGCCGACCAGTTGCCGGATGGTGGCGGCCGGCATCTGCAGATCGAGCAGCATCTGGGTGATGGCGCGGAAGCCGTCCACCGGCCGCATCGACGCCAGCAGGCCGAGGTCGGACGACAGGATGGTCTTGTCGACTCCGGCAACCTCGATGAGATGCGCGAGATCGTCGGCGCTGAACTTCTTCGACTTGCCGTCGATGAACATGCAGATCGAATGTTCCATGGTGACGCCGATGCCCGTCAACTGCCGGATGTCGGAGTCGGCGAAGCCGACGACGTAGGTGGGATGGTTGACCAGCATCTTCTTGACGCCGCGGCGGACCGCCTCTTCGAACAGCACGTGCTGTTCGCTGACATGCAGATGGCCGCCGGCGAGAATGATGTCGGCCTCGGCGATCAGGTCGATCACCTTCTTGGTGTCGTCGGTCAGCTTGCCGTTGGCGTCCAGCGCCGTCAGCGGAATCGGGTCGAGCGATTTTTTCGTGGTCTTGGGAAAGTTCTTGGCCGCGCCGCTGTTCTGCACGTTGATGTGGTTGGCCGCCGACAGCGTCGGCATCCAGACGATCTTGCCGCCCAGGTTGATGGCATGGTTGACGGCGTGCGGGTTGATGCCGCCCGACGCATTGTTCAGCGCCACGCCGGAAAACAGCCTCACGCCGAGTTCGGGGAACAGCTTTTCCAGAATGATGGCGTGGGCCATGCCGGGATAGAAGTGATCCTTGTAGAGCACGGCGCGAAACCGCGCTTCGGCGGCGTCGAGCAGTTCTTCATGGTGATCGAGGATGCGCGGCATCGCTGCCGGACCGCTGTGGCAATGCAGATCGATGGCGCCGACCAGAAGTTCGGCGACCTCCTGCGGCCGCGACAGCGGCGGCAGCGGCACGGTGTCGGGATAGGAAACGGAATTATCAGCCATGATGGCGGCCTCCCAATGATGATTGCGCAGCCGCATTGTCAGCAACAAACGTGGCGCTCTTTGACGGAAGCATTGCAGCCGCCTTGTCTTTCGGCCATAGCTATTCCCTCATGTTCCGCACAGTGGAATGCCGATGACATCCCCTCGCCCGCTGAAGGTTGAAGCCGCCGCCCGCACCCTCGTGCTGCTGGAGGAATTGAACCGGCATCGCGTGGCATCGATCCTGATGCTGCACCGCGCCACCGGCCTGCCGAAATCGACCATCGTGCGGCTGATGAAATCGCTATGTGCGATGGGCTATGCGGTCAATGACCGCCGCCAGGGTGGCTACGCGGTGGCCTCCCGCGTCAAGTCGCTCAGCAACGGCTTTCACGGCGATCCGCTGGTGGTCGAGGCGGCACGACCGTGGGCGCTGGCCTTCACGGCGCAATATCACTGGCCCCTTGCGATCGGCGTGCTCGATGTCACCTCGGTCATGGTGCGTTTCAGCACCATCCCCGACAGCCCGGTCTCGCCGTTCCACGGCACCATCAACATGCATCTCAGCCTGCTGCGCCGCGCACTGGGCCGCGCCTATCTGGCGTTCTGCCCTGCGGAAGAACGCTCCATGCTGCTCGACCTGCTGGCGCGCTCGAAGGAGCCGGAAGACGGCCTGATCGTCGACCGCAAGCGAACCCTGTCTTTGCTTTCCTCGATCCGCAAACAGGGCTTTGCCGAACGCGACCCCACCGTGGAGCCGCGCTCTTCCGGCACCATCGCCGTGCCGATCCTCGGCAATGGAAAAGTGCTGGCGACGGTGGGCATGAGCTACTTCATCTCGGCGATCGACCGCCAGGACCTGATCAAGCGCTTCGTGCCGTTAATCCAGAATCTCGCCGACAATGTTGCTGCGAGCGCGGAGGCGCTGAGGTAGCGCGGCTCGGCGGAGATGAAGTCGTGCGGGCATATCCGGAAAAATGGAACCGGCGCATGTCGGGTCAAATTGACACCAGGACTGGGGCATTTCTTTCGATGGAAGGCCAATGAAGGATGCGCAAACAAGTCATCCTCGACGCGAATTTATTGATTCTGCCAATCGCCGGCCATGAAGCAAAAGAGTTCGGCGTCCTTGATGTTACCCTCCAGAATAACCATCGAAATCGCCGTTCGTTAACTGAGAGCACAATGATCCCGAAAAAGACAACGGCCGCCTAGCGGCGGCCGTTGGGTGGTGTGGGTCAATTACTCTTGCGCTTCTTGCCCGGGGCCGTCTTTTCGTCCAGCATATGAGCGAGACGACGATCGAAGGTCAGGTGCATGAATCCCCAATGCGGGCGCGCCTTGCCGATCGCGTTGGGCGTGCGGCCATAGGCGCCGATCCCTTGGTGCGTGATCATAATAGCTTCTTCCTTCACCGAGTTCCAGAACTCGAGCACGAAGTTGAAGCCTCCGATCCAGCGAGCCTTCTGCGTACGCGGATCGATCTCAACCATGTTGCGAAAGGCGGCCAAGATCGGCAACGCGGCACCGGGGTTCAGCCGGTACTCGTTGTCCGGCAGGCCGCCGAACGGGAACGAGAAAACTTTCTTCTTAGGAGCCTTGTCGACAATCTTGAGCGCTCCCGCGGAACCCTTAGTAGCCTTGTTATACGTCTCTCTGAAGTCATGCCGGATGATATCGTAGAGCTTCATCACGTCGAGCAAGATCGGACCAAAGGCCGCGTATTTCGACGGCGAACCAGTCTTTTCTGCGTTTTCTGCGTCGTCCGAGAACGACTTCATCACCGCGCTGTTCTTCTCGTAGGCAGCAACCGGGTGCCGCGAACCAGTGTTCGGGTAGTCAAAGATGTTGAAGCATTCGAGGAGGCATAGGATATCAACCACGTCGTACGGCTTGTCCTCGTTCTCCCGCCAGGCGATGAGTTCTTCGAACGGCTGCCCGTCGACGATCTCTTTGATCCACTCGAAATTACCGCGCAGATTTTCGATCGCAAACTCCTTCACCTGCATGCCGGTGTTCAGTCCTTTCGCGATGTCTGCGATGACCGAACTCGGCACGCCAGTCATGACCCGCATCTCTACATGCTGTTCCTCCGGGAGTTCCTCGTCGTTGCGGGCCTCATGGAGCAGCCGGTAGGTATGGCCACCGTCGGCGATGCCCTGGCCCTCGTCGAAGGTCATCTCGTACTCGTGGTCGTTGAGCTTCTTCACATGCTCCGCAATGACGGTGATCCCCTTGTTCATCAGGTCAAACGTGCCGACCTCGCTGGCGCGATTGAACAAGCTGTCCTTGACCTGCTTGTAGACGCGACGGTTCAGGTCGCGGCCCTGGGCATCTCGGGGATTAGCTTCGAGGGGGATGTCAGAGGGAATATCGGCGGCGCGAACGATGAAGTAGTGCTTCTCGACGCCGGCGATGGAGGGGTGCGGAATTCGACGCGCGTCCGCAACGCGCACCTTGACGGTTTGCATTAGTAGTCTCCTAAAAATGGCTGTCCGATATGGACACCTTGATCACCGACTGCCCCGTAGGGCGCCAGCTCAAGGAAGAGACACCAATGCGCTGCCGCTTCGCAAGCGAAAATTTTTCCGTCCTACACCAATTTTTCGAGTGAAGCCTGCCTCACCAGCTTCGTCTTCTAGACTAGGAGGCGTCGCTGAAAAGACTCGCAAATCGACGCAACCTTGCAAACCGTTTTACAAACCGGCGGCTGCTTGCAAATGGCAGGGGCTGACATATCTTGCTAAATTGTTGAAATATAAGGATTAAATTGGTCGGAGCGAGAGGATTTGAACCTCCGACCCCTAGTCTCCCAGACTAGTGCGCTAACCGGGCTGCGCTACGCTCCGACGATGGCATCGTGTAGCTTCGATCCGGCCGGCGCGCAAGAAGGGCGGCGGAGATTGCCGGGATTGTTCGATCCGGGGCCGCGGCGGTCAGCCGTCCTTGAGGGCGTGGTCGAGGATCTCGCGGCAGGCCTGGAGATCGCGCAGCGCCGCTTCCAGCCGGGCGCGGTCGCGCTTGCGGGCCTCGATGGCGGCGGGCGAC
>DATCUS010000040.1:0-22128 GCA_036561845.1 Tardiphaga sp. | reverse complement strand
GGCGGCGGCGCGTCGGGGGCGCGTTCGAAGAAGTAGAACGGCGCCTGCAGCTTCGACACGTTCCATGGCACCTGCGCGCCCTTGGTGGTCTCGTTGACGCGCAGCCGGATGCGGCTGAACAGGTCGTCGCTGCTCAGGCCGCCTTCGCGCATCATCTCGGCGAGCGCCTGGGCATAGGCCGAATAGGGGCCCGCCTCATCGGGCGCCACGGTGCCGGGCGCGGCGTTGAACGCCACCAGCATGCCGGGTTCGGGATCCACCAGTGCCAGTCCGCCGGACAGCGGATTGCCGGTCTTGGCGAAGGGATTGGCGCGCGCCAGATCGAGGACCACCATGCTGGCCTTCGGCTTCAGCGCCGCCAGCGGCACCGTATAGTCGGAAAGGCGGACCGCTTCTACGGAGACATTGACGTCACGGGTGATCCTGGCGTCGATCGGCGCGAAGTAATTCTCGCCTTCGAGCTGCAGGCCGTAGCCGCCGAGATAGACGAAGGCGACGGCGTCGGGGCCGGCCGAGGCGGTCTTGTCGAGGAATTCCCGGAAAGTGCGGCGCAGCGTGTCCTGGTCGAGGTCGCGCGCGCCGGTGACGTCGAAGCCGGCGGCCTGCAGCGTCTGCGCGATCAGGCCGGCATCGTTGGCCGGCGTCGGCAGTGCGCCGGCCTGATAGTTGGCGTTGCCGATGACCAGCGCGATCCGCCGTTCGGCGGGCGCGGCCCGCGAGGGGCTCTCCGAGGCCACGACGCAGGCCAGCAGGACAGCAAGGAATTTCAGCATCCACGTCATGGCGGGCTCCGCGCGTTCTGGAATCGTGCCTCTAGTCTGAAAGGCATGCGTTGAATGGATACTGAATGCAACAGGTCGAAACTAAGGCTGACGCCCGGAGCGGGGCAAATCGGCGGGTCTGGCGGTCCATTCGGCCGTTGCCCCCGTTGAACCCCGCTCCACAAGCCGATGACAAAGCGCTGAGGAGATTGTCATGTTGTACATCGCGCTGGCTGCCGTGACCGCCATTCTGCTGCTTCAATCGACCGGCGCTATTCCGCTGGCGAGCGTCGGCGGATCGCTGACGATCGGTTTCTGCTTTCTGGTCGCCGCGCTGGCGGTCGGCCTGCACGAGGCGTGGACGAAGCGACGCGGCGTGCTCGGCTGGATCGTCAACGTCATTGTCAGCTTCGTCGGCGCGCTGGTGGGCGCCCAGTTCGGCGGGCTGGTCGTGGTGATGCTGATCGGCGCGGTGATCGATGTAAACGGGTCGCTGGCGCGCACGGGCGGTCTGGCCATGTCCGCCGCACTCGCCGGCGGCATGCTCGCCACCTTGCTCGGCGCGTGGGCCGCGCTGTGGATCGTCAACCGGTGGCGATCGGATCCGAAGCCTACGTGATACGGAGCCGGCATCTGCGTGATTCATGGGCCGGCCGCCCGCATAAGCGGCGCCACGTGCCGGCACCGGCTCCGCGGCAATTTGCGGAGGTCACGCCGCTCACGGTCCGCAATTACTGCGAACAGCCGCATTTTCAACGCAGCCTTCCCGTTCCCGAACATTGCGAGCACGCAGCGAGCACATCATGTTCAAGGATGCCTGAATCCCACCGGAGTATTCGACCATGACAGACCTGCTTCAACCGGTCGCTTCTGGAGCCGGACTAACGCTCAACCAACGCACTCTCAGCTCGCCTCGTCAGACAACGCATTATATCGAGTGCGGGCCGGCCGGTGGACCCCTGATGATCTTTGTCCATGGTTGGCCGGGCATCGGTCTAATGTGGCGTGCACAGATGACCGCGTTCGCCGCCGACGGTTGGCACTGTGTCGCTCCTGATTTGCGCGGTTTCGGCAGCTCTTCCGCGCCGGCAGCCAACGATGCCTACACCATTGAGGAAGTCGTGGCAGACATGGTGGAACTCCATGACCATCTTGGCGGCGAACCTGCGATCTGGGTTGGCCACGACTGGGGCTGTGTTGTCGTTGGTGAGTTGGTCGCGCATGAGCCCAAGCGGAGTCGGGGCGTCGTGCTGACCTCTCTGGCGTATCAACCCGACGGGCACGCCCTGCGCACAGTCGTCCCGCTGGTCGACCGGACGATCTATCCGGCTGACCAATATCCGGATGGTCAATGGGACTACTACCGCTACTACACGACGCACTTCGATTCGGCCGTCTCCGACCTCGACGCAGATCCGGCAGCATCGCTGGCGTCGATCTTTCGGCCAGGCGACCCCGCCGGCATCGGCAAGCTGTCGCCGAATGCGATGGTCACGCGGAACGAAGGGCGCTTCGGCGCCGCACACCGCGCCCCGCCGATTCAACCTGACCCGGCTCTCTGGCCGCCGGCGGACTTCGACGTATTGGTGCAGACGTTCAAGGTTCACGGCTTCCGTCCGTCCTGCGCCTGGTATCTGAACGACGACGCCAACATCGCCTATGCGCGCAAGGCGCCCGGTAGCGGCCGCTTGTCGCAGCCGGTGCTGTTCGTCAATGGCGACTTCGATCAGATCTGCAGCATCACCGGAAATCGCCAGGGTGACCCGATGCGCGCGGCCTGCCCGGACCTCACCGTGACGAGTCTGCCCGCCGGGCATTGGCTGCCGCTGGAACGCAAGGCTGAACACATCGCGGCCATCCGCGCCTGGCTTCGGAGCAAGAATCTTTGATGGCAGCGGTGGTGAGGTCTCTTATGCGGAACGGTATCGGCTGTCGTCTAAAGAAAAAACCCCGGCATCGCTGCCGGGGTTTTCTTAGTTGTCAGTCGCCTGAGTGGATGGACTTAGAAGTCCATGCCGCCCATGCCGCCGCCCGGGGGCATGCCGCCGGCAGCGCCACCCTTCTTCGGCAGCTCGGCCACCATGGCTTCCGTGGTGATCAGGAGGCCCGCAACCGAAGCTGCGTTCTGGATCGCTGCACGGACCACCTTGGTCGGGTCGATGATGCCCTTCTTGACGAGATCGCCGTAGGTGCCGGTCTGCGAGTCGAAGCCGAAGGCATAGGACGGGTTTTCCAGCACCTTGCCGACGATGACGGAGCCGTCCTCGCCTGCGTTCAGCGCGATCTGGCGCGCCGGAGCCGAGAGAGCGCGACGCACGATTTCAACGCCGGTCTTCTGGTCGTCGTTCGCGGTCTTGATCTTCTTCAGCTGCTCGGAAGCGCGCAGCAGAGCCACGCCGCCGCCCGGGACGATGCCTTCTTCGACAGCGGCGCGGGTTGCATGCATCGCGTCGTCAACGCGATCCTTGCGCTCCTTGACTTCGACTTCGGTGGCGCCGCCGACGCGGATGACGGCAACGCCGCCAGCCAGCTTGGCGAGACGCTCCTGCAGCTTCTCACGGTCGTAGTCCGAGGTGGTTTCCTCGATCTGCGCCTTGATCTGGCCGACGCGGGCTTCGATGTCCGCCTTCTTGCCAGCGCCGTTGACGATGGTGGTGTTCTCCTTGTCGATCATCACCTTCTTGGCGCGACCGAGCATGGCGAGCGTGACGTTCTCCATCTTGATGCCGAGATCTTCCGAGATCGCCTGGCCGCCGGTCAGGATCGCGATGTCCTGCAGCATGGCCTTGCGGCGATCGCCGAAGCCCGGAGCCTTCACAGCGGCAACCTTGAGGCCGCCACGCAGACGGTTGACGACGAGGGTGGCGAGCGCTTCGCCTTCGACGTCTTCCGCGACGATGACGAGCGGCTTGCCGGTCTGCACGACGGCTTCGAGCAGCGGCAGCATCTCGTTGAGGTTGGAGAGCTTCTTCTCGTTGATCAGGATGTAGGCATCGTCGAACTCGACGCGCATCTTGTCGGCGTTGGTGACGAAGTAGGGGGAGATGTAGCCGCGGTCGAACTGCATGCCTTCGACGACGTCGAGTTCGGTCTCGAGCGACTTGGCTTCTTCAACCGTGATGACGCCCTCGTTGCCGACCTTCTTCATGGCATCGGCGAGGAACTTGCCGATTTCGCTGTCGCCGTTGGCGGAGATGGTGCCGACCTGGGCGATCTCTTCGTTCGAGGTGACCTTCTTGGAGTTCTTGACGAGGTCTGCGACCACGGCTTCCACAGCCAGGTCGATGCCGCGCTTCAGATCCATCGGGTTCATGCCGGCGGCAACCGACTTGGCGCCTTCACGGACGATGGCCTGGGCCAGCACGGTCGCGGTGGTGGTGCCGTCGCCGGCGAGATCTGCCGACTTCGAGGCCACTTCACGGACCATCTGGGCGCCCATGTTCTCGAACTTGTCGTCGAGCTCGATTTCCTTGGCGACGGTGACGCCGTCCTTGGTGATGCGGGGCGCGCCGAACGACTTGTCGAGCACGACGTTGCGGCCCTTGGGGCCGAGCGTCACCTTGACGGCATTGGCGAGAATGTCGACGCCGCGCAGCATCTTGTCGCGGGCATCAACGCCGAATTTGACTTCTTTGGCTGACATGTTTTCGATTTCCTTGAAATTGTTGAAGGGCTGAGAAAGCGAAGGCGCTTAAGCGGCCTTCTTCTTGGCGGCGGGAACGTCGGTCAGGACGCCCATGATGTCGCTTTCCTTCATGATCAGCAGCTCCTGGCCGTCGATCTTGACTTCGGTGCCCGACCACTTGCCGAACAGCACGCGCTCGCCGACCTTGAGGTCGATCGGGATCAGCTTGCCAGCTTCGTCACGGCCGCCGGGACCGACGGAGACGATTTCGCCCTGCGAGGGCTTTTCCTTGGCACTGTCCGGGATGATAATGCCGCCAGCAGACTTCTCTTCGGCGTCGATACGCTTGACCACAACGCGATCGTGAAGCGGACGGAATTTCATGCAGTCCTCCTAAGTTTCTGAAGATGTTCGCAAAACTGTAATTTTGGCAGTCAGCGCCAGCGAGTGCCAACGCTACCGGTCTGGACATAGGCCCGTGGTTCCGGCTCGGCAAGCCCTTCTAGCAAAAATTTTGGCACTCAAATATGACGGCTGCCAATTTGCCCCGGCATCCTTAATGGCGGTATCCGGTGCTGTTAGCAGCCGCGGTAAGTCGCTGCTAACGCTTACAATTTCAATGGATTGTTAAACTTTTGGGCTTGAGATGACGTGGTTAATTGCGTCACATTTCATGCATCGCGTTGTCATGGCGAAGTGGAATCCGGTTCGCGGCAGGCAGCGCGGTCAAAGGAGCGAAGAGCGAATTCGACATCGACCGTAAGCCACTTGTGCCGAATGCGCTCTGTCCATGGAGGTTTGACATGGTTGCGAGAAGTGCAGTTTCCGAGGACTTCAGGAAGCAGGTGCTTGGCTACGGTCTGACGACCGCGCAGATCCTGTATCGGATGCCGGATCATCCCTCCTTGCTGCAGACCTATGTCTGGCAGAACTACGACCTGTTCCCGAAATTTCCCGCGCTGAAGGATTTTCTGGCGTTCTGGGAAGAGAAGCTGGACGGGCCGCTGTTCTCCGTCACCGTCGCGCATTCCAAGCTCATCAAGCCGGCGGAGCTACGCACCGTGGACGGGGTGTTCCGGTTGCACTGACACCGCTTTGGCCGCACAGCCGCGCAGGGCGCCCGAGCGCGTGCGGCCTGATCAGAGCTTGTACGAACCTGGTCGCGATCAGCCTGACTGGTGTGTCGCCGCAACCGTGCGCGAGTCGACCCAAAGTCCTCGCAGGGACGGCCTTCGTATCTGAAAACCCGCGGTTGCCGTCGGCTCCACGCCTTCGTTTCGCAGCGACATTGTCAGCCACAGCATCCGTCGGCTGGAACCCGTCCGCTCATGGATGGATTGGCAGCCGCTCCCAACCATCCGGTCATCGCTGGTCCTCAACGCGATATGTGGCGATGACCCATCGATCACCGATGCGATCCTACGGTTCCAAGCAACGGAAATTTTAGGATGCGAACTGCTCCGGCAGGTCGGACGGACTCGAACAACACTTTAATCACCGTTGGATCGCTAAGCTCCCTGCAGAACGTTGCCTTCCCACGGAGGCTTTGGACGCAATAGGTATCTGGATCGGACGATGCACACTTCCGGCGCTCCCATGGTCGAAGACTCAGACGTTCGGCTGGTTGCGCTTGAGCGGGCGCATGATGCCGTGGTGATCGTCGACGGCGATCATCGTGTGCGCTATTTCAACGCCGCTGCGGAATCGATTTGGGCGCTGGATCGGAATGAAGTTCTCGGTTGCGATGTCGGCTGCCTGGGGGTCGATGAACTGCGCCAGCCCATGGCGAGACCTGCCTCCGGCAAGGTCGATGTCGACGGCGCGGTCCGCCAGTTCCGCGCCGAGATCGGCATCGTGCGCAAGGACGGTCGCCGGATTCATGCAGAGCTGTCCCATTCGCAGGGCGAGCAGGGTGGCGAAAGCTGCACCATCGCCTTCATCCGCGATATTACTGCGAAGGTCGAGCACCGCGAACGGATGGCGCTGCTCACATTGATCGCCGACAGGACCAACCGCGTGGTCCTCGTCACCGATCCCGCGTTCCGCATCATCTATACCAACGCCGCCTTTGCCAATCTGTTCGGCTACTCGGCCGAGGACGCGCGCGGACGACAGGTGCACAAGCTGCTGGTCGGCCGCTATAGCGACCGGCCGACGCTGGCCCGCATCCTGCGCTGCATAAGGGAGGATGGCGGCGAGGAGGAAATCCTCGCCTACGACAAGGACGGCGACGAGATCTGGATCTCGGCCAAGGTGGAATCGTTCCGCAACGCGAGCGGACAGATCACCCATGTGTTCGCGCTGTTGACAGATATCTCCGAGACCAAACAATTGCGCGCGCTGCAGCAGCTCACCCTGAGCGCGCTCGCCGATGAAATCCCCATTACCGAAATCGCCGATCGGCTGTGCAGGCTTGTCGAGAAAATTGCGCCCGACGTGGTTTCCTCGCTGCTCCACGTCGACGCCGGCGGAGTGATTCATCCGCTGGGTGGTCCCAGCCTTCCGGAAGACTATTCCCGGGCTCTGGAAGGCGTGGCGATCGGTCCTGAGGTCGGCTCCTGCGGAGCCGCGGCCTTCTTCGGCACGTCGGTGCTGGCGATTGATCTCGATACCGATCCGCGCTGGCAGCCGTTCAAGGCGCGTCCGCTTGAAGTTGGCTTGCGCGCCTGCTGGTCCTCGCCGATCAAAGCCAAGGACGGTCGCGTGATCGGAACCTTCGCCTTCTATTTCAGGGAATGCCGGCCGCCCAGTCGCTGGCATCAACGGATCGTCGACGCCTGCGTGCATCTCGGCGCCCTCGCGATCGAGCGCAAGGAAGCGCGCGCCCAGATTGCGCGGCTCGCTTACCATGACATGTTGACCGGACTGCCGAACCGTACGCGCCTGCGCGATCTGATCGCTGAAGCGATCAAGTCCTGTCCGGCCGGAAAGCATGTGGCGCTGGCATTTCTCGACGTGGATAATTTCAAGGACGTCAACGATACCCTCGGCCACTCCGCCGGCGACGACGTGCTGATGGAATTCGCCCGGCGCCTGCGCGCGCAAATTCAACCGGGCGACATGCTGGGCCGGCTGGGTGGCGACGAATTCGTGATCGTGATGCCGAACCGCGAGGGGCGCGAAGCCGGGGAGGTGGCTTCGAAGATTGCCGAGGCCATGCAGGTTCCGCTCGCGGTCGGATCCCGGCAGGTGCCGATGTCGGCGAGCATCGGCATCAGCCTCTACCCGGATAACGCGGCTGACATCGATACCCTGATCAAGCAGGCCGATGCGGCCATGTACCAGGCCAAGCGGGCCGGTCGCTCGACGTATCGCTTCTTCAGCGCCGACTTGAACGGGTTCGCCGAGGAAAGGATGGTCTACGGCGCAGCGTTGCGCAACGCGATCGCGAACAATGCGCTGGAGCTGTACTATCAGCCGCAAATCAGCACTTCGGACGGCGCCATCCATGGCGTGGAGGCCCTGGCACGCTGGCATGATCCGGTGCTCGGCGCGGTCTCGCCGGCCAAGTTCATTCCGCTGGCCGAGGAATGCGGACTGATCGAGCAGATCGCCCTTTGGTCGATCCGCGAGGCCTGTCGCCAGCTGGTCGCGTGGCGCGATGCGGGGCTGGATATTCCCTGCATCTCAGTCAACCTGTCGCCCATCAACTTCCAGAATGCGAAGCTGGCCCCGATCGTTGCCGGAATCCTTGCGGAGTTCGGTCTGCCGCCGGAAGCGCTGATGCTCGAGGTGACCGAGGGGGTCGTGCAGAACGAACGTTCGCAGGCGATCGAGACGATGACGGCGCTGCGCAGGCTCGGCGTCGGGCTGTCGCTTGACGACTTCGGCACCGGCTATTCGAGCCTCAGCCGGCTGGCGCATTTGCCGATACGCGAACTGAAGATCGACCGTAGCTTCATGCATGAGCTGGAGACCGCCCCCTGTGCGCGGGCGGTGGTGACTGCCGTTATCCGGGTCGGGCAAAGCCTGCAACTCACGGTGATCGCTGAAGGGGTCGAAACCGATGGGCAGTTCCAACTGCTTGCAGAACTGGGCTGCGACGTCGTACAGGGATTTCTCTACGCGCCGGCGCTGTCGCCCGCCGCCTTCGGTCGTTGGCTGCTCGACTACAGCGCCGAGCGAGCGGGGGCGTTGCTGAAGCGTGTCGAACGATCCCTTGCGGAGCCGGCGGCCGATATGTCGTCGCTGCGACGGCTGAGCTAGGGACGGCGATCCTGTCTCGGCGGCGATGGCTCGCCTCGGAATGATATCGGCGCTAGCTGAGAACGCCGACGATCGCCCCCATCAGACACGTCGTCAGCGTGCCCGACACGATCGACTTCAGTCCGAGCGCGTTGATCTCCTCGCGCCGCGTCGGCGCCATGGTGCCGAGGCCGCCGATCATGATGCCGAGGCTGGCGAAATTGGCGAAGCCGCACATGGCATAGAGCATGATCAGCCGCGACCGCGGGCCGAGCGCCTCAGGCGGCAGTTTCGTGAATTCAAGATAGGCGATCAGTTCGTTGAGCACGGTCTTGATGCCCATCAGCGAACCGGCGGTGACCGCCTCGTTCCACGGCAGCCCCATCAGCCAGCACACCGGCGCCATCAGCAGCCCCAGCACCCGCTGCAGCGAGATGGCGGCGCCGCCGACATCGGGCAACAGGCCGAGCGCGGCATTGGCGAGATAGACCAGCGCCACCAGCACCAGCAGCAGCGCGACGATGTTGATCAGCAGCTCGACGCCGGCTGTGGTGCCTCTGACGATGGCGTCCATGGTGCTCGAGGCGCCCATCTCGGGATCGGCGAGCGCGCCGCCGGTGCGGCGCTGGTCGGTCTCCGGCACCATGATCAGGCTGATCAGGATCGCCGCCGGCGCTGATAGCACCGAGGCGATGACGAAATGCGCGGCGGCGTCGGGAATCAGCGGCGCCAGAAAGGTCGCGTAAAGCACCAGCACGGTGCCGGCGATGCCGGCCATGCCGCCGGTCATCACCAGGAACAGCTCGCTGCGGGTCAGCTGGCCGAGATAGGGCCGGATGAACAAGGGCGCCTCGACCATGCCGAGGAAGACATTGGCGGCGGTGGACAGCCCGACCGCGCCGCCGACGCCCAAGGTGCGCTCCAGCAGCCACGCCATGCCGCGCACCACCGGCGGCAGCACGCGCCAGTAGAACAGCAGGGTGGTCAGCACGCTCATCACCAGCACGATCGGCAGCGCCTGGAAGGCGAGCACGAAGTCCGCGCCGGGCGTCTTGAGGTCGAACGGCAGCGCGCCGCCGCCGAGATAGCCGAACACGAAGGCAGTGCCGGCGCGCGACGCCGCCGAGATTACATTCACCGCGTCATTGATGGCGCCGAAAGCCTGGGCGACAATCGGTATTTTCAGCAGCACGATCGCGGTGGCAAAGGTTGCGACGAGGCCGATGGCGGCCTGCCTGGTGGAAACCGCGTTGCGGTTTTCGCCGAGCGCCCAGGCGATGCCGAGCAGGGCGAAAACCCCGAACGCCGATTGCAGTTGAAGCATGAATCCCCCGTAGCCGCGGCGATGATGCCGGGGCGAAGGCAATCATGCAATCGCGATGCCGGGTCGATCAGGCTGCCTTGGGATTGTCGATCGGTTCGGCGACAAGCTTGACACCGAGGGCACCGAGCACCTTGCGGACCGTATCGAATTCCGGTTTGGACTGGCCATTAAGTGATTTGTACAGGCTCTCGCGCGACAAACCTGTCTCGCCGGCCACCCGTGCCATGCCCTTGGCGCGCGCCACTGTGCCGATGGCCAGCGAGATGAATTCAGCATCGTCAGTTTCGAGTGCTTCGGTGAGATAAGCCGCGATCATCTCTGGACTATCAAGGTGGTCCGCCACGTCGAACTTCTTTGTTTCAAGCATGGAATTACCTCAGAGCATTGCTGCGAGCCGTTTTGCGCGCTTGATGTCTTTGTCTTGAGTTGACTTGTCTCCGCCACATAGAAGGAACACGACGGAATTTCCAAATTGCTTGTAATAGACACGATAGCCTGGGCCGGTATCCATTCGCATTTCGCTGACGCCCTCACCGACGGACCTTACGTCGCCAAGGTTGCCCGCACGAACCCCTTCTACGCGAACGTAGATTTTCGCTCGTCCCGCAAAATCCGCCAGGCCATCGACCCATTTGTCGAACTCCGCGGTTGAACGGACTTCAAATATGGCTGTATCCTATAGGATACAGCACCTATATTCAAGGTGCCTCATCGCAGATGTCTACCCCCGCCCGACGAACGGCATCTTGGTCGCCATCACCGTCATGAACAGCACGTTGGCGTCGAGCGGCAGCCCGGCCATGTAAGCGACGGCGTCGCCGACCGCCTTGGCGTCCATGCGCGGCTCCTGCTTGGAGGTGCCATCGGGCTGCAGCACGCCGGGGCCGTTGACCATGCGGTCGGTCATCGGCGTCGCGGCGTTGCCGATGTCGACCTGGCCCACCGCGATATCATAGGCGCGGCCGTCGAGGTTGCTGGCCTTGGTCAGGCCGGTGATGGCGTGCTTGGTCGAGGTGTAGGCGGCGGAGAACGGCCGCGGCGCATGCGCCGAGATCGAGCCGTTGTTGATGATGCGGCCGCCGCGCGGCGTCTGGTCCTTCATGATGCGGAAGGCGTGCTGGGTGCACAGGAACGGCGCGGTCAGGTTGGTGTTCACCACCGCCTGCCACTGCTCGAGCGCGAGATCCTCGAACTTCACCGGCGGCGCGCCCATGCCGGCATTGTTGAACAGCACGTCGAGGCGACCGAAGCTGTCCATGGTCCTGGCGAACAAGGCGGCGATCGAGGCGGGGTCGGCCATGTCGGCAGACACCGGCAGGCTCTTGCCGCCCTCGGCTTCGCCGAGTTTCTGGGTTTCCTGCAGCATCTCCAGCCGGCGGCCGGCGAGCACCACGGTGAAGCCGGCCTTCATCAGCGCCAGCGAGGCGGCGCGGCCCACGCCTGTGCCGGCGCCGGTGACGATTGCAATCCTGGTGGTCATCAATTTCTTCCCTGTGGTTTTTATGGTCGTCTGCGGCTCATGAAGCGGGCGTGTTCGTCGTAGCTTCGCAATCGCCGGTCGAGGTCGGGGTCGACGATCACGATGTCGAACCCCTGCCGGCGCCAAAAATGTACTGAATTGCCGACCGCAACAAGGGTGATGTTCGGCAGTTGCAGATCGGCCGCGTGGGTCGCCAGAATATCGACGACGGCGGCAGCGGCGCCCGAGTTTCGCGCGGCCGGCAGCAGCGCCAGATCGTGAATGTAATAGGTCGATGCCGGCAGCACAGGCCGGTCGAGGTGGGTGTTCAGCGCTGGCGGCTGCCCGAACTGCCAGGGATGGCTGATGACATAGCCGGCCGGCGCGCCTTCTCCCTGCAGGACGAAGCACCCGGCCGGGTGATGCGCCAGCCGATCGGCGAACACCGCCTCGTCCTCGGGGTAGGCGACGTGAATAAGGTCGGCGAGAGCCTTCACCGCCGGCACGTCCGTTGCGGTCATCGGGCGCCACTGCAGCGGACCCGGTCGCGTCGGTCCGCTCCGGCTCACGTCTCGTTCTTGTACGGCGGCCTCGGAATATTGTGATGGGCCTGGCGCAGCGCCGCCGACCAGCGCGAGCGCAGGTCGTGGAAGTAGGGCTCGCCGGCCTCGATGCGGTGGTTGAGGTCGGCGTCGCAGATATCGGTGCGCACCACCAGCACGTCGATCGGCAGGCCGACGCCGAGATTCGAGCGCATGGTCGAATCCATCGAGATCAGGCCGGTCTTCAGCGCCTCGTAGAGTTCGACCTCGTAATGCATGGCGCGGTCGAGCACCGGCTTGCCGTATTTGTGCTCGCCGATCTGCAGATAGGGGGTGTCGGTGGTGCACTCGATGAAGTTGCCGGCCGGATAGATCATGAACAGCCGCATCTTGCCGCCCTTGATCTGGCCGCCGAGCAGGAACGAGACGTTGAAGTTGATGTCCTCGGATTCCAGCGCCTCGCCCTCGGTGGCGTTGACGTGGCGGATGGCACGGCCGATGCGCTGCGCGGCCTGGAACATGGTCGGTGCGTTGACCAGGGTCTCGCGCTCGCCGGTGGCGGGGTTGTCGATGCCCTCGCTCAGGGTCGACAGCACCGACTGGCTGATCGCCAGGTTGCCGGCGGAGGCCACCGCCATGACGCGATCGCCGGGCTGGTTGAAGATGTGCAGTTTCCGGAAGGTCGAGACGTTGTCGAGCCCGGCATTGGTTCGCGTGTCCGCGATCATCACCAGGCCGTCCCGCACCAGAATTCCGCAACAATAGGTCATCTTGGATCCCCGGCCGCTCACCCGAAATAAGCATTTGATCTGTTTGCAGAATTCTACAAACAGCTCAACCCAAAACGCCGCGCGGGCGGCATTTTCCACTGCCTCATCAGGTAGAGCAGGGGGCGGAGGCATTGAACGGATCTGCTGTGCCAGATTGTCCCGGTACGGATCGTCTCGCAAGGGCTGAAAACCTGCCGGCAGCCAAACCGGCGCCGATTCAGATGAGCTGGGCGGCGGGCACCATGCCGACCGGACGGGCCGGATTGCCGACCGCAATGGTGCGATCCGGCACGTCCCGGGTGACCACGGAACCGGCACCGACCAAGGCGTTTTCGCCGATGGTCACCCCGGGAAGCAGCACGCAGGCGCCACCCACCCGCGCGCCACGCAGGATCCGCGGCGCGCACCGTTCCTGGCCAAGCGAGGCACGGCGATAGCTCATTTGCTTGTCATTCATGGTGACGATCCGTGGTCCGCAGAACACTTCGTCCTCGATGATGACGCCGCGGGTCAGGTAACATCCGCTCTGCAGCGATACATACGCACCGATCCGCACATCGCCTTCGATATCAACGTATGAGCCGATCGTGCAATTCTCGCCGATCACGGTATGGTCGCGAATGAACACGTAATTTCCAATTCGCGTCCCATCGCCGATCCGTGCGTCGCTGGAAATGGTGCAATATTGTCGGTAGTGATTTTCCACCATGTCGTCTTTTCTATTCATATCGAGAGAAGTCTTTGACACATTGCAATGGCGCCGGAACGGCTGATATCGATCGTGAATTCGATTCCATAGCAGCAATGGCTCGAAGAATCTGGCCGGCACCGGCGGTAAAATCTGCATCCCTACACTGGCTGGCCAATACCAATCCGCCGCGGCGAGGCGGCCGCGTCCGCTGCCATTCCGTCTCCGTTGAAGAGCGTGGCCGCGTATCGGACAGCGATCCCCATCGACTTCCCTGCAGAACGCAACGCTTCGGATAGGTCATGAATGGTCTGAGGATACTGATCGCCAACATGGCGCTCAAAGACCGCAGCGGCACGGAAATTGTGACGATGGAGTTGGCGCGCGGGCTGATCGGCCGCGGTCACGACGTCGTCGTTTACTCGCCCGATCTCGGCGAGAGCGCAGAAGCCCTGCGGCGCCACGGCGTCACGGTTGTCGGTCGGCTCGACGATCTGGATTTTGAACCGCAGGTGGTGCATGGCAACCACAGTGTCGATCTGGTCCAGGGGATGATCGCCTTTCCCGCTGCGGCGGGGGTGTTCGTTTGCCACAATCCATTGCACTGGCTTTGCACGCCGCCCGACCTGTCGCGCGTGCGGGCATTCGTATCGGTGGACCGCCTGGGCTGCGCGCGAATTGCCGCAGACCTGCCGCGTGTGCGCGATTCAATCCGGCTGGTCCACAACGCCGTGGATCTTTCTCGTTACCAGCCTCGCCCGGGGCTTCCGGCGCGACCGCGCAGGGCATTGGTGCTGACCAAGTTCACCAATTGCCTGCCTGACATCCAGACGGCGTGTCAGCGTAGCGATCTGGACGTCGAGTTTCTCGGCCCTGGCGTCGAGCGGGTTGTCGACGATCTGCATGTCCGGCTGATGCAGGCGGATATCGTCTTCGCCACCGCGCGGATGGCGATCGAAGCAATGGCTGTGGGATGTGCCGTGGTGGTCGTGGACGATCGCGGCCTTGCCGGTCTTGTCACCGACGACGTGGTCGCCGATTGGCGCGACGACAATTTCGGGCGCAAGATTCTCACCGAAGCAATCACGGTGGAGGCACTCGCACGTGAAATTGCACGCTACGATCCGGCAGATGCCGCGCGCGTCTGCGCATACGTCAGGAGCCACAATAGTCTCGATCGTGCGCTATCGATCTATGAGGAGATCTACACCCAGGCCATCGCGGCGAATCTGCCGATCGATCCGCGGGTCGAGGCCCGTGAAATGAGCAGGCTGATGCGGTATTGGCTGCCGAACATGGGCGGCGATGTGCCGGTCCCTGGGTTCGTTCGAGACGGCGAGGAGTCCAGGGCACCGTCCAATCCGGTGCGGTTCCTGCTGAGCCAGGTCGACAGACTGTCGGCGCAGCTCCTGGAGTCGGAGGCAGACCGGCGCAACCGTCTGGAACAGGTCCACGTTCTGACGGCGGCGCTTGCGGAATCCGATGCAGACCGGCGCAGCCGCCTGGAGCAGATCCAAGTGCTGACGGCGGCGCTGCAGGAGCCCGACGCTGACCGGAGCAGTCGTCGGCAGCAGATCTCCGACTTCACGGCCCGGTGGGGCAAGTCTGGCGCCCGTTCGTCGCCAAAGTTCTATCTCATACGGGAATTGGTTGCGCTGGTCAGGAAGCTGCGGCGGTGATCGGTTCGCCGATTCCGCGCAAGCAGCAAGGCCGTCAGGACTGGCTCTGCCACTGGCCCTGCCGGCCGGCCTGGTCGACCTTCACCGAGACCGAAAGGGTCTCCATGCCGCCGCCATAGCGGGTGCCGCGCACCGGCGCGGCGCCGAGATAATCCAGGCCGATGGCGACGCGGGCATGCGCGTCGGTGGTGCAGATGGCGTTGGCGGGATCGAAGCCGACCCAGCCGAGATTCGGTACAAAGGCCTCGGCCCAGGCGTGCCCGGCCTGCTGATCCACCATGCCGTCGCCGCGCAAGAAATGGCCGGCGACGAAGCGGGCCGGCACGCCGCCCGAGCGGGCGCAGGCAATGAAGATATGGGCGTAGTCCTGGCACACGCCGCGCTTGCCGGCGAAGGCCTCGATGGCCGAGGTTCCGGTGTTGGTCGGGTCGCTGTCGAAGGTCATGTGCTCGTTGATCTGCATCATCAGCGCATGCAGGAAACTCAGCACGTCATTGTCGGTTTCGGTGCGCAGCTCGCGGGCGAACGACGCCATCGCCGGATTGGTCTCGGTCAGATCGGTCGAGCGCAGGAAGAAGCTCGGCGGGAACCGTTCGTCGGTGCCTTTCAGCACGCCGCCGGTGTCCTGGGTTTCCACCAGGCCCTCGACATTGATGGTGAGGTCGGAGATCGGGCCGTGGGTCAGCACGTGGGTGATGTTGCCGTAGGCGTCCTCGTGCAGGTCGAGCCGCGAATCGGTAGAGACGTCGATCTGCCATTCGGCGACATACTGGCCGTCGTGGCTGCCCGGCGTCATGCGCAGGATCTGGATCACGCCGGATGCCGGCGGCTCATAGCGATAGGTCGTCGTATGGGCAATTCGCAGGCGCATGACAGATGTCCGAATCGGGCGTGAGCAGCGAACGCTAGCCTAAATCAGGTATTGCTTGGCGATGATTTCGCCGAGCCGGCTGTTATCCGCAATGAATTCCTGGATGAATTCATGGACGCCATGCTGGAAGATATCGTCCATGTGGCTGTGTTCCAGCCGGTTGCGGACGCCGCGGGCATGGCGCTGGGCGGCGCCCTGGCGGCCGTAGGAGACGCCGATCTGGTCGAGGTTGCGCACCAGGTTGCCGTAGCAGCTGGCCAGCGAGCGCGGCAGCGTGTCGTTGAGGATCAAGAGGTCGGCGATCAGCCATGGCTTCAGGGTTTCCCGATAGACCCAGTGATAGGCGGTCAGCGCCGAGACGGAACGCAGGATCGAGGTCCACTGATAGTAATCCAGCGGGCCGCCGACGTGCTCCTCCTCGGGCAGGAGCAGGTGATATTTGACGTCGAGGATGCGCGCGGTGTTGTCGGCGCGCTCGAGGTGCAGCCCCAGCCGCGAGAACCAGTAGGCGTCGTTGCGCAGCATGGTGCGGTAGGCCGAGCCGTCGAAGCGCAGCGACGTCTCCTGCACGAAGCGCAGGAAGCGCGCCAGCTGCTCGCGGGTCTTGGCGCCGCCGCTCCAGACTTCCTGCAGTTCGATCCAGGCGCTGTTGATGGTGTCCCACATCTCGCCGGTCAGCGCGGTGCGCACCGAGCGCGAGTTGAGACGCGCGTTCTCGATGCAGTTGCGGATCGAGGACGGATTGGCTGTCGAGAACGACAGGTACTCGACGACGTTCTTCTCGTCGGCTTCCTCGTAGATCTCGTAGAACGCAGCTGACACGCCGGCGGTCAGCAGCGCCGAGTCCCATTCGTTGGTCTGGCCGACATAGGCGTTGGGCAGCGCGGTGACGCGCAACGTCGCCTCGATCGTGCGCGCCAGATATTCGGCGCGTTCGACGTAGCGGGCCAGCCAGTAGAGGTTTTCAGCGGTGCGCGAAAGCATGTTGAACTCTTCTCCCTCCCCCCTTGCGGGGGAGGGTCGGGGAGGGGGGAAAAATAATGAACGACTTGCATCGTGGATCCTCACCCCCGACCCCTCCCCGCCCGGCGAAGCTTCGCTTCGCTTGGGGGGAGGGGAGCGCACCGGCGGTGTTGGTCAGCAATGCGGCCGAACGCAAATCACTCATTCCAAAATCCACGTATCCTTCGTCCCGCCGCCCTGGCTCGAATTGACCACCAATGAGCCTTCCTTCAGCGCCACGCGGGTCAGCCCCCCCGGCACGATGGTGACGTTCTCACGGCCGGTCAGCACGAATGGCCGCAGGTCGACGTGGCGCGGCGCGAGGCCGGAGGCGACACAGGTCGGGCAGGTCGACAGCGCCAGCGTCGGCTGGGCGATAAAGCCTTCCGGCTCGCGCTTGAGCTTGTCGCGGAACGCCTCGATGGTCGCCTTGCTGGAGGCCGGGCCGATCAGCATGCCGTAGCCGCCGGAGCCGTGGACTTCCTTCACCACCAGCTCGCTGAGATGGTCGAGGACATAGGCCAGCGCGGCCGGCTCGCGGCAGCGCCAGGTCGGGACGTTCTTCAGGATAGGCTCTTCCCCGAGATAGAATTTCACGATCTCCGGCATGTAGGTATAGACCGCCTTGTCGTCGGCGATCCCCGTTCCCACCGCGTTGGCGAGTGTGACGTTGCCGGCCATGTAGGCCGACATCAGGCCGGGCACGCCGAGCGCGGAGTCCGGGCGGAAGGTGAGGGGGTCAAGATAGTCGTCGTCGACGCGGCGATAGATGACGTCGACCCGCTTCAGGCCCTCGGTGGTGCGCATGAACACCTCGTCGTTCTTGACGATGAGGTCGCGGCCTTCCACCAGTTCGACGCCGAGCTTGTCGGCGAGGAACGAGTGTTCGTAATAGGCGGAGTTGTAGACGCCGGGGGTCATCAGCGCGACCGTGGGCTCCGTGGACGCGCTGAGCGGCGCCACCGAGCGCAGGCACGCCAGCAATTCGTCGGGATATTTCTCCACCGGCGCGACGCGGTGCCGGGCGAACAGGTCGGGAAACAGCCGCATCATGATTTCGCGGTTTTCCAGCATGTAGGACACGCCCGACGGCGTCCGCGCGTTGTCCTCCAGCACGATGAACTCGTCCGGATTGGTACGGACGATGTCGATGCCCGCGATGTGCACGTAGACGTCGTGCGGCACGTCCTGGCCGTTCATCTCCGGCCGGAACACCGGGTTCTGGAAGATCAGGTCATCAGGGATCAATCCGGCACGCAAGATGTCGCGGCCATGATAGATGTCGCGCAAGAACATGTTGATGGCGCGGACCCGCTGCTTCAGGCCCTTTTCCAGCACCGTCCATTCCTTGCCGGAGATGATCCGCGGGATCACGTCGAACGGGATCAGTCGTTCGGTCGATTCGGAATCGCCATAGACCGCAAAGGTGATTCCGATCCGGCGGAACAGCAGTTCTGCCTCCTGGCGGCGATATTCCAATGCGTCGGGCGGCGTCTCCTTGAGCCAGCGGGAGAGCTCTTCATAGGCCGGGCGGAGGTCGCCGTGGGGCCCATTCATTTCGTCGAACGCAACTGCCATGAATCCTGACTGTTTTTCGAGGTCGTGCAGGACAGTGCACGACTGAACGGGATGGTAGCAAGGCCCGGGCCAGCGCGATATGCATTCAACAACGGCAATTGGTATGATGAGGGGTCGGCGCTGCCTGAAAAAACGGCGGGACACTGCTCGTTTCGGCAGCAAAACACCGTGACTTCAAGCCGTTGTATGCGCAAGGGTATTGGTCCCCTCGGAGTCCCGGGGAACGGCGAGGAAAAGACTGATGAGCGATATCGTCACTGCGGGGATCCTGGTCATCGGCGATGAGATCCTGTCCGGCCGGACCAAGGACAAGAACATCGGCTTCATCGCCGAATACCTCACCAATATCGGCATCGACCTCAAGGAGGTCCGCGTCGTCTCCGACGACGAGCCCGACATCATTGCGGCGCTCGATGCCCTGCGCCATCGTTACAACTACGTCTTTACCACCGGCGGCATCGGGCCGACTCATGACGACATCACCGCCGACGCAGTGGCGAAGGCGTTCGGCGTAGCGATCGACCATCACCCGGAAGTGGTCGCGCGGTTCAAGGAGCGGTTTGGCGCCGATCTCAACGAAGCCCGGCTGCGAATGGCGCGGATTCCCGCGGGCGCCGACCTGATCCAGAGCGCCACCATCCTGGCGCCCGGCTTCAAGATCGGCAATGTCATCGTGATGGCCGGGGTGCCCTCGATCATGCAGGCGATGATGGACATCGTGGCACCGAAGCTGAAGTCGGGGGTGCGGATGCTGTCCGACACCGTCCGCGCCAATGCCCGCGAGGGCGACGTCGGCGGCCCGCTGCGCGAGGTCGCCAAGGCCCACCCGGACGTGATGATCGGCAGCTATCCGTTCCTCGACGACAACCAGAAGCCCAACACCAATCTGGTGGTCCGTACGCGCGACCCGGAGAAGCTGGCGGCGGCGATGGCGGCGGTGAAAGAGATGCTGGCCGGGCTCGGCACGGCCAAGTAAACGATCAAGTAAACGATCAGGTAAACGATCAGGTAAACGATACGGCACGAGGGCGCCCCGCGGCGACCGTGTCTGAACTTCAGGAGATCATGATGGCAGAGCATCCGGAGATGAGCGCGCAGGAACGCGCCGGCAAGGCGTTTCCGGTGTCGTGGGACCAGTTTCACCGCGACTGCCGCGCACTAACCTGGCGGCTCAACAGCGCCGGCCCGTTCCACGCCATCATAGCCATTACCCGCGGAGGTCTGGTGCCCGCCGCCATCGTGGCGCGCGAGCTCGGCGTCCGCGTCATCGATACCGTCTGCATCGCCAGCTACGAGCACAACAAGCGGGGGGATCTGCAGGTGTTGAAGGGCGTTTCCGCCGATGCCATGCGGCTCGGCGGCGGCACCGGCAAGGGGCTGCTGATCGTCGACGACCTCGTCGATACCGGCAAGACCGCTCGCATGGTGCGCGACATTTTGCCCGACGCGCATTTCGCCACGGTCTATGCCAAGCCGATGGGCCGGCCGCTGGTGGATACCTTCATCACGGAAGTGTCGCAGGACACCTGGATTTTCTTTCCGTGGGACCTTGGCCTTTCGTTCCAGCCGCCGATGCGCGACGGCGCGGCGTAGGGGCCAACAGGTGTGAGCCGTCGTGGTAGACCGTCACACTCTGGCTGTCATCACCCGCGAAGGCGGGTGATCCAGTAAACGCTGGCCGGCGTGTACTGGATCGCCCGGTCCAGGCGCGCAATTGCGCGCCAGGCCGGGCGACGACAGGCGGAGTGTAGTGCCGGGAAACGTAACATGCCGCTGCAGAACCGCGTCACCCCGTTCGGCGACATCGTCGCCACAACCGCGCGCGGCAGCTTCACCGGCAATCGCGGCATCATCCACGATCCCGCAACGAAGACGCTGCTGAAGCGGCGCTGGAGCACTCCGGCCTGGATCACCTGCGTCTGCGCGTTCCGCGGCCGCCGCCGCGAGGTGATGGCCACGCAAAGCTGGACCGAACTGTTCTTCCTGGACGAGGCCACCGCGCTCGCCGCCGGGCATCGGCCGTGCTTTTATTGCCGCCGTGACGACGCCAATGCGTTTCGCGCCGCGTGGGAACAGGGCAACGGCATCGCGCGGGTGCGGGCGACGGAGATCGACGCCGTGTTGCATGCCGAGCGGCTGGATGGGCGCGCGAAGCGATTACATCCGCTGCCGTGCGCGATCGATGAATTGCCCGATGGCGCGATGGTCGCGGCGGATGGTGAAAGCTATCTGATTGCGCGGGGCAGGCCGCTGGTGTGGAGTTTTGGCGGATATCGCGAAGCCGATCGCGGGCTGCGTGACACACTGCTAGTTACGCCGCCATCGACAATACGGGCACTGCGCGCGGGCTACCGCCCCGTTCTCCATTCAACAGCGCTGCAACACCCACTGCCGTCATCCTGAGGTGCGCGCTCTTGCGCGCCTCGAAGGATGGCCGCAGGTGCAGTCGCTCGCCGCCGCATCCTTCGAGGCTCGCCCTTTCGGGCGAGCACCTCAGGATGACGGTGGCGGAGTGGGCTTTACCCCAGCCGCTCTCTTGCCAGCCTTGCGCCCGCACCCAGCGCCTGCAGCTTCGCCTCGGCGATATCGCGATGCATCGGCGCCATGCCGCAATTGGTCGTGGCGACGATGTTGGCTTTCGGCACGTGCTTCATGACAGCCTCGATGGTTGCAACGACGTCTTCCGGCGTCTCCACATCGTCGCTGGCGACATCGATGACCCCGGCCTGCACCACCTTGCCCTTGAGCAGCGACAGCAATTCCAGCGGCACGCGCGAGTTGCGGCATTCGATGGCGACCTGCTGGATCGGGCTCTTGTCGATCGCCGGGAAGATCTGCTCGTACTGCCGCCACTCGCTGCCGAGCGTGTCCTTCCAGTCGGTATTGGCCTTGATGCCGTAGCCGTAGCAGATGTGCACCGCGGTCGTGCAGATGAGGCCCTGTGCCGCGCGCTCCAGCGCCTTGACGCCCCAGTCGGCGGCCTCGTCCATGAACACGTTGAAGGCGGGCTCGTCGAACTGGATCATGTCGACGCCGTCGGCCTGCAGAGCCAGCGCTTCCTGATTGAGCAGTTCGGCGAAGGCGAAGGCCATCTTGACCCGGTCGCCGTAGAAACTGTCGGACAGGGTATCGATGATGGTCATCGGGCCGGGCAGGGTGAACTTGAGTTTGTTCTTCGTATGCGCGCGGGCGGCCTGCGCCTCGAAGGCATGGACGCGGCCCTTCAGCTGCAGCGGCGCCACGACCTGCGGCACCATGGCTTTGTAGCGATCCTTGCGGATGCCCATTTCGACCTTGTTGGCAAAGTCGATGCCCTCGACCTTCTCCAGGAAGCCGTGCACGAAATGCTGCCGCGCCTGCTCGCCCTCGGTGACGATGTCGATGCCAGCATCTTCCTGCACCTTGACGGCCAGCAGCGTGGCGTCGCGCTTGGCGCGCATCAACTCGTCGCCCGATGACTTCCAGGTCGGCCACAATTTGTTGGGCTCGGCGAGCCATTCGGGCTTCGGCAGCGAGCCGGCGATGGTGGTCGGGAACAGCATGGAATCCTCCTGCGACGTCGTCATGCCCGGGCTTGTCCCGGGCATCCACGTCTTTTCGCCGGATGGAATAGCAAGGCGTGGATGGCCGGGACAAGCCCGGCC
>DATCUS010000039.1:0-1785 GCA_036561845.1 Tardiphaga sp. | reverse complement strand
CGGGCAGCGACGGCGCCACCGCCTCGTGGGCGAGCACGCGGATGGACTGGCGCAGCGCCGCATCGGGCGTCGCCGCCTGGTCGGGTGCGTGGTCGAGCACCTGCTGCAACAGCGGATCCTGGAGCGCGCCGTCGTCGACACCACCCAGGGCATCGTCCCGCTCATCGTCCCAGTCGCCGTCGGGCATCTTCGGATCGCTCATCGGATGACCTCCGCCCTACGGGCTGCGGTGCGAGCTTGCTTGGGGCGGCCCGGCGCGGCGCTCATGCGCCCTCCCCCAGCACCGTCAGATAGCGCGCCATGCAGCCACGCAGTTTCTTGAGTCCGTAGCGCAGGCGGCTGCGGACGGTCTCGAAGCCGACATCGAGCGTCGCGGCCATCGCCTCGACGGTGAAGCCGTCTTCGTGGTGCAGCAGGAAGGCGGCGCGCTGGTCGTCGGGCAGTTCGTTCAGGCAGGCCAGCAGGCGCTTGCCGGCCGAGCGCCAGAAGGCCTCGTCCTCGGCCGACGGGTGCGCCGCATCGACCGGCTGGCCTTGCCCGTTGAGCAGCCGCCCGCTCACGCGCTGCACGGCGTCGAGCCCTTCGTCGTCATCGCCGTGCACATGCACGACCATCTGCCGGCCGCTCGCGCGCAGCCGGTCCATGGCCAGGTTGTGCGCGATGGTGAAGGCCCAGGTGCGCCAGGCCGCGCCCTGCGGCGAGAACGAATCGCGCGCCGTGATGATGCGCACCCAGGTTTCCTGAAAGACCTCGTCGACCTCGGCCGCCAGGCGCAGGCCCAGCAGGCGCCGCACGAAGCGGAACAGCGCGCCTTCATGGCGCGCGTAGAGCACGTCGAAGGCGCCGGTGTCGCCGCCGGCATAGGCGAGCATCAGTTGGTCGTCGGGCATGGCGTCAGGGGGGGCTTCGGCAGGCTCGACAGCATCGACAGGCACGGGGGAAAGCATGGGCAGATTCTCACCTCAGCTTGTACGGCTGCCGATCGGGATCGGGGTTAGCGGATTTCACTTTTCTTTTTGCGCGACGAACCCCGTCCACCGACGTCGGCCGTATCAGCCTGCATCTACAACAACGGAGTCGTCGATGACCCAGGCTTTTCCTCGCTTCCGCGGCCTTCGCGCCGCCCGCTTGCAGCGCGGCGTCGTTGCCGTGCTGTGCACCCAGCTGCTGCTCGGCGCCTGCCAGGCCAAATCGATCGAACTGCGGGCCGGCACATCGGGGGGGGAACCGATGCCACCACCTGTGCAGGCCACGCGCATGCCGGCGCCCCAGTGGCCCGGTGACGCGGTCGTGCGCACCGTCCCGAACTTCCAGGCGCCGTCGGCCACGCATTGCGCGCGCCCGATCCAGACGCGCGAAGTGCTCAGCGACCGCGGTCCGCAAGCCATGCCGGCCGCACCATCGCCACGCGGACGCACCTTGCACCGCGGCGAGCCGCGCGCTTCGAGTGCCGCCGACGTGCATGAAACCGAGAAGGCGACTGCCGACTCCGGTTCAGCCATGCGCGAGAAGGTCGCGCCGACGCCGCCGGTGCCGGCCCCCATCGCGTTGCCGCAGGCCGCACCGCCCGCAATGCGCAACACGGCCCGAGCCGTCGAACCCGGCGCCCCCGTGACCGCCGGCATGGTCGACGACAACGCCGACTTCGGCGAGTACCTACGCTTCCGCGAACGCACGCAAGTGGCCCACCGCGCCCGCGATGTGCGCGAGCGCCACCTGCTGCAGGTGCGCAATGCGCGCGGCACGGTCGTGCCCGACGCCGAAGTCGCCGTGACCGCCCCCAGC
>DATCUS010000038.1:0-23354 GCA_036561845.1 Tardiphaga sp. | reverse complement strand
GGCGCGCGGCGAGAAGCCGCCGGCGATGGCCACCGCGCTCTCCACCGTCATGTTGGGCACGTAGGGATATTGCCCGGGCGCCGCGACCTCGCCAAGGATGAAGAACGGCCGGTAGGCCTCGATCTCCACCGCCACCGAGGGCTCGCGGATGTAGCCGTTGCGCAGCCGGCCGGAGATTTCGCCGGCGAGGCCGGCGGCGGTCCTGCCGCGCGCCTTGACCGGGCCGATCAGCGGCATGGCGATGACGCCGCTGGCATCGATGGCGTAGGTATTGGTCAGGCCCTCCTGGCCGTAGACCACGACGCGCAGCCGGTCGCCGGTGTCGAGCCTGTAGCTGGCGTCAAAGCTGGAGACGGCCGGCGCGCTGTAGCGGACCGGTGCGGCGGCATAGGCTGGCGCGCCGTAAGCCATGGCATCAAGACCGCTGTGCGGCTGAACCATTGCCACCGGTCCCGACCTGCCCATGCAGCCCGACAGCGCCAGCAAGGCTAGCGCGGAGATCACGAAGGCGCGGGCGCGTCGCATGGCAAGAATCCAACGTCAAATACCTGCTCCAACTAAAGGGGGCTCATGGTTAACAAAACGTGAGCCCGGTACACATGTAAGCGGCAAGCCCGAAACAATGGCCAGATTAACCGCCCGGCAACCTTAATCGCATTTAATCGGCGTGCGAGTAGGTGACATAGCGTTCGGTAGGAGTCTGCGATGCGTTTGGCATTCTGGCGTGGAGGCAAGGGTACTGTCGCGGTCACCAAGACCGCCGAATTGCCCGTTGCAACGCAGGCCACGGTCTCGCAGGCGACCATCCCCGCAGCGCCGCCGGCGTCCGGCGATCTCGACATGCGCGTGCTCTGGCAGGCGTTGCGACGCAAGAAGGCCTGGGTGATCGTTCCCACGGTTCTGGCGGCGGTTCTCTCGATCGCCGCGGTCAACCTGATTACGCCACGCTACAAGTCGGAAGCGCGCATCCTGATCGATGGGCGCGAAAACATTTTCCTGCGGCCGAATGGCGAGCGCAACGAGGAACGCACCGCGCTCGATGCCGAAGCGGTGACCAGCCAGGTGCAACTGCTGTTGTCGCGCGACCTTGCCCGCGAGATCATCAAGAAGAACAAACTGTCCGAGCGGCCGGAATTCGATCCGGTGCTGCAGGGCATCGCGCCGCTGAAGACGATGCTGGCGCTGATCGGGATCGGGCGCGATCCGTTTTCGCTCACCCCCGAAGAGCGCGTGCTCGACGCTTACTTCGACCGGCTGACCGCCTACGCCGTCGACAAATCTCGCGTCATGGTCATCGAGTTCCAGTCCTACGATCCCGATCTCGCCGCCCGGGTCGCCAACTCGATCGCTGACGGCTACCTCGCCATGCAGCAGGGCGCGCGGCAAAACCAGGCCAAGTCGGCAGGGCAGTGGCTTTCCGGCGAAATCGACAGCCTGCGCAAGAAGGTCGCGGATGCGGAGGCGCGCGCCGAGGAGTTTCGCTCGAAGTCGAGCCTGTTCATCGGCACCAACAACACATCGCTGTCCAATCAGCAACTGGGCGAGATCAACACCCAGCTCAACAACGCCCGCGCGCTGAAGTCCGACGCCGAGTCGAAGTCGCGGATGATCAAAGAAGTGTTGAACAGCGGCCGGCCGATCGAGTCGTCGGAGGTGCTGAATTCGGAGCTGATCCGTCGGTTGTCCGAACAGCGCGTGACGCTCCGCGCGCAGCTTGCCGAGCAGTCCTCGACGCTGCTCGACCGGCATCCGCGGATTCGCGAACTGAAGGCGCAACTGGCCGATCTCGACCGGCAGCTGCGCGAAGAGGCCGCGAAGATCTCGCGCTCGCTGGAGAGCGATGCACGCATCGCCGCCGGCCGTGTGGAAGGGTTGACCAGCAGCCTCGAACAATCGAAGCGTCAGGCGACGTCGTCCAACGGCCAGGACGTGCAGTTGCGCGCGCTGGAGCGAGAGGCCAAGGCGCAGCGCGACTTGCTGGAATCCTATCTCGCAAAATACCGCGAGGCGACGACGCGTGAAAACATCGATGCCGCGCCGACCGACGGCCGGATCATTTCCCGTGCCATCGTGTCGAACACGCCGGCCTATCCGAAGAAGCTGCCGATCGTGCTGATCGCCACCCTGGCGACGCTGCTGCTGACCTCCGGCGGCATTGCCACCGGCGAATTGCTGCGGCTGACCGCGCCGAAGCCGGCATTGCCGCCCGCGGCTCCGATTCGCAGCGAACCGGCTCCGGTGGTGCGCGACACCCATCCGGAGTTGGCTGCGGGGGTCAGCGAGATCGAGCGCCTTGCCGATGATCTGCGCGCCTCGGGATCGGCGGCCCACAAGGTCACGTTCCTCGGCACCGGTCCGAACGATACCATCACGCTGACCGCGCTGACCCTGGCGCGTCTGCTGTCGCGCCATGCCAAGGTGGTACTGGTCGATCTCTCGGTATCGTCGCCGACGCTGGAGGCGGTGTCGAACGACCCCGCGGCGCCGGGGCTGGCCGAGCTGATGCTGGGCGAGGCGTCGTTTGGCCAGGTGATCACCAAGGACAAGCTGTCGGCGGTTCACATGGTCAGCGCGGGGCGCGCCGGTGCCGACCGCTCGCTGCTGCAGTCTCCGCGGTTGACGATGGCGCTTGACGCTTTGTTGCGGGTTTACGATCACGTGCTGCTGGATGCGGGCAGTGCGGTCGACCTGCCGGCCGGCCTGCTCACCACGCAGGCGCGCGCGGTCGTGGTATCCGATCCGTCGATGGGCAGCGAAGCGCGGACCCTGATGAGCGAACAACTCAAGGCAGTCGGCTTCTCCGACGTGACGATGCTGAGCAAGCCGTCGGCGCCGGCCGACCCGATCGTGCCCGGCCCGCGGGTAGCGGCGGCCTGAGCGGCCGTCGTTTCATTGCGGGAACGGCGCGTCAGCGCGCCCGCAAGCGGCGCAGCTTCTGCGCCAATTGCATCAGCGCAGGCGTGTGCTTGACCAGACGCTTCGCCCCGGTCAGCCACGACAGGCAGCGTGCCGCAAGCTGGCCGCGCGCGGTGAGGGGGATGAAGCTGTCGAAGATCGGCTCGTCATCCTTGCAGAACAGCCGCTTGTAGTCGTCCGATCCGATGCCGAGATCCAGCGACGTCACGCCGCGCGCGGCATAGAAATCAATGATGTTGCGCATCAGGATCAGGCCGGGGCTGTACTTCGCATTGCCGGACAGCGTGTAGGTATTGAACATCATCGAGAAGCGGCCGGCGTCGGCGACACCGGCGAACATGGCGATCACCTCGTCGTCGCATTCCAGCGCGTGGATATCGATAGCATGGCCGCCGCTCTCGAGCGGAGTCAGGCAGGCGGTGCGAATGAAATCCTCGACGCCGGGCTCGGCGAACACGTTGGGCAGTTTCTGTTCGGCCATCCGCACCGGCTTGACGGTGAAGAAGGCATCCAGCACGCGCGCGATGCCGGCATCGGTGGTGGCGATGCCATAGCGATAGCCGGGCAGAGGCAGGAACTTCTTTTCCTTGCTCTTCAGTCGACGGCGAAACGAGGTGCTGACGTAGTCGGTCGTCGGCGCGCCCGCGACCATGGTCAGCACCGGGCAGGCGTTGACCGAGCCCTGATGCGGCAGCAGCGCCATCGGATTGGCGATGCCGGCCCAGTGCGTGGGCTGCCGTGCCAGCATCAGCACGTCCACCTTGCCGGGATGCCGGCGGATCCCCGCCAGCAGCGCGTGCATATCGGCGCGGCTGGCGCCGGCCGCGAAATCGCGCTGCCACAGCGGCATGTTGAAGGTGATGTGCTTGCCGCCGAAGAATTCCGCGATGCGCACGAAGCCTTGTTGCCGCACGAGCAAAGGCATCAGCAACAGCGGCTGGTCGTTGGCGTCATAGGCGATGACAATGAACGGCTGCTGGCCTTCGGCCACGCCGATGTGATCCTGCCAGGCGGCCTGGAGATCGAAACGCTGATAGGGAGTAAAGAGCCCGGACCGTTCGAGGCCGCGCCAGACCGCCTCGGCTTCCCGCAGATCGTGCAACAGGTCGACACGCGCGATGCGGCTGGCATGCGCGTCAGCCCGCGCGTCCGATGGGCTCTCGATCACAGCAGCCAGGGTCATCGCACGGCCCGTCCTTGAGGGAATATTTACATTTTTCGATTTCCGGCGACCTTCGCAAAGAAATCTCAACAAACAGTAATGACAATGGGTTTCCGGGGGGACGGCGGCGTCCGCACCGGGGGCCTTGACGTGTCGCAGGACGGCGGAGCGCTGGCGAGCCTGAAGCTCGAGCTGGCCTGGTTCAGCGGCCTGCCGCTGCTGATGTCGCGGCGCTATGGCGGCGCCGGCGTCATTCTCCGGCTGCAGCGCGTGCGGCCGGCGCGGCGCGACCGGTTTCAGCCGTTGCGCTCCCGCGAGATCACGCCGGCCTTCCTCGACGCGCTGCTGCGCAAGCTGCGGCGCTGGAATTTCGATATCGTGGGGATTGACGAGGCATGCCGCCGTGCCGGGCAGCCGAGGTCGGCGCGCCGTTTCGTCTGCCTGACCTTTGACTGCGGCTATCACGATCTGGTCGCGAATGCCTGGCCGGTGCTGGCGCGGCACGCGGTGCCGTTCACGGTGTATCTGCCGACCGCGTTTCCCGACGGCGTCGGCGAGGCATGGTGGCTGGCGCTCGAGGCGGTGATCGCGAAGCGGGACCGCATCAGCCTGATGATGGATCACCGCGAGCGGCATTTCAGCATCCCCACCGTCGCGGAGAAATATCAGCTCTATGCGTTTCTGGAATCCTGGATGCGCGCGCTGGCGCCGCAGGATCGTTCCGGCGCGATCCACGATCTCTGTCTGCGCTACTCGGTCGATCTGGCGGCGCTGTCGCGCGAGGAGTCGATGCGTTGGGACGAGGTGGCACAACTTGTCGCGGATCCGCTGGTGACGATCGGCAGCGCCACCGTCAATTACCCCGCCCTGAGCAGCCTGACGGATGCGGCGGCGTTGCGGGAAATCACTATGGGCCGGGCGGTGTTGGAGGCGGCGCTGGGCTACGATCCCGTGCATGTCGCGTTTCCGTTCGGCGACAGCAAATCCTTCGGACTGCGTGACGTCACGATGGCGCGGCAGGCGGGATTCGCCAGCGCCGTGACGTCGGTGCCCGGTGTGGTGCTGCCGGATGGCCGATCCAATCTGCACGCGTTGCCACGATTGACCTGGGACGGCCGGCGGCGATCGCTACGCGCGCTGCGGGTGATGCTGTCGGGAATGGCTTTGTCCGCCCGATGATGACGCCGATCAGGCGTCCGGTCGCGACATCCAGCTGATGATCGGCATTGCGGGCAATACCCAGCCGATGCCGGCCACGACGTAGAAGATTGCCTGGTACAGGCCGGAGGCGGCCAGCCACGGCGTCTGCGCCACGGTCATGCCGAGCAGCGACCAGACCACCACCAGCACGAGCAGGAAGATGGTTCCGAAGAATTTGCGGGTGCGGATGGTCATGACGGAAATGTGCGGTCCGGAACTGGGAGATGGCAGCGCGCGCCTTGGCGGGCATGAAGCCGCGGACTATAAGGTGCCCGCAAATCCATTCAAGACGTGCTTTGAACCCTGGCGCCCATGACCGGTATCTCCCTGCAAGACGACAAGCGGCTGCGGCCGGTGCGCTGGTGGCTGATCTCGGTCGCCGCGCTGATCGCGCTGATGGTGCTGGTGGGCGGCGCCACGCGGCTGACCGAATCCGGCCTGTCGATCGTCGAGTGGAAACCGGTGACCGGCACGCTGCCGCCGTTGACGGCGGAGGCCTGGAACGCCGCGTTCGCCGCGTACCAGAAGATCCCGCAATATCGCGAGCTCAACGCCGGCATGAGTCTCGATGAGTTCAAGACCATCTTCTGGTGGGAGTGGAGTCACCGCCTGCTCGGGCGGGTGATCGGGATGGTCTATCTGCTGCCGTTCCTGTGGTTTCTGTGGCGCGGCGTGCTGACAACCGAGCTGAAGAGGCGGCTTTGGGTGATCTTCGGTCTTGGCGCGCTGCAGGGTGGCGTCGGCTGGTGGATGGTGGCGTCAGGCCTGACCCAGCGCGTCGAGGTGTCGCAATATCGCCTCGCGACACACCTCATTCTGGCGCTGGTGATCTTCGCCGCCATCGTGTGGACGCTGCGCCGGCTGACCGCGCGTGCGCCGCTGCCGGTGGTGCCGCGGCTGAAAACCACGAGCGTGGCGCTGCTGGGGCTGACGTTCCTGCAGCTCTATTTCGGCGCGCTGGTTGCGGGGCTGCGGGCAGGGCGGGTCTTCAACACCTGGCCGGAGATCGACGGCGCATTGATACCCTCGGCGCAACGTCTGTTCTTCGAGCAGCCATGGTGGCGCAACCTGTTCGACAACACGTTGACGGTGCAGTTCGAGCATCGCATGACCGCCTATCTGCTGCTGGCGATTGCGGTGCTGCATGCCGTCGACGCCGTGCGATCGCGGGCCGGCACGGCCGTCGTCAACGGCGCAGTGGTGCTGGCCGCCGCGATCACCCTGCAGGCGGTGCTCGGCATCCTGACGCTGCTGCACCAGGTGCCGATCGATCTGGCGCTGGCGCATCAGGCAGTGGCGATCGTGGTGCTGATGCTCGCCGTGTTCCAGGTAGCGCGTATGACAGGACAGCCCGACGCGTTGCCGCAGAGCCTGCGTTTGGCGCCGGGACAACCCTGATCGTCCCTGATTGTCGTTCCGGGTTCGCGCGCAGCTAACGCTGCTCGCGCCCGGGAATGACAGTAGGTGGCTAGGCGCTCAGCGCCTGTTCGAGATCCGCGACTAGATCTTCCTTGTCCTCGATGCCGACCGACAGGCGGACCACGTCGGGCGCCGCTCCCGAGCGGGTCTTGGCGTCGTCATCGAGCTGGCTGTGCGTGGTCGAGGCCGGGTGGATCACCAGCGAGCGGGTGTCGCCGACATTGGCTAGATGCGAGAACAGCTTCAGGTTCGACACCAGGCTGACGCCGGCCTCGTAGCCGCCCTTGAGACTGAAGGTGAACACCGCGCCGGCGCCCTTCGGGGCGTATTTGCGGGCCAGGTTGTAATAGGGACTGGTCGGCAGGCCGGAATAGTTCACCGCGGCCACCGCCGGATGCGCCGACAGAAACTCAGCCACAGCCTTGGCGTTCTCGCAATGTCGCTGCATGCGCAGCGGCAGGGTCTCGATGCCGGTGAGGATCAGGAACGAATTGAACGGCGACAGCGCCGGGCCGAGATCGCGCAGGCCGAGCACCCGGCAGGCGATGGCGAAGGCGAAGTTGCCGAACGTCTCCTGCAACTTGATGCCGTGATATTCCGGCCGCGGCTCGCTCAGCATCGGATATTTGTTGTCCTTCGACCAGTCGAAGGTGCCGGCATCGACGATGATGCCGCCCAGCGAGTTGCCGTGGCCGCCGAGAAATTTGGTCAGCGAATGCACGACGATGTCGGCGCCATGGTCGATCGGGCGGATCAAGTAGGGCGTCGCCAGGGTGTTGTCGACGATCAGCGGCACGCCGGCCTTGCGCGCCACCGCGGCGATCGCCTCGATGTCGGTGATGCTGCCGCCGGGATTGGCAATGGACTCGATGAAGATTGCCTTGGTTTTCGGCGTCACCGCGCGCTCGAAGCTGTCGATGTCGTCGCTGTCGGCCCACACCACGTTCCAGCCGAAACTCTTGAAGGCGTGGCTGAACTGGTTGATCGAGCCGCCATAGAGTTTTCGCGAGGCGATGAATTCGTCGCCGGGCATCAGCAACTGCTGAAACACCACCACCTGTGCGGCGTGGCCCGACGCGGTCGCCAGCGCAGCGGTGCCGCCCTCGAGCGCCGCGACGCGTTCTTCCAGCACTGCCGTGGTCGGGTTGGTGATGCGGGTATAGATGTTGCCGAACGCCTGCAGTCCGAACAGCGAGGCGGCGTGGTCGGAATCGTTGAACACGAACGACGTGGTCTGGTAGATCGGCGTCGCCCGCGCGCCTGTGGTCGGGTCGGGCTGCGCGCCGGCATGGACGGCAAGGGTGGCAAAGCCTGGAATGCGGTCGGTCATGTTCTCTCCCAAATCGTTTCGGCCGGTTGCGCGGCATGCTGGTTGCCGCGGCCTTCGTCGTCAAGATAGCGCGGTCAATCCGCGGCGTTTCGGTACGTCATGCTGCTGCAGTGCAAGAACTTGGAAGGAAATTGCCGCAAAGCTGCATCAGGTGGAATCGGACTTGTCCTTCGCTGCGCGATCCGCCGCTGCGGTGCCGCCGCCGCCGATGCTGCCACGGTTCAGCGACAGCCGCATGCCCTGGATCGGAATCGGTGCGCGCTTCGAGCTCAGCGTGCGCGAATTGACACCCATCCAGGAAATCTCCGAGGACAGCCGGCCGTATTCGATCTTCGGGCAGCGGTTCATCACCACCTTGATGCCGGCCGCCTCGGCCTTCGCCGCGGCGTCGTCATTGCGCACGCCGAGTTGTAGCCACAGCACCCTGGGCAGTGGGTCGAGGGCCAGCACTTCGTCCAGCACCGGCATGATGTGGTCGGCGTTACGAAAGATGTCGACCATGTCGATGGGGCGATCGATATCGCGCAACGAGGCCACGAACGGCTTTCCGACCAGGCTCTTGCCGACCTGGCCGGGATTGACCGGGATCATGTCGTAGCCGCGCTCGGCCAGATACTTGAAGACAAAATAGCTGGGCCGGACATTCTGCGGCGAGGCGCCGACCATGGCGACGGTTTTGACCGAGTTGAGGATCTCGCGGATATAATCGTCGTTATAGGCGTCGTGGTTCATTTCTGATTCCAAACAACTCTGACCTCATGGTGAGGAGGCGCTCTTGCGCCGTCTCGAACCATGCGTGTAGGGCGTCTCCCAGCGAATGGCTTTGCCATTCGCTGGGAGACGCGCGCGAAGAGCGCGCTCCTCAGGATGAGGACGGCGTTACCTGTCCTGCCACGTGGGCGCGCGTTTTTCGATGAAGGCGCCGATGCCTTCCTCGGCATCGACCGCCATCATGTTTTCTGTCATCACCTCGGAGGCAAAGCGATAGGCCTCGGCCAGGCCCATCTCGGCCTGGCGATAGAACGCTTCCTTGCCGAGCCTGATGGTGTGCGCGGATTTGCGCGCGACCTGCTCGGCCAGCGCGATCGCGGCGTCGCGTTCGGTGCCGGCTGCGACCACCCGGTTGACCAGGCCGATCTCGCGGGCGCGTCCCGCACTGATCGGCTCGCCGGTGAGCAGCATCTCCATCGCCTGTTTTCGCGACACGTTGCGTGACAGCGCCACCATCGGCGTCGAACAGAACAGGCCGATGTCGACGCCGGGGGTGGCGAAGGTGGCATGTTCGGACGCCACCGCGAGATCGCAGCTCGCCACCAACTGGCAACCGGCTGCAGTGGCGACGCCCTGTACGGCGGCGACCACCGGCTTCGGCAGCCGGACGACGGCCTGCATCATGGCGCTGCAGATCGACATCATGTGGGAGAAATAGGCGCGGCCGCGGTCGCCGTCGGCGCGATGCGCAGTGAGCTGCTTGAGGTCGTGGCCCGCAGAAAAAACGCTGCCGCTCGCCGCGATGACCACGGCGCGGACCGCGGCGTCGCCGGCGATTGCATCGAGTTCTGCATGCAACTCGCCGATCAATTCCTCGGACAGGCTGTTGCGGGCCGCCGGCCGATTCAGCGTGAGAACCGCAATGGCGCCGTGCGCCTCGCGCAGCAACAGAGGCGGTTGCGGTGTCACCGCGCGAAGAGGCTGAACCATGTCGGGTTTCCATCGGCTGGGCAGGACCGTCATCATAATGTAACAGGACGCAACAGGCGAGAGCAGGGCAGGGAACATGACGAATGCTAAAATGAGCGTGGCCGATCTTGAGGCGTTCCTGCACCGGGAGTTTCCGCAGGCCTTCAGCAGCGGCGACATCGCCATCGAGAGCGCCGACGGCACCACCTCGCTGCTGCGCCAGACCTATAACGAGCGGATGCTGCGGCCGGGCGGTACGGTGTCCGGCCCGACCCTGATGGCGCTCGCCGATTACGCCATGTACGTGGTCCTGCTGTCGGCGATCGGCCCGGTGGGTCTTGCGGTGACCACCAGCTTCAACATCAATTTCCTGCGCAAGGGGCAGCCGGCCCAGGACGTGCTGGCGGCGGCCAAGCTGTTGAAACTCGGAAAACGCCTCGCCGTGGGCGAAGTGATCCTGTTGTCAGGCACTTCGCCGGATCCCATCGCCCACGTCACCTCCACCTATTCCATTCCAAATGCTGGCTGAATTCAGGGGTAATATAGCACCTTATTTATAACTATATGGTTTTGCTGGATAAAAATGCGCACTTCGGCATTGACGCGCGCGGCTGGCTTATCTAGAAACCGCGGTAGTTCGGCGATCGCGCCGATGTCCCCCTTTTTACGGATTTTCACATGAAGACGTTTTCGGCAAAGCCCGCCGAGATCACGAAGAAGTGGATCGTCATCGACGCCACGGGCCTCGTGGTCGGCCGGCTCGCCACGCTGGTCGCGATGCGCCTGCGCGGCAAGCATCTCCCGATCTATACCCCGCATGTTGATTGCGGCGACCATGTCATCATCGTCAATGCAGCCAAGGTGGTTCTCACCGGCCGCAAGCGCGATCAGAAGGTCTATTATCATCACACCGGCTTCATCGGTGGCATCAAGGAACGTACCGCGAAGTCGATCCTCGAAGGTCGTTTCCCGGAGCGCGTTGTCGAGAAGGCCGTCGAGCGCATGATCCCGCGCGGTCCGCTCGGTCGCGTGCAGTTCGGCAACCTGCGCGTCTATCCCGGTGCAGAACACCCGCACGAAGCCCAGCAGCCCGAAGCGCTCGACGTCGGCGCGATGAACCGCAAGAACAAGAGGGCCGCATAATGTCGGATACCATGCAGTCTCTCGACCAGCTCTCGGCGCTGAAGGTGTCGGCTCCGGATGCTCCGACTTACGTCAAGAAGGTCGACAAGCAGGGCCGTGCCTACGCGACCGGCAAGCGCAAGGACGCGGTTGCCCGCGTCTGGATCAAGCCGGGCGCCGGCAAGATCCTGGTCAACGCCCGTGAAGTCGAGGTGTACTTCGCGCGTCCCGTGCTGCGCATGCTGATCCAGCAGCCGCTGGTCGCCGCGGCCCGTGCTGGCCAGTACGACGTGATCTGCACCGTTGCCGGTGGCGGGTTGTCGGGCCAGGCGGGCGCCGTGCGTCACGGTATCTCCAAGGCGCTGACCTGCTTCGAGCCGGATCTGCGCGGCGTGCTCAAGAAGGGCGGCTTCCTGACCCGCGACTCGCGTGTCGTCGAGCGCAAGAAGTACGGCCGCGCCAAGGCGCGCAAGTCGTTCCAGTTCTCGAAGCGCTAACGGCTTCGTTCAAACTGTCTGCGAATTCAAAAGGGCGCCTTTCGGGGCGCCCTTTTTTGCATTCAAATTGCCGACGAATTGATCCTGATTTTCCTGAAAAGTTTTGTCTGCGCGCAAACGGATTGCCAATCCGGGCATCGTAGCGTCCGCTGTGGCGAAAGCCGTTCTGATTCTAACTCCTCGGAATCTTGCAACAATTGCCGGTGGCCCGTTATGTCGCTCGATCCATCCACGCTCTATCTGGTCGCAACCCTGGTTGCTGCGATGCTGGGTGCGATGCTGCTGTTCTTCGGACGGCAGGAAAAAATTACGGCGCTCAACTGGTGGGGATACGCCTATTTGCTCGGCGCGACCTCGGTGGCACTGTGGACGCTCGGGGGGGCACTTTTCGGCGAATTCGTCTCCCTGGCGCTCATTTCGGTCGGTTTCGTGGCCTGTGCGATGGTGTGGAACGCGGCGCGGGTATTCCACGGCCGCCAGCCGAGCCGCGGCGGGCTGTTCCTCGGTGCGATGGCCTGGCTGGCCGCGATCGCCAGCCTGCCGGCGGAGTCCGCAGCGCTGCGCATGACCATCGGCGCCGGCATCGTCGCGGTCTATGCGATGCTGACGGCGAGCGAATTGTGGTCGGAACGGCGCAAGCCGCTGCAGAAGCGCTGGCCCACCGTCATCGTGCCGCTGCTGCACGGCGTCGTGCTGATGCTGCCGATCGTGCTCGGCGATCTCCTGCATCATGACAGCGGCAGCTTCACCGCCAGCATCTGGGCCACCGCCTTCGCCGTCGAACTGGTGCTCTATGCCGTGGGCACCGTGTTCGTGATCTTCATGCTGGTGTCGGAGCGCACGGTCAGCGCGCACAAGGCGGCGGCATCGTGCGATCCGCTGACCGGCATGTTCAATCGCCGCGGCTTCGCCGAGGCGACGTCGCGCATGATCGAGCGCGAAGCCAAGGCCGGGCGCCCGGTGACCGTGATGATCTTCGACATCGATCATTTCAAGTCGATCAACGACCGCTTCGGGCACCCCGCCGGCGACGAAATCCTCAAGCTTTTCGCGGCGGTCGTCACCCATACGTTGCGCATCAGCGACCTGTCCGGTCGCATCGGTGGCGAGGAATTTGCGGCATTGCTGCCATGTTCGCTCGAAGAGGCGCTGCACGCCGCTGAACGTGTCCGTGAGGCCTTTGCCTCTTCCGGCATTGCGGTCGACAACGCGCCGGTGGATACCACCGTCAGCATCGGCGTCGCAGGCGGTCCGAGCGGTACCGAACTGGACGTGCTGCTGGCGGCCGCCGATACTGCGCTGTACCAGGCCAAGCGCGCCGGCCGCAACCGCGTCCAGGCCGCGGAGGAGCAGCCGCTGTCGTTGGAGCAGGGCCGGCGGAATATCGCGGGACGCGCGGCGGCAGCGCCTGCGCCTGTCGTGGGGCCGCATGTCAGCGTCCGCGCGAGCCGCGCCTGAGGCCGATTGTGCATCGCAGTAAGATTCTCTTTACCATTCAAATCTTATTGTCGACGCATGATCACATCGCGCGATACGTCCCCGAATGCCACCTTGATGGCCCTTGAAGCTGCGGTTGTCGCCACGCGCAGCGGCTTCGCCTGCATGTTCTCCTCATCGGACGAGTATGAGAGCGCGGTCATCAGCGAGCGGCGGGCGCAGGGCCGTTATGGCGCGCCGCGCCGCAACTGGCCGATGCTGGCTTTCGCGACCGTCTCCGTGACCATCGCCGCGGTCGTGCTGCTGCTGGCTTGACCGGGCGGGCGTGCCACGTTGTTCGGCGCACCCAAGGTGCGCCCTTGCATTTAGCGTGCTTCACCCGTGCGGCCGGCTGCGCTAAGAACGTCGATCACAACGAAGGGTCGCGTACGCCATGGTCACCGAAATTGCACTGATCGACGTCAAGCCGGGTTCCGAAAAAGACTTTGAAGCTGCCGTCGCCAAGGCGCGGCCGCTGTTCCTGCGCGCCAAGGGCGGCCAGGGCTTCGAATTGCATCGGTCGATCGAAAAGCCGTCGCGCTACCGGTTGCTGGCGAAATGGGAAACGCTGGAGAACCACACGGTGGATTTTCGCGGCTCGCCGGATTTCGCCGAATGGCGCGCGCTGGTCGGCCCGTATTTCGCGGCGCCGCCTGAAGTGGAGCACACCGAGACGGTGTTGAGCACGGCGGGATAGGATGCGCGCAGATCCTGTTGCGGTGACGCGGCCGATCTGGCTCACGCCATGATGTCGAGCAGCGCCTTTGTCATGCGATCATCCGTCCTCATCAGCTTGGCATTGGCGGCAAAACTGTAGCTGGCGATCATCTGGCCGACCATCTCCTGGGAGAGGTCGACATTGGGCGCGGCGACGAGGCCGCTTGCGTTGGCGAAGGGGGCCTGCGGATCGGAGACCGCAGTCGTGGACGGCTTGGCCGTCGCGACGCTTGTGGCGGTGCCTCCGCCGGCACTCGCGGTCTGCACCAGCACCAGCGGTGCATAGGCGCGTGCTGCTCCTGCCGGCACCGCGCCGGTGGCATCCGGCAGTGTGCCCGTGCTTGCGACATTGGCGACGTTCGAGGCGGAGACCTCGATGCGACGGGTCGCCGCGTTCATGCCGGACTGGGCGATGGTGGAGATGCTGCTCATCAAGGGCTCGCCCGACTGAAGGTCTGGCCATCACTTAATCCGCGCTGTTCTAAGCAAGCTTCAATGCCAGCGGCGCGATTCCCGTGTTGGAGACAACGGACCGTTTACCAATCGGTCTGGGCGGGCCTCGGACTATTTAGGTCGCTGCCGCAGCCAGGCGTCACCACCAGTGCAGCGGTCTCGGCTACGACAGAAGTCAAACACAACCTTGACGATCGCCCGTACGGGGCCGCCGCAGCCGGCGCAGGACGAGCCACGCTCAGACGGCCCAAAGCGGCGTAGCTTGTCAAAATAATGGACAAATATTTGGCTTATTGGATATTATATAGACAATCATGGCGTGGTTGGGTCATATTTTAAATATGACCGCGATTGAGCGACCAAATCCCGGCTTTCTCCGCTCTCCGTCCGCGCAGAAAGTCCTTGCCGAGCATGCCGGCGACGCCGCATTCGCGACGACGCTGGGCAGGGGTTTGGTAGTGCTCGAGGCCTTCGATGTCGGAGGGGCGTTGCTCGGCAATGCAGACCTCGCGGCGCGAACCGGGATTTCGCGGCCGACGGTTGCGAGGTTGACGCATACGCTCGCCGAGCTCGGCTACCTCCGTTACGACTGGAAGCGCTCCAAATACCGCCTTGGCGCCCGGGCCCTCCGGATGGCCCATCCGCTTCTCGCCGGCATGGAGTTTCGCCAGGCCGCTCGACCGCTGATGCAGGAGCTCGCCCAGAGCGTGCGCGGCACGGTTTCGATCGGCTTACTCGACGGCGCGTCGGCGATCTATGTCGAGACGGCGAGGTCCGGAGACGTCGGCACGCACGTGCCCGACATCGGCATGCCAATTCCCGTCATTCTGACGGCGATGGGGCGGGCGTCGGCGGCGACGTTGCCGGCCGTGGAATTCGCACTCCTCGAACAGTGCCTGAAATCGGACAACCCGGACATATGGTCCGCTTATCGTGACAAGTACCACGCCGGAGTCCGGCAATGCGCCGAGCGAGGGTTCTGCACCTGCTATGGCGAATACATGGCGACCATTCATGCGGTCGCCGCTCCGTTGTTTTACGCGCCAACCTTGAAGCAATCCTTTGCCATCAATTGCGGTATCCCCGCGTTCCGACTGCAGTCGGGACAACTGGAGTCTGAAATCGGCCCGCGGATCAAGGCACTCGCCGACAGCATCCGCTCGCTGGTCAACGAGGCCGGGCCGATGATCGCGCACAACTAGCGCACAGCAGAACGACGGCAAGATCCTTCGCCAAAGAAGGACGCCGGGATGAACGGGGAAACGATATGGGCGGGCCGCTCGACGGATTGAAGGTTCTCGACATCGCGACCATCATCGCGGCGCCGCTTGCGGCGACACTGCTGGCCGACTACGGGGCCGACGTGCTCAAGATCGAGATGCCCGGACAGGGCGATGGGCTGCGGTCGTTTCCGCCGCTCAAGGATGGCAAACCGCTGTGGTGGAAAGCGGCGAACCGCAACAAGAAATTCGCGACGCTCGATCTTCGCACCCCTGAGGGGCTTGCGCTGTTCAAGCGGATGCTTCCGCGCTTCGACGTGCTGATCGAGAACTTCCGTCCGGGCACGCTGGATCGCTGGGGACTGTCGAAGGAGGTGTTGTGGTCGATCCAGCCGCGCCTGGTGATCTTGCGCGCCACGGCGTTCGGGCAGGACGGTCCCTACAACAGCAGGCCCGGCTTCGCGCGGATCTTCGAAGCGATGGGCGGACTGACCTACCTGACCGGCGAAGCCGACGGCGAACCGACCCATCCCGGATATCCGATCGGCGATTCGATCGGCGGCCTGTTCGGTGCGGTTGGGGTACTCGCCGCTCTGTGGAAGCGAGCGCGCGATCCCGATGCCCCTGGCGAGGAGATCGATCTGTCGCTGACCGAGGCCGTGTTTCGCCTGCTTGATGTGCTTGCGATCGAATTCGATCAGCTCGGTTTCGTCCGCCGCCGCATCGGCAACGCCAATGGCTATTCGGCACCGGCAGCTGTGTTCCGCACCTGCGACGATCGGTGGGTCACCATGGCGGGTTCGACCAATGCACTCTACGCGGCGAATTGCCGGGCCATCGGAAGGCCCGACCTGATCACAGATGCGCGTTTCTCACGCAACGATCTGCGGGTGAAGCACGCAGCGGAACTCAACGGCATCTTCTCTGCATGGTGTGCTGATCACACCCTCGATGAGGTGCTCGCCGAGTTCGTCGCCGCGCAAGGGACGGTCGCGCCGATCTACTCGATCGACCAGATCGCAACGGATCCGCAGGCGATGGCACGCGAGATGATCACCCGTGTTCCCGATCGCGATTTCGGCTCGGTCGCGATGGCAAATGTCGTTCCCCGCTTCACCGTCGATCCCGCGCAATCGCGCAACGCCGCCGGTGACCTCGGCCAGGACAACCACGAAGTTTACCGGGACTGGCTGGATCTGTCGAAAGAGGAGACGGAACGGCTCGCAAGCAAGAACATCATCTAGGTCGAGTCACAAACCGGCGGCGGCGGGTCGCGGTAAGCCGGTCGTCATAAAAATGCACAAGGGAGGGAGCGACGATGCCAGCAGGCAAATCCATCACCCGTCGGACGTTGATCGCCGGCGCAGCCGCCGGGTTTGCGGCAGGCCTTGGTGTCACGGCGCGCGCGGAGGACAATTGGCCGTCCCGTCTGGTCAGGCTGATATCGCCGTACGGGGCAGGCGGCGCCAACGACATCTCGTTGCGCATTTTGGCCGAGTATTTCGGCCATCGGCTGGGCCAACAATTCATGGTCGAGAACCGGCCGGGCGCCGGAACGCGGCTTGCCAACGAATCCGTCGCGCATGCGCTGCCGGACGGATACACGTTCCTCTACGTCGCGGCGCCCTACGCGACGGCGGAGGCGCTCTACGGCAAGCTGAATTACGAGCGCAAGGAGCTGCAGCCGGTTGCCATGGCCGTGACGGCTCCGATCTTTCTTGTCATCAGCGCGGAGGCACCTTTCAAAACCCTTCCGGAACTGATCGCTTACGGCAAGTCGCAAGCCAACGGCTTGACGTTCGCATCGCCGGGCGCGGGTTCGCAACCTCATCTCGCGGCCGAGCTGCTGTTCAGGGACGCCGCGGTGAAAGGGATCAATGTCCCGTTCCGGGGCGACTCGATGGCTTACACGGAGCTGCTGGCCGGGCGAGTCGATGCCACGGTCACCGCGATCAGCACCGCCTTGCCATATATCCAGAGCGGCAAGTTCCGCGTGCTGGGCGTGGCGGCGGCCGAACGCAGTGCGATCTACCCGCAGGCTCCGACCCTGCGGGAGCAGGGGCTGCCCAATGTGGTTGCTTCCGGGTGGTATGGCTTCATGGCCCCGGCCGCCACGCCGCGCGCGATCATCAATCGGTTTCAGGATGAAATCGTGCGTGCGCTTGCCGATCCCGACGTGAAGCAGAAGCTGGTGGTCCAGGGATTGGAAGCGCGCGGCGGCACAGCCGCGGAGTTCGAAAAATTCATCGACGACGAGACGCGCAAGTGGAGCGAATTGATCCGCCAGGCGGGCCTCAAGGGAGAATAGCGATCCGGTTGGGACCTGCCTTGTCCTGGATTCGCTTCGGATACAGCGCCGCCCGCCGGCGCTGGGGCATGAACAACCAGGGCTGCCGCGACCGTCACGGTCAGCCCGGAAATCCCGAAATCAACATTCGTGAGGTCAGACGCGATGAGCAACAACATCCTCAACCTGGCGCTGGCATCTGTGCTTGCCGCCGCCCTGTCGGCTTCGGCCGCTTCGGCGGAGAAGAAGTACGACAACGGCGCCACCGACACGGAAATCAAGGTTGGACAGACGGTGCCGCTGAGCGGACCGGCATCCGCCTATGCCACCGTCGGCAAGACCCAGGCCGCTTATATCAGGATGATCAATGACGAAGGCGGTGTGAACGGACGCAAGATCAACCTGATCCAGTATGACGATGCCTACAGCCCGCCAAAAACCGTCGAACAGGTCCGCAAGCTGGTCGAGAGCGACGAGGTGTTGCTGACCTTTCAGATCATCGGCACGGCCCCGAATGCCGCTGTTCAGAAATATCACAACGTCAAGAAGGTGCCGCAGCTGTTCGCCGCGACCGGTGCCTCCAGGTTCACCGACCCGAAGAATTTTCCTTGGACGATGGGTTTCAATCCCAGTTACTTCGTGGAAGGCCGGATCTACGGCCAGTACATTCTGAAGGAGCATCCGAACGCCAAGATCGGAATCCTCTATCAGAACGACGACCTCGGCAAAGACTACCTCAGCGGCATCAAGGCCGGGCTCGGCGACAAGGCCGCCAAGATGGTGGTCGCGGAAGCCTCCTACGAATTGTCGGAACCGACGATCGATTCGCAGATTCTCAGGATCAAGGATTCCGGCGCCGACCTGTTCTTCAGTGCCTCGACCCCCAAGCAGGCCGCGCAGGCGATCAAGAAGATCGCCGAACTCGGCTGGCACCCCGTGCATATCGTGGACATCAATGCGACCTCGGTGGGTGCAGTGATGAAACCGGCTGGGCTGGAGGCCTCCAAGGGCATCATCAGTGTCGGCTACGTCAAGGATCCGGCCGATCCCAACTGGAGCAACGATCCCGGAGTGAAGCGCTATTTCGCCTTCATGGAGAAGTATTATCCGGAAGGCGACAAAAATTCCAACTTGAACGTCTATGGCTACATCACCACCCAGCTCCTGGTCCATGTGCTGAAACAGTGCGGTGACGATCTCACGCGCGACAACGTGATGTATCAGGCCACGCATCTCACCAACGTGGCGCTCGACGTGCTGCTGCCCGGGATCGCCATCACAACCACGCCGACCGACTATCGCGTCAACAAGCAGTTTCAGATGGCGCGTTTCGATGGCGAACGCTGGGAGCGCTACGGAGGCATCATTACCGACGCGGCCAAGGAATAGGTCAGCACCGACCTGACCGGCCGGAGCGATATCTGGGCCGGTCCCGGCGGGGCGCTTTGATTGCCGCGCGGAGTGCCGAGCACGGCCGGCTGACGCCGGCCTCAGGCCGCTTTCGCTACCGGCGTGGCTTCGTCATTATCCTCGCGCAGGAAGTCGATCACCACCTTGACGATGGCCAGCACTGGCAGCGCCAGCGCCAGCCCCCACACGCCGAACACGATGCCGAGCATGATCTGGAACGCGAACAAGGTGGCCGGCGGAATGTCGAGCGCCTGGCGCTGCAGGATCGGGGTCAGCACGTAGCTCTCCATGGCGTGGACGCCGAGGAACAATACGAACGCGCTGGCCGCGGCAACCCAGCCCGAAGCGAGGCTGGCCAGCACCACGATCAGCCCGGCGAGCAGGGCACCCACGGTGGGAATGAACGCCAGCAGCCCGGCCTGGACGCCGAGAATGAAGGCGCTGGGCACCCCGATCAGCATCAGTCCGATCCAGGTCACGCCGCCGACCACGACCATGGTGATCATCTGTGCGATCAGCCAGCGCTGCAGGGTGTCGCTGATCCGGTCGACGATCTCGGTCATCGGCGCGCGATGCTGCTTCGGCGTGAGATGCAGCAGGCCCTTGCGGTAAACCCCGGGCTGCGTGGCGAAAGCGAGGCCCAGAAACAGGACAATGAAGAAATTGCCCAGCGCGCCGACGGCGCCGAGGATGATCTTCAGGGTCTGGCTGACGATCGCGCCGCCGCTGGAGGCGAAGGCGCTGGCGCTTGGCAGATTGTTGGTCTTCGTCTCCGCCGTGGCTGCGGGCGATGGGGGCTTGGTCCCGGCATCCGGCTTGGCCGCAGCGTCGGCCTCGCTGCCGAGGCCGCCGAAGTCGAGATAGCTGGTGTCGACGCCGTGCCGTTCGAGGAACGATTTGACGTTGACGATCTGCGATTTCAGCGTGGTGCTGAGGACCTTGGTCTGCTCGGCGATGGTCGAGCCGCCGAGAAAGACGATGCCGCCGAGCAGCGCGGCAAGCAGCAGGCAGACCATCGTCAGACGCAGCGCGTGGGGGCCGCCCATCACGCGGCCGAACAGGGCGGTGAGCGCATTGAGCGCGACGCCGAGCAGGATGCCGGCGAAGATCAGGAACAGGGTGGCTGAAAAATACCAGGCGAACACGACGAAAACCGCGAACGACACGGTCGCGATGCCGCCGACGGCGATCGCCCAGGCCAGATCGCTGCGATTCTGGACATTCTCTTCAGGGGGCACGTTCGATCCTCGGTGCGAATTTCGGGTACTCTTTCGGCAAACCCGGCCGGGATCAAGCGAAGATCGTGCGCCGGTCCGTACCGCTTCCGCCAACGGAAAGGGCGCCCTGTTGCCGGGGCGCCCTTGATCTTCACGCTGTACCGCGCGGGAAGCCCCGCGACGGCATTACTGCGAGTAGTACATGTCGAATTCGACCGGATGCGGGGTCATTTCGTAGCGCATCACTTCGGTCATCTTCAGCTCGATATAGGCGTCGATGAAGTCGTCATCGAACACGCCGCCGTGCTTGAGGAAGCCGCGGTTCTTGTCGAGATTTTCCAGAGCTTCGCGAAGCGAGCCGCACACCGTCGGGATCGACTTCAGCTCTTCCTTCGGCAGGTCATAAAGATCCTTGTCCATGGCCGGACCGGGATCGATCTTGTTCTTGATGCCATCGAGGCCGGCCATCAGCATCGCAGCGAAGGCGAGATAGGGGTTGGCCATCGGGTCGGGGAACCGGACCTCGACACGCTTGGCCTTGGGTGAGGTGGTGTAGGGAATGCGGCACGACGCCGAGCGGTTGCGCGCGGAATAGGCCAAAAGCACCGGAGCTTCATAGCCCGGGACCAGACGCTTGTAGGAGTTGGTCGACGGGTTGGTGAAGGCGTTGATGGCCTTGGCGTGCTTGATGATGCCGCCGATGTAATGCAAGCAGGTCTCGGAGAGGTCGGCGTACTTGTTGCCGGCGAATACCGGCTTGCCGTCCTTCCAGATCGACTGATGGACATGCATGCCCGAGCCGTTGTCGCCGAAGATCGGCTTCGGCATGAAGGTGGCGGTCTTGCCGTAGATGTGCGCGACCTGGTGGATGCAGTATTTGTAGATCTGCATCTGGTCGGCCATGTGGGTCAGGGTGTCGAACTTCATGCCGAGCTCGTGCTGGGCAGAGGCCACCTCGTGGTGATGCTTCTCAACCTTGACGCCCATCTTGGCCATGGCGCCGAGCATCTCCGAGCGCATGTCCTGCACGGAATCCTGCGGCGGAACCGGAAAGTAGCCGCCCTTGGTGCGGATGCGGTGACCGAGGTTGCCGCCCTCATATTCGGTGTCGGAGTTGGTCGGCAGCTCCGAGGAGTCCAGCTTGAAGCCGGTGTTGTACGGGCTCGACGAATAGCGCACGTCGTCGAACACGAAGAACTCGGCTTCCGGACCGACCATCACGGTGTCGCCGATGCCCATCGACTTGACCATGGCTTCGGCCTTCTTGGCGATGCCGCGCGGATCGCGGTTGTAGGGTTCGCCGGTGGAAGGCTCGAGGATGTCGCAGGTAATGACCATGGTGGTCTCTGCGAAGAACGGATCGATGGTCGCGGTTTCCGGATCCAGCATCAGCATCATGTCGGATTCATTGATCGCCTTCCAGCCGGCGATCGAGGAACCATCGAACATGGTGCCCTCGGCGAAGATGTCTTCGTCGATCATCGAGATGTCGAAGGTCACGTGCTGCCACTTGCCGCGGGGATCGGTGAAGCGCAGATCGACGTACTTGACGTCATTGTCCTTGATGGACTGCAGGACTTCTTTGGCGGTCGTCATGAATACCTCTTGTGTCTGCAGACGCCTTTTTCCACGGCGAGGGGGCCGCATGGTGACGTCTTGATGCTGCGGATACCGTCTTAGAACATCGTCCTAGATGGCGTCGAGCCCGGATTCGCCGGTCCTGATGCGAATCGCTTCCTCGATGTTGGAAACGAAGATCTTGCCGTCGCCGATCCGGCCGGTCTGCGCAGCGCGCCTGATGGCATCGATGGCCTTTTCCACCAGATCGTCGGAAATCACGATCTCGATCTTCACCTTGGGCAGAAAGTCGACGATGTATTCGGCGCCGCGATAGAGCTCGGCATGCCCCTTCTGGCGGCCAAATCCCTTGGCCTCGGTCACCGTAATGCCTTGCAGACCAACTTCCTGGAGGGCCTCTTTCACCTCGTCGAGCTTGAACGGCTTGATGATGGCTTCGATTTTCTTCACTGAGCGTCTCCCCGGCACTTCCACTATTTCAGGCTGCACGTTGCTTCTGGAATTGCGCGTCTTCGCGCAGACTGTTCGATACACTGCTTCGGACATTCATGCGCTGTCGCCACGCCGTCCCGGTGTAATCTCGCCGGAAGCGGGACGATCGGCCACCTCTAAGTTTGCCGGTGAGCACGACGGATCCGAAGCCAATTTCTCCAAAAGCAGGGTCCATGCCAAGTTGATCAGGAGGCTGTTTTTGGAGCATTATCAGATCACTAACATGCGCATGCCAGCTTCCGCACCCATTCGCCTGTCCATAAAATAAGCAATTAGCATAATTTGCGGGCAGCGTCGGGGCGGGGCGCGCGTCAGCTGGGCGAATTGCCTCTGGATGAGGCGCATAGGAAGTATTCATGGAAATTCTCACAGCCGCCGAAATGCAGCGGGCCGATCAATTGACCATCGCCGAGGGCATTCCGGGTTTTGCGCTGATGCGCAATGCCGGACGCGCCGTTGCCGATGCCGCGGCTGATATGGCCGAGGACGGGACGATCCTGGTGATCGCCGGCCGCGGCAACAATGGCGGCGACGGTTTTGTCGCGGCGGCGGAGCTGGCGGCGCGCGGGCGTGAAGTCGCGGTGATGCTGCTGTGCCAGAGAGAGTCCCTGACCGGCGATGCCGCGCTGGCGGCTGCCGAATGGAAAGGCGAGGTGTTGCCATGCAATTCCGCCTCGATCGGCGCGCCGGCGCTGATCATCGATGCACTGTTCGGCACCGGCCTCGACCGGCCGATCAAGGGCGATCCCCATGCAATGATCGAGGCGATCAATGCCAGCAGCGCTCCTGTGCTGGCGGTCGACTTGCCGAGCGGCATCAACGGCACCACCGGCGCGGTGATGGGCATCGCGGTGCGCGCCACGGAGACGGTGACCTTCTTCCGGCCGAAGGTGGGGCATCTGCTGCTGCCGGGCCGCGTCCAGTGCGGGCGCCTCCGGGTGGTCGATATCGGCATCGAGGCCGGGGTGCTCGACGAGATCCGGCCGATGACCTTCGAGAACGTCCCGGAACTCTGGGCCATGTCCTTCCCGGTGCCACGGATGGACAGCCATAAATATGCCCGCGGCCATGCCATCGTGGTGTCCGGCAACATCGCCGCCACCGGCGCGGCACGGCTTGCCGCGCGAAGCGCCCTGCGGGCCGGGGCAGGGCTGGTCACGGTGGCATCGCCGCGCGAT
>DATCUS010000037.1:0-9100 GCA_036561845.1 Tardiphaga sp. | reverse complement strand
GGCGCGCGCTGGCCGGGGCGGCCGACGGCCCGGCGCAGGATCTCGACGCGCTCGCGGAGTATCTGGTGCGCCGGAGCCTCTGGATCGTGGGCGGCGACGGATGGGCGTACGACATCGGCGCCGGTGGCCTGGACCATGTCCTGGCCCAAGACCGCGATGTCAATGTCCTGGTGCTGGACACGGAGGTCTATTCCAACACCGGCGGCCAGGCGTCGAAGGCGACACCGCTCGGGGCCGCGGCGAAGTTCGCGGCTGCCGGCAAGCGCACGCCGCGCAAGGACCTGGCGCTGCAGGCGATCGCCTCGGGATACGTCTACGTCGCGCAGATCGCGCTCGCCGGCAGCCCGGAGCAGACGATCCAGGCGCTGCGCGACGCGGAGGCGTACGAGGGACCGTCGCTCGTCCTCGCCTACAGCCAGTGCATCGCGCATGGGCTGAAGCTCAACCTGCGGGACGGCATGAAGCAGCAGCGCCGGGCGGTGGCGAGTGGCTACTGGCCGCTCTTCCGCTACGATCCACGGATGCGGCGCGCCGGTATGAACCCGTTCCGGCTCGACAGCACCCGGCCGCGGCTGCCGCTGGAGGACTTCACCTACCAGGAGCTGCGTTACCGCATGCTCACGCAAACCCGGCCCGAAGAGGCGCAGATGCTGCTGCGCCAGGCCCAGGCGGCAGTCGATGAGCGCTACCGGATCTACGAGGACCTGGCGGCGCGAGAAGGAACGCGTTTCCATCCCTTCTGGCAGGAAGAAGGGGTTGTCGAGGGTTCGGCAACCGAAACCAGGGAAGCCGCGCAATGACGCTCGAAACCACCTATCTCGGTCTCACTCTCGCCCACCCCATCATTGCGGGCGCCTCGCCCCTGTCGGCCACGCTCGACGGCATCCGGCGGCTCGAGGACGCCGGTGCGGCGGCCATCGTGACCGCCACGCTTTACGAAGAGGAACTCGTCGCCCAGGAAGAGGCGCTGGAGGCGGTCGCTGTGGTCGGGGCGGAAAGCCATCCGGAGGTGACGAGCTATCTGCCGCCGCTGCGCGGGTATCGCAATCCGCGCGCGGCGCATGTCGAGACGGTCCGACGCGCGGCCGAGAGCGTCTCGGTGCCGCTGATCGCGAGCCTCAACGCGAGCACGTGCGAGGGCTGGACGCGCCTGGCGGCGGAGCTCGAAGCCGCGGGCGTCGCGGCGCTCGAGCTCAATCTCCACCGCGTTCCGACCGACCCGGCCGAGACGTCCACGCACATCGAGCAGCAACTGCTCGAGACCGTGCGCGAAGTATGCGCGAGCGTGACGGTCCCGGTCGCCGTGAAGCTCGGGCCGTATTTCACAGCGCCGATCCACCTGGCCCATGCACTCGCCGAAGCGGGAGCTGAAGGCCTCGTCCTGTTCAACCGGTTCTACGAGCCCGACATCGATCTGGAGACGGCGACGTTTCGCCCCACGCTGGAGTCGTCGACCCGGGAAGACATTCGGCTCCCACTGATGTGGATGGCCTTGCTGGCCGGAAAGGTGCCGCTCAGTCTTGGCGCTTCGGGGGGAGTGGAGGAAGCCGCCGAGGTGGCGAAATACCTGCTCGCCGGCGCCGACGCGGTGCTGACCGTCTCGGCGCTGCTGCGGCATGGGCCTGGACATCTGACGCATCTGGTCGGTGGACTCACCGAGTGGTTGGAAGGGCACGGCGCCGCGTCGGTGGCGGAAATCCGCGGGCGCATGAGCGCCCATCGGCTCGCGCATCGCGAACTGCTGCTGCGCGCGCAGCCGACCCGGACATTGCTTCTGAAGTGCCCCTGCCAGGTCAGTAGGAAGGCTTCGCCAGAATGCAAGCCATCGTCCGCGCAGCGTGTCCAGCATGTCGCAGGCTGACGTATGGGCGTAAGGGAGATGCCGAAATTGGCAGAGAAGCAGCGAATCCCGGATGGGCGCCCATGCGCGCGTGGGAGTCCTTCGCCTTTCGGCCGCAGCAGACCGGAAGTTCCAAGTATTTCCGAGGCCCCGGGCATGTCGTGGACTGCCTGCGTCGGCGAGCCGTCGAGCGCCACCGCATCTAGGCACGAGCAGGCCGTGCGGGCTCCACACAGGTAGAGGAGTACGATGATGAAAGCACTCGTTTATCAAGGGCCGGGAAAGAAGGCGCTGGAGGATCGGCCGATCCCCGAAGTCAAAGCGCCGACCGACGCCGTCGTGAAGATCGTCAAGACGACGATTTGCGGCACCGACCTGCATATTCTCAAGGGCGACGTCCCCACCTGCAGCCCTGGCCGCATTCTCGGGCACGAGGGGGTCGGCGTGGTCGAGAAGACCGGCCCGGGCGTTGCCACATTTCGCCCTGGAGACCGCGCTCTCATCTCCTGCATCTCGGCGTGCGGCAAATGCGAATATTGCCGACGCGGGATGTACTCGCACTGCACCACCGGCGGCTGGATCCTCGGCAACGAGATCGACGGGACCCAGGCCGAATATGTGCGGATTCCGCATGCCGACACCAGCCTCTATCCGATCCCCGCGGGCGCCGACGAAGAGGCGCTCGTGATGCTGAGCGATATCCTGCCGACCGGCTTCGAGTGCGGCGTGCTCAACGGCCGGGTCGAGCCGGGCAGCACGGTCGCCATCGTCGGCGGCGGCCCGATCGGTCTTGCGGCGCTCCTCACGGCGCAGTTCTATTCGCCAGCCGAGATCATCGTGATCGACCTGGACGACAATCGGCTGCAGGTGGCCAAGCGCTTCGGCGCGACGGCAACGGTCAATGCCGCCGGTGGCAAGGCGGCCGAAACGGTGATGAAGATGACCGGCGGACGCGGTGTCGATACGGCCATCGAAGCGGTGGGGGTGCCGGCGAGCTTCGCCACCTGCGAGGACATCGTGGCGCCAGGCGGCACCATCGCCAATGTCGGCGTGCATGGCGTCAAGGTGGATCTGCACCTGGAACGCTTGTGGTCGCGGAACATCACCATCACCACGCGGCTGGTCGATACCGTTACCACGCCTATGCTGCTCAAGACCGTGCAGTCTCGGAAGATCGATCCCAAGCAGCTGATCACCCATCGCTTCAAGCTCGATCAGATCCTCGACGCCTACGACACCTTTGGGCAGGCGGCGAGCACACATGCGCTCAAGGTGGTCGTCGAGGCATAGCAAGGGGATTCGGACGCGCGGACGTGTGGAGGTGCAACGGAGACCGCCGAGGCGATCGGCCAACCTGTTGTCTTGCGGTAGGTCCGGAACATGGGCGGAACATGGGTTCGAGCGCCGGGACCCGAACGCTTGACCTGTGCGCTGCGCGCAGGTTTAGGCTGCACCGCAACCTAAGGAACGTGTCCAGCCGGTGAAACGGGAAAAGTTGACTCAGGTCAATGCATGGCGCCAGCCCCCCCCCCCAAACTGTCGGCACGCTCACGGATTCCATGCGCTGCAGGAACATGGAGTCGTCATTCAACGACTACCGAGGCGACAGGTGCTCTCAAGGCGGATAGGCAAGTGGCTGGCAGCCGGGCTCATTGCAGCCACGGGGGTCAACGCGTTCGCCCAGCCGCTCGCCGGCTGTCACATGCGCGCCGCGGAAGCTGCGGCTGTGCAGACGACCCGCCCCGAGCAGACCAGCACGGAGCAGGCGAGCGCCCGGCAGGACGATCGGCCCTGCCACAGCCATGGTGCCGAGGTCGCCGTCGCATCAGGACACGAGGCCGCGCCAGGCGGGCATACGGAACATTGCGCACACGCCAGTGCCTGTACCTGTTGCGGGGTCGGCATGTGCAACGGCGGCCACGCCGCCCTGAACGCACCGGCGCTCGCTTCCGCCGGCTACGACCCGGCGCCGGCAAGGCACCGCGCAATCCCGCAGACCGACGCACCGCGCTCGGTCTTCCGCAATCCTCCGTGGCGCCCACCGCGGACGTGACGACGCTCTGAGGCGTCCCCCGGCACCGCTGCGTGCCGGTGAGTACTGCGGGCCCCGTCAGCGAGCACGCCACCACCGCCCGGTGCCGCATGCGACGTCACGTCGATGCAGCACGCCGGCGCCGTGCGCCCTGCTCTCGAAGACCCGCAGCCGTCCCCGGCAATCCCGCATGCGCAGGCATGCGAAGGAGGGTCACATGAATCACGACAGTCACCATCAATCCGCTGGCGATCGTCCTCGCGGGCTGCCCAGGCCGGGCGGCGTCGCTTTCAACATCGGACTCGCCGGGCTGCTCGGCATCGGCGCGTACTTCCTCTGGACAGAACACCGCGCGCATCTGGGCAGCATCCTGATCTGGGGCCTGCTGCTGGCCTGCCCGCTGATGCATTTCTTCATGCACGGCAGCCACGGCGGTCATGACGACCACCGCCCCCCTGACGAGCGCACGCCGCCGGACCACTCCGGGCATGCCGGCACTCCAAAGCAGGAGAACTGACATGCACGAACAAGCCTCCGCCTACGGCCTGTGGCTGCTGGTGGCGATCAACTCGGCGCTGTTCATCTACTTCGCGTTCAGCTTCGCGCCGCCGAAGACTTCGCGCGACTGGCGCAGCCTGGGCGCGTTCTCGGCGTTCATCCTCGCGCTGTTCACCGAGATGTACGGCTTTCCGCTGACGATCTACTTCCTGTCCGGCTGGCTGACGTCGCGCTTCCCGCAGATCGACTGGCTCGCGCACGACTCCGGCCACCTGCTGGAGATGCTGTTCGGCTGGACCGGAAACCCCCACTTCGGCCCGTTCCACATCCTCAGCAATGTGCTGATCATCGCCGGCTTCTGGATCGTCGCGTCCGCCTGGCGCGTGCTGCACGCGGCGCAGCGGGCCGGGACACTCGCTACGACCGGTACCTACGCGCGCCTGCGCCACCCGCAGTACGTCGGTTTCATGCTGGTCATGACCGGCTTTCTGCTGCAGTGGCCGACGATCCTGACGCTGCTGATGTACCCGATCCTGGTCTACATGTATGTGCGCCTCGCGCGCCGCGAGGAGGCTGACGCACGACGCGAGTTCGGCGCCGAGTACGAGCGCTACGCGGCTGCCGTGCCCGCGTTCTTCCCGCGGCTGCGCACGGGATCTGCGCCGGCGCAGCACCGGCATCCAGACGCACCATGAAACGGCAATACAACTGGATGCTGGCCGCGGCGCTGCAGCTGATGGCTCTGGTGGCTTCGGCGCAGGCCGCTGCCGATCCCTACGTGCGCTACGCCGAGGGTCTCGTCGTGTACTTCGGCGTCATGCCCGCCGAAGTCGTGCGCGGACATCCCCGCGCACACCCCGAGTCTCAAATGCACGGGCGCGGGCACGAAAGCCCGGGCGAGAAACACGTGGTCATCGCGCTGTTCGATGCCGCAACCGGCGCACGCATCACCGACGCCACGGTGTCGGCGCGCGTGGTCGGCAGCGCCGCGCCGGCACGCGCGCTCGAACGGATGACGGTGGCGGGCGCGACCCAGCTACGGCAACTACCTGCTGCTGGCGGGGACCGGCAGCCGGCATATCCGCATCGAGATCGCGCGCCCGGCGCAAGCCAGGCCGGCCGTCGTCACCTTCGACTATCCGCTGACGGGCCCGTGACATGAGACTCGGATTCCATGGCGCCACCGGCACCGTCACCGGCTCGAAGTATCTGGTGCGCACGGAGAAGGCGAGCGTGCTGGTCGATTGCGGCCTGTTCCAGGGCTACAAGCAGCTGCGCCTGCGCAACTGGTCGCCGCTGCCGTTCGAAGGACGGGCACTCGACGCCGTCGTGCTGACGCACGCGCACCTGGATCACAGCGGCTACCTGCCGCTGCTGATCCGCAACGGCTATGCCGGGCCGGTCCACTGCACCGAAGCGACTTACGATCTGTGCAAGATCCTGCTGCCGGACAGCGGGCGGCTGCAGGAGGAGGACGCGGAGCGCGCCAACCGCCGCGCCTACAGCAAGCACAAGCCGGCGCTGCCGCTGTACACCGAGAAGGACGCGCTCAGGGCGCTCGAACACTTCGAACCGGTTGCGCTGCACCACGACTTCTCGCCGGCGCCCGGCCTGAGCCTGCGTCTGTACAAGGCGGGGCACATCCTCGGCAGCAGCTTCGTGCACATCGACGACGGCACGTCGTCGCTGCTGTTCACCGGCGACCTCGGCCGGCCTCACGACCCGATCATGCACGCGCCGGAAGCCGTGGAGCAGGCGGACTACCTAGTCGTCGAGTCCACCTACGGCAACCGGCTGCACGAACCGACCGACGCGCACCGCGAGCTGGGCGAGGTCATTGTGCGCACGATCGCGCGCGACGGCGTCGTCGTCATCCCCTCCTTCGCCGTCGGCCGCACCCAACATCTGCTGTGGTGCATCCACCGCCTCAAGAGCGAAGGCACGATCCCGGCTACGCTGCCGGTGTATCTCAACAGCCCTATGGCGCAGGACGTAACCGCGGTCTACCACCGCCATCGCGTCGAGCACCGGCTGAGTCCGGACGAGTGCCAGGCGATGTGCCACGCCGCTAGCTACGTCAATTCGGTCGAGGACTCCAAGGCGCTGAATCGCCGTGAGGGACCGATGGTCATCATCGCCGGCAGCGGCATGGCCACCGGCGGGCGCGTCGTGCATCACCTGCGCGCGTTCGCACCGGACGCGAAGAACACGATCGTGTTCGCCGGCTTCCAGGCTGGCGGCACACGCGGTGCAGCGATGCTCGCGGGCGCCGAGTCGATCAAGGTCTTCGGCGAGTACGTCGCCGTGCGCGCCGAGATCGCGCAGATCAGCAATCTGTCGGCACACGCCGACTACGCCGAGACGCTCGACTGGCTGCGCGGCTTCAGGACGCCGCCCAAGCGGACCTTCATCACCCACGGCGAACCCGGCGCCGCCGACGCGATGCGCGTGCACATCGAGGAGACGCTGGGCTGGCGCTGCCGCGTGCCCGACTACCGCGAGCAGGTCGAGCTCGCCGGGAGCACGCGATGAACGCACCGTCTCATCCGCAGCTCGCGCTCAGACGCCTGGGCATCGACACCTACCAGGAGCCGATGATCTACATGCACGCGGACTGCGCCATCTGCCGTTTCGAAGGCTTCGCGGCGCAATCGCGGGGCGTCGCGGCCGCAGCTTCCACCGTCGAGTGGATCGCCGCGAACGTCGACGCGCCGCTGCTGCTGGGTCCGGACTCGGAGTCCGCGCAATGGGTCGCGCGTCTCGCGTGCTGCCCGTTCGCCGTTGTCGACAAGCAGCGTCACGGCGACCGCGAGGGCGAGGTTTCAGTGCCGCAGGTCGAGCGCTGGCGCGACCGCAGCCCGCTGCTCGTCATCGACTTGCATCCGCGCATCGCCGACGCCGTGCGCGAGCTGTTGGCGCCGACTGCATCTTCGCTCAGGAGCACTTCATGAAAACCACCACGCTGGAAGTATCCGGCCTGCTCGGCGCGATGAGCGGTCTGGGCGTCGAAAAACAGCTCAATCGCGTCCCCGGCGTCGCCGAAGCACACGTCAATGCGGTCAGCGGCAGCGCGACCGTGCGCTACGACGAAGCCAGCACCAGCGCCGCTGCGCTGGCGGACGTCATCCGTGCCTGCGGCCACCACTGCCGCGGCGAGTCGGTGCCCGAGCACGTCTGCGATCACGAGCTACCGGCGCGCGCGGCACATGCGCACGCCACGCACGCTCACGCAGAGCACGCCCAGGCAAAGCATGCGGCGCACGAACCGGCGAAGCACGCCGTCGCGCCGGAACACGCCGGTCATGAGGGCATGCACCACGGCGGCGGCGACATGCAGGCGATGGTGCGCGACCTGCGCAACCGCTTCCTCGTCTGCCTGCTGTTCAGCGTGCCGATCTTCCTCGCCGCCCCGATGGGCATGGACTTGCCGACGCTGAAGCCGCCCCTGGGCATGAACCTGAACCTGTTCCTGTTCGTGCTGGCCAGCGGCGCAATCCTGTGGCCGGCCTGGCCGTTCGTGACCGACGCGCTGCGGGCGCTGCGCAACGGCGCGGTCAACATGTCGACGCTGGTCGTGCTGTCGGTCGGCGCCGGCTACCTCTACAGCGTCGGCGCGACCTTTCTGTTTCCGGGCCCGCAGTTCTTCGAGGCCGCAGCCGTGCTGCTGGTATTCATCCTGCTCGGCCACTGGCTGGAGATGCGCGCCCGCGCCGGCGCCTCCGAGGCGGTCAAGGCGCTGCTCAACCTGTCGCCGCCCAAGGCGGTCGTGCTGCGCGACGGCCGCGAGGTCGAGGTTGCGACGGCCGAGGTGCTGCTGGGCGAGACCGTGATCGTCCGGCCCGGCGGCAAGATTCCGGTCGACGGTGTCGTGCTCGAAGGCGAGTCGCAGGTCGACGAGTCGATGCTGACGGGCGAGTCGATGCCGGTGAAGAAGAAGCCCGGCGACGCCGTCATCGGCGCGACCATCAACAAGAGCGGCGCGTTCCGCTTCAAGGCGACCAAGGTCGGTGCCGACACGGCGCTGGCGCAGATCGTCAAGCTGGTGCAGGAGGCGCAGAACTCGAAGGCGCCGGCGCAGCTGCTCGCCGACCGCGCCGCGCAGTGGCTGGTGTGGGCGGCGATCGTCGTCGCGCTGCTGACCTTCGGCGTCTGGTTTTTCGTCATCGGCCAGACCGTGCTGCTGGCGATGACGCTGACCATCACCGTGCTCGTGATCGCCTGCCCCGATGCGCTGGGCCTGGCGATGCCGATGGCGGTGATGGTCGGCACCGGCGTCGGCGCGAAACACGGCATTCTGATCAAGAACGCGTCGGCGCTGGAGGAGGCGACGAAACTGAACGTCGTCATCTTCGACAAGACCGGCACGCTGACGATGGGCGAGCCGCGCGTCGTCGCGGTGGTGCCCGCCGACGGCGTCACGACCGATGAGCTGCTGACGCTGGCCGCCTCGGCGGAACAATCCTCCGAGCACCCGCTGGCCAGGGCGATTCTGGAACGCGCGAAGAACCTGCCGCTGACCCGACCCGAGGGCTTCCGCAATCACGACGGCATGGGTGCGGTCGCCACCATCGGCGGCCAGCGCGTGCTGATCGGCAACCGCAAGCTCATGGAGTCGGAGAACGTGGGCATCGGCGAGCTGGGCGATCGCGCGCGCGAACTGCAGGGCGCCGGCCGCACCGTCGTGCACGTCGCACGCGGCAACGCGCTCGTCGGACTGATCGCGATCGCCG
>DATCUS010000036.1:0-3284 GCA_036561845.1 Tardiphaga sp. | reverse complement strand
CGAGGCCTACCGGCCGTTCTTCATCCTTGGCGAGGTCGCGGCGCCCGGGCAATATCCCTACGTGCCCAACATGACGGTGGAGAGCGCGGTGGCCATCGCCGGCGGCTTCTCGCCGCGCGCCAAGCGCGACGAGGTCACGCTTACCCACGCCACCATCGACGGCGCGATGCGCCGCGTGGTGCCGCTCGGCACCCTGCTCGATCCCGGCGACACCGTGCTGGTCGGCGAGCGCTGGTTCTAGAGCGACGACCCCACACCGCTCCAACTGTCATCGCCCGCGAAAGCGGGCGACCCAGTAAACGCAGGCTATGCGGTACAATCACTCACGCCAGTGATTACTGGGTCGCCCGGTCCTGGCGCGCGATTGCGCGCCCGGCCGGGCGATGACAGTCGAGCGTGTTGCTTGAGCGAATTACCTCACCGGATGTGTCGCAGGGAATGCCGGACTGCGCCAGATCAGCGCATCCGCGTCGCGCCATGCCGCACGCGGTATCGGGAATCGATCCCAGGCTGTAAGCAATCAACAGGCGAGGCCAACTCGCGGAGTTGTGGCGCGACGTCGTCACACCAAAATAAACGGGAGAAGACGATGAGGACCAATCCGTCGAGTCGGGTCGTGCGTGGGGTCGCCGTGGCGGCCGCAATGGTCTGGGGCACGCTGGCGACCGCGTCGGCACAGACCACGGCGGGGTCGTATCCCGAGCGGCGCATCACCTTCGTCGTGCCCTATGCTCCCGGCGGCGCGACCGATGTTGCTGCGCGGCTGCTGGCGAATAAGCTGTCGGATGCCTGGAAGCAGCCGATCACCGTCGAGAACAAGTCCGGCGCCGGCGGCGTCATCGGCAATGACTACGTCGCCAAGGCGCCGGCCGACGGCTACACCGTGCTGGTGGCCATCACCCAGATCATTCAGGCCCCGAGCCTGGTATCGAAGCTGCCCTACGATGTCTTCAAGGACCTGGCGCCGGTCACGCAAGTGGCGCTGTCGCCGATCGTGCTCGTGGTGCCTGACGCGCAGCCGATGAAGTCGGTGAAAGAGTTGGTCGATCTCGCCAAGGCGAGCCCCGGCAAGCATCCCTACGGCTCCTTCGGCAATGCGACCACCTCGCATCTGTACGGCGAACTGTTGAAGAAGACCGCCGGCATCGAGATGACCCATGTGCCCTATCGCGGTGCGTCGCCTTTGCTCAACGATCTGCTCGGCAATCAGGTCACGGCGGCCTTCATCGACTTCACCACCGGCGGCCCGCAACTGGAGGCGGGCACGATCAGGGCACTGGCGGTCGGCGGCAAGACACGCAAACCCAAGCTGCCCAATGTGGCGACGCTCGCCGAACTCGGCTATCCCGGCTTCGAGGCCGAAGGCTGGGTCGGTGTGTTCGTGCCGGCGGCGACGCCGAAGGATATCGTCGACAAGCTGTCTGCCGAACTCGGCCGCATCATCAGGTCACCGGAAGGCGTGGCCGGACTGCAGGCGGTCAATCTCATCGCGGTCGGCGATTCCGCCGAGTCGTTCCAGAAAACGCTGCGCCGCGATTTCGATCGCTGGGCGGCGGTGGCGAAGACCGCAGGTGTGAAGGGCGAGTAGACAAGACCGGCGCACGCTCCTTACTTCACCTCTCCCCGCAGGCGGGGAGAGGTGACGTCACTTCACCAGATGCTTGGCGAAGAACGCCAGGCTGCGCTGCTTCGCGAGTTCGGCGCTGGGCTTGTCATAGCTGGCGCGCTCGTCGCAGCCGAAGCCGTGCTGCGCGCCTGGATAGACGAAAATCTCGACGTCAGGCCGCTTGGCGCGGATGGTCTCGACGTCCGACAGCGGAATGCCGTGATCCAGCTCGCCGAAATGCAGTTGCGTCGGCACGGTCGGTTTGTCGTCGGCGAAGCGCACGATGGCGCTGCCGTAATAGCCGATCGCGGCGCTGAGCCCGGTCAATTTGGTTGCCGCCGCATAGGCCACGCTGCCGCCGAGGCAGAAGCCGATGATGCCCACCGGGCCGACATCCTTTACCGAATCGATCGCCGCCTGGGTGTCGCGCATGAACGCCGCCCAGTCCGGACTGGCGACGAATTTTCGCGCGATGGCGACTTCCTCGGGCGAATAGCCGGAGGTGAAATTGCGCTCGACGCGATCGAAGATCGCTGGCGCCACTGCCACATAGCCCTGCACGGCGAAGCGGTCGCATACCGCGCGGATATGATGATTGACGCCGAAAATTTCCTGGATCACCACCACCGCGCCTTTCGGCGTGCCGGTCGGAGTCGTGCGATAGGCGCCGAGTTCGAACTTGTCGGCAGCGGTCAGCGTAACGTCTTGTCCCACGGGTCATCCATCGGTTGTTGCAGGTGAAGTCTGTTTGCAGGGAGCACGGCGGCCGGGCAAACACAAGCGCGCTATTGCGCCAGCCAGTCGCTGCCCCAGTCGCCCTTCCAGCCGGTGAGGCGGCCCTGGCGGAACTGCAGATACAGACGGTTGCGGCGATCGAAGAAGCCGCTGCCGCCATTGGTGCGGATCGCCAGCAGGATCTCGTCGCCGGGCCGGCCGCGCACGTAGGCCAGCGGCGCCTGCAACGCGCGCGCCGCGTCAGTCGGCGCCATGCCGAATTGCAGCGGCGTGTTGTTGGACAGCGTGGCGGTGAAAGGCGCGTGCCGCACGATCTGCTGTGCGTGCACAGCTTGCGGAGCCGCCGCGACGGCCGCCGCCAGCAGCGCAGCGCCAATCAGTCGCCTCATGCGAAGTGCCTTTCAGAATCTGTGCGGTCATCGGCGACGCATCGTGCGGCCGTGCCGTGGTAGCGGGCATGATAGTCGATCGGCCGTAGCTGACAACACGGGGCGCCGGGCTGCGTGCCATCCGCGCCTTGTTCCCCGGGCGCGATGCACTACGCCGCTTTGCGGCGTGGTGCTTCGCAGACCCGGGGCCCCGGTTTGCTGAAGTCACCGGGATCCCGGATCTGCGCATCGCCATGCTGCAGCGCGTCCGGGAAACGGCAGCGGCGGCGTATGAGCACGGTGCAAATTTCTTCGTCGCTGATATTGACTATAATCCAATAATAGACTTATAGTCCCTTCCGTCCTGCTCAACGAGGGGCGCTGTCATGAGGCGTCTTGAGAGTGGAGCCGGATGCGGCGTCCCGCGCGTGTGCCTCGCACGCACACCCCGGGAGGCTGGAGGTCACCGTCCGGGCCCACTACGGGGCTCTGCCGCTCTGTGCCGGCTGGACGGGACAGTGACAAGGCGGGGAAAGCCCGCCGGAAACTGTCCCGGAAGAACGGTCCCCTGGCCC
>DATCUS010000035.1:0-1919 GCA_036561845.1 Tardiphaga sp. | reverse complement strand
CGCGGTGTCGCGCCGCGCGCTGACGCCGCGCCAGCACGGCGATTTCGACGGCTCGCTCGATCTGTTCGGCAACGATGTACCGCCGACCACTGCGCTCGGCCTGCTGCGCTATGTGCGGCAGCGGATCGCGGAAGTGGAAGCGCAGGGCAAGTCCTGGCATGCCGTGATCGACGCGGTGCGGCGCAATCTCGCCGGCTACTGGTCGACGCTGCCGGTGGAGGAACGGTCCAAGATCGTGCGGCGGCTACGCTCCTATTGGGACGTGCACCGCTTCCGCATGGCGCCGCAGGTGGCGCAGATGCTGGAGACCGGCGAGCGCGAGGGCTGGCTGGAGCTGCGCGCCGGGCATATCGGCAGCATTGGCCGCGAGGGTGAGCGCTTCAAGGTGACGTGGACGCCGAAGGGCGAGGCTGCGCGGTCCGATGTCTTTGGCGCCATCGTCAATTGCACCGGGCCGGACGGCGATCTCAACCGCTCGGCCAACCCGCTGCTGCGCGCGGCGATCACGGACGGCTTTGTGCGGCCGGACGCGCTACGCATTGGGCTCGATGTCGACGCGCGCGGTGGTGCGTTGGACCGGGATGGCAATCTTACGCCGCATCTGTGGGCGGCGGGACCGCTCGCCCGTGCCATAGTCGGCGAAGCGACCGGCGTGCCGGAAGCCTCATTCCACGCCCGCCATGTCGCCGAGGTGCTGGCGGCGACGCTGGCGCTGAACGCTCACGCCTGATCCTTCGGAGACTCATATGCCCCGCTACATCAAGGCCGAGACCGCCGCCCCGCCGCCGAAGACCGCGCGCTACTCCCATGCGGTGGAGGCCGGCGGGCTGCTTTACGTCACCGGGCAATTGCCGATCGACCCTGACAATCCCGACGCGGCGCTGCCCGAGGGTATCGAGGAGCAGACCGAACTGGTGTTCCGCAACCTGGTCCTGATCGCCGATGCCGCCGGCTACCGGCTATGGGACGCGGTATTCGCCAGGGTCTACCTCGCCGATTTCGATCGCGACTATGCCGGGCTGAACGCGGTCTATCACGGCCATTTCGACGACGATGCCCGCATGCCGGCGCGCACTACGGTCGGCGTCGCCAGGCTCGGGCGCGGCGCGCTGGTCGAGATCGACATGGTGCTGGAGCGGCAGACCCGGCCGGGCATTACCCGCACCGCCGGGCTGGAGCGCCGGGTGCGCTGACGGGCAAGAACGCGTGCTTAATTGGTGTGCTGGTTGACGATATCTTTGGCACCTAAGCCGCAGAATTTTCCGATGCTTAGGTGATGCCACCCGGCACCCCCTGCCGCATTCTCGAAGCGGCGGCGCAAACGCTGGATTCGCCGCCTCATCCGCCCAACGTACATATACTTTAGTCTAATACGTCTCTTCCGGCACGCCCGTTGCTACTGACAGGATTGAGCCTGCAGACAACTCGGCATCTCGCAAAGCCTGCATCCGGAAGAGGTAATGTAATGATCGACCTGAAGCGCATTCTCAGCCGCTCTCTCGTTCTGACGGGATTTGCGGTCGTCGCCGGCGTCTCGCTGGCGAACGGTCCCGCCGTCTCCGCCACACTCGAGGAGATCAAGGCGCGCGGCTACATGATCGTGGCCACCGAGGACGACTACAAGCCGTTCGAATATGTCGTCGATGGCAAGCCGACCGGCTTCGACCACGAGCTGCTGGCGGAACTGCGCAAGAAGGTGCCGTTCGAAATCCGCCAGGAGATCATTCCGTGGACCGGCCTGCTGGCCGGCGTCAGCACAGGCAAGTACGACGTCGCCGTCACTGCCGCGATGATCACCAAGGAGCGGGTCAAGTCGCTCGACTTCGCCTCGCCGATCGCCGATGCGACCCACTACTACGTCATCCGCAAGGACGACACGAGCATCAAGGGCATCAAGGACCTCAGCGGCAAGACCGTCG
>DATCUS010000034.1:0-1577 GCA_036561845.1 Tardiphaga sp. | reverse complement strand
GATCTGCGCGCTGGTCGGGCCCTCCGGCGCCGGCAAGTCCACCGCGCTGCGGCTGATCAACCGGCTGATCGAGCCGGACAGCGGCCGCGTGCTGATCAAGGGCGAGGATGTCAGCACCCTTCCCGTCGTCGAGTTGCGCCGCCGCATCGGCTACGTCATCCAGTCGGTCGGGCTGTTCCCGCATTGGAATGTTGCACGCAACATCGCTACCGTTCCGCATCTGTTGCGCTGGGACGCTACGCGGATCGCTACCCGTGTCGAGCAACTGCTCGAACTGGTCGGGCTCGATGCCGCCCATGGCGCGCGCTACCCGCACGAGCTCTCCGGCGGCCAGCAGCAGCGCGTCGGCGTCGCCCGCGCGCTGGCGGCCGAACCTGAAGTTCTGCTGATGGATGAACCGTTTGGCGCGGTCGATCCGCCGACGCGGCGCGCCTTGCAGTCGGCGCTACTCGACATCCAGGCCCGTACCACCACCACCATCATCATCGTCACCCACGACGTCGACGAAGCCATCCGCCTCGCCTCGACCATCGCCATTCTCGACCGTGGCCGGCTGGTGCAGGCGGGCCCGCCGCGCGAGATTCTGCGCCATCCCGCGACGCCGGAGGTGGCGGATTTCTTCGGCGGCCCGCGCCTTGGCCTGCGCCTCCTGCAGACCACGGAAGCCGGCGAGCGCACCGATTTCAGCCACACCATCGATGGCTACCCGATCGCTACCGATGCAACACTAGACGAAGTCGTCGCCCGCATGGTTGCCGCTGGCGCCACCGAACTGCCGGTGCTGGACGACGAGAGCGGCCGTCACGGCGTGATCTCTCTCGACGACGTGGTGGCGCGGTGAGGCTATTGGCACGGCCGGTGGTCTGGGTCGGCGCGCTGTTCGTCGTGCTCACGCTGACGATGGACCGGCTGACCCCGTTGTTTCACTGGCTTTTTCCCGACCTCGACCGGCCGGTCTACACCCGCGCCAGCTTTCTCGACCTTGCCTTGTCCCACGCGGCGCTGGCGGGTTCCGCGAGCCTGGTCGCCGTCGTGCTGGGCGTCGCCGCCGCCATCTTCGCGACCCGCCCGGCCGGCAAGGATTTCGCCCCGACGATCGAGACACTGACCTCCATCGCGCAGACCTTTCCGCCGGTGGCAGTGCTGGCGCTGGCGGTGCCGAGCATGGGCTATGGCGGCGCGCCGACGCTGCTGGCGCTGATCCTCTATGGCCTGCTCCCCGTCACCAGCGCCGCGCTGGCGGGCCTGCGCGGCATTCCGCCTGCCACCCTCGAGGCGGCGGACGGCAGCGGCTTCTCAACGAATAGCAGGCTTTGGCAGATCGAGCTGCCAATCGCCGCGCCGGTCATCCTGTCGGGGGTACGGACCTCCACCATCATCGGCATCGGCACCGCGACCATCGGCTCGACGGTGGGGGCGCTGACGCTGGGCTCGCCGATCATTGACGGGTTGTCGGGCGAGAACACCGCCTTCGTCATCCAGGGCACGGTGCTGGTCGCGCTGTTCGCCATCACGGTCGACATGCTGTTCGGCGAGCTGGCGCGCTGCCTGCCGCATCAAGAAGCTGAGAATTAGCG
>DATCUS010000033.1:0-2909 GCA_036561845.1 Tardiphaga sp. | reverse complement strand
CGGGGGTCATGATGTTGATCGGTGGAATCGAGGCCGAGGTCGGAAATTCGGCATTGGTCGGCTTGCCGGTAGGCAGCGACGCCGGCAGCGACGCCAGCCCGGGCACGGGCGACGGCGCGTTCCAGGCCGGCGCATGGCGGGAGACCAGACCGTCATAGGTGCGCTCCTCCATATTGGCGGCGATCTGGTTGTGGTCGGTCAGCGCGGTATAGGCCGCGCAGGAACCGGGCTGGCAGCGGTCGCGCGCCTGCAGCACATAGGCGACCAGCCCGTAGCGGTCGCGCTCCACGGCGCGGCGCAGCGCCATCATGCTGGCGGTCATCTTCTTGTTGGCGGCAGCCACGTCGCCCGCCGCGGTGAGCCGGTCGATCATGGCGCCGGCATAGGACACCGCCGCAGCCACCGATTCGGCCGAGCCGAACAGCGCCTTCTCGCAGGCCGCCAGCACCGTCTCGCCAGCGAGTTCGTCGACACAGGCCAGCGCCGGCAGCGACGCCGCCGGCGGCGCAACGGCGATCTCGGCCGGTCCGCTGCTGCGGTCGCCGGTGCCGAAGCCGCGAATCGTGGCGGCGGCAGCGACGCTGATCGCCAGCAGCGTGATCACGGTGAGCGCACCGTTGGCGACGGATTTTTCGGCGCGCAGCAGGGTGACGAGCACGATCAGTCCGAAGAAGACCGCCGCGCCCAGCGTCAGCCACATGGGAAATGTCGGCGAGCGCCACAGTTGGTCGAGCGATGTCGTCCAGGCCCCGTTCATCTGCAAAGTCCCCGCTCGTCTGGCAATTCGAAATCTGACGTTATGACCGTCGCGCGTTGGTCGACCGGTTCGATGGAAAATGAAGGCGGAGCGGCGGCTTTTCCCAAGGAACAGCTTCACCGCTAGGCCAAACTGCGCCCGCAATATGCTGATGTTGTGGCGAACCAGGGCGCCGGCGGCGCGACCGGCTCAGTCGGCCTCGAACCTGTCGATCACGATGGTCTCGGCAAGACCTTCCCGGGTCCATTGCTGAAACGCCGGCAGAGCCATCATCGTATCCATGTAGCCGCGCACTTCCGGCGTAGTCGCTTCGACCGCATAGGTCCGGAAGCGATGCACCACCGGCGCATACATGGCGTCGGCGCCGCTGAAGGTGCCGAACAGATACGGGCCCGACTTGCCGTAGCGCGTCCGGCATTCGGTCCAGCTCTGCTGGATCCGTTCGATGTTGGCGCGCGCGTCGTCGGACAGTGCCTTGGCGGCCACCGGGCGATGCAGGTTCATGCCGCATTCGTTGCGCAGCGCCATGAAGCCCGAATGCATTTCCGCCGATACCGAGCGCGCATGGGCGCGGCTCGCGACGTCCTGCGGCCACAGCCGGGCTTCGGGAAAGCGCTCTGCCGCATATTCGATGATCGCCAGCGAGTCCCATATGGTGATGTCGCCATCGACCAGCGCCGGGACCTTGCCCGACCCGGTGACGTCGAGAATGCGCTGCTTGTCGGCGGGGCCGGTGTAGAGCGGAATCATCACCTCTTCGAAGGCGATGTCGGCGGCGCGCAGCGCCAGCCAGGGCCGCATCGACCACGAGGAATAGTTCTTGTTACCGATCACCAGCGTCAACGTCATTTGTCACTCCATGCGTGGTGTGGAGGTTGCCATGCATGCACGGCTGCGATCAAGCTGCGCGGCGCATGCCGGTTGCCGCGCCTCCGCATGCGTGTCAGCATTGCAGACTGTCTGATGGGTGAATTGACGATGGAATATTCCTGGATCGACGTGTTTGCCGTCGGCTTCTTTATTCTGGAGTGGGCCACCTACGCGATCACGCTGGAACGCAGCTCCTACGGCCGCGACAGCCTGTCGGCGCGGATGAACGTCTACCGCGAGGTGTGGATTCGCCGCATGCTGGAGCGCGAGGCCCGCATCGTCGATACCCACATCATGACCTCGCTGCAGAACGGCACCGCCTGGTTCGCGTCGACCACGCTGATCGCCATCGGCGGCTCGCTGGCACTGCTGCGCGCCACCAATGAGGTGATGCCCATGCTGCAGAGCCTGCCGATCGGCTTCAGCGCCGCACCGGCGATGTGGGAGATCAAGTGCATCGGGCTGATCCTGATCTTCGTCTACGCCTTCTTCAAGTTCGCCTGGTCGTACCGGCTGTTCAACTATGTCGCCATCCTGATCGGCGCGATGCCGCTGGCCGAGAACCGCGACACGCCGGAAGCCGAGGCCCATGTGGTCCGCACCACCAAACTGTTCGGCGCCGCGGCGCGCCACTTCAACCGCGGCCAGCGCGCATTCTTCTTCGCGCTCGGCTATCTCGGCTGGTTCGTCAGCCCGTGGGTGTTCCTGGTCTCCACCGCGGCGGTGGTGATCGTCACCTGGCGCCGGCAATTCGCCTCTAACGCCTGGGAGGCGATGGGGCATTAGCGGGAGCGCCTATCCGCCGGCGAAATCCTGCGGCGTGAAGCCGAGGTCGAGCACCTTCCATTCCTTGTACTTGTCGGCCGGCAGCATGACGTAGGGCTGGCACGCCTGCAGGGCGCTAATCGCAGCCTGCATCAACGCCGGTCCCTTGACCGAGGCGCTGGCCTCGATCAGCGTCGGCGGCCCGGCCAGCCGGCCGTCCGGCGCGAAATAGGCCCGCAGCACGATTCTCACCTTGTCGCCGGCCGCGACCGAGCCGGGCAGCGTCGAACAGCTCTTCAGGTGCCGCCGGAAGGCGGCGGTGTCCACCGGAGCGATATCCGCCTTGGTAAAGGCTGCCGCGCCGACGCCGTCGCCATCCGGCAGTCCCAGCATCACGCCGTACTTGACGGTGATATCCGGCTCCGGCGCGGCGGGTGCCGGCTGCGCCGGAGGCTGGATCGCCTGTTGCTGCTGCGGGGGCGGCTGCTGTGGCGGCGCCGGCGGCTGGATGCTCGCC
>DATCUS010000032.1:0-14526 GCA_036561845.1 Tardiphaga sp. | reverse complement strand
GCAGGTCCGCCGGGCGCAGGCCGCCGCCGCGCTCGCCGCCGGCAAGCACGTGCTGCTGGAAAAACCTCCGGGCGCCACGGTCAGCGAGATGGCGCCGCTGATTGCCGCGGCGAAGGAATCCGGCAAGACGCTGTTCGCGAGCTGGCATTCGCGCTTCGCCGCGGCCGTGGAACCGGCGCGGGCGTTCCTCGCCAACCGCGAGATCCGGTCCGTCGCCGTTGCATGGAAGGAAGACGTCCGGGTCTGGCATCCCGGCCAGCGCTGGATCTTCGAGCCGGGCGGGCTCGGCGTGTTCGATCCCGGCATCAATGCGCTATCGATCCTCACCCGCATCCTGCCGCGGCCGTTTTTCCTGACCGAGGCGGAGCTATCGTTCCCGGTGAATTGCGCGGCGCCGATTGCGGCGGATCTGGATTTTTCCGACGAGACCGGCATGGCAATCCGCGCCGAATTCAATTTTCTGCAGACCGGCCCGCAGACCTGGGAGATCCGCGTCGAAACCGGCGACGGCGTGTTGACGTTGTCCGCAGGCGGCGCCAAGCTCACTTATGCCGGCGTGGCACTGGCCGAAACCCAGCAGGAATACCCCGCGCTGTATCGTCACTTCGTCGATCTGGTCCGGCACGGCGCATCGGATGTCGACCTCGCCCCGCTGATCCATGTCGCGGATGCCTTCATGCTGGGCCGGCGACTTGTCGTCGACGCGTTCGAGGATTGACCATGACAGGCATCGTCACGCGCGACGTTTTCGGTCACCTGCCAGACGGCACCGTGGTGGAACGCATCTGTTTGCGCACCACCGACGGATTCGAGGCCCGCATCATTACCTGGGGGGCAGCGCTGCAGGCGTTGCTGGTACCGGACCGCAACGGCGATACCGCGGACGTCGTGTTCGGCTTTGACGATCTCGCGGGCTACACCGTGCGGGGGCGCTATTTCGGCGCGACCGTCGGCCGCTACGCCAACCGCATCGCAGGTGCCGGCTTCGATCTCGACGGCACGCGTATTGCGCTCGCTGCCAATGAGGCGCCGAACGCCTTGCATGGCGGCGTCGAGGGCTTCAGCCGCAAGGTCTGGACCGTCGCTGCCACCGAGGACGGCCCGGCCCCCGCCGTGACGCTGGCACTTTACAGCGCCGACGGCGACGAAGGCTTTCCCGGCGCGCTCGATGTGCGCGCCAGCTACCGCATCTCGGGCCCTGGCGAACTGACCATCGACTACACGGCCAGCACCTCGAGCCCGACGGTCGTCAGCCTGACCAATCACAGCTTCTTCAACCTCGACGGCGCCGCGGCCGGGAGCGATATCCTCGGCCATCGCCTGCGTCTGGCCGCCGACACCTTTCTCGCCATCGACGAGCGCAGGATTCCGCTACCGGGAGCGCCGCGCGACGTCGTCGGCTCGCCATTCGATTTCCGCGACGCCCACGCCATCGGTACCCGGATTCACGACGCCGACGAGCAATTGCAGCGCGGCCGCGGCTATGACCACAATTTCTGCCTGCGCGAGTCGCGCGGTCTGCGGCTCGCCGCAACGGTCGAGGCGCCTCGTTCCGGCCGCATCATGGAGCTACATACCAATCAACCCGGTCTGCAGTTCTATTCCGGCAACTATCTCGACGGCAGCGTGACTGGGAAATACGGCCGCCTGCACCGCCAGTTCGACGCGCTGTGCCTGGAGCCGCAGAACTGGCCCGATGCGCCGAACCGACCGGACTTCCCGCCCGCACGGCTCGACCCCGGCACCACCTATCGCAACCACACGCTCTATCGGTTTTCGGCGGCCTGAAGGAGAAGCCATGAGCGAGCCTGCCAGCACCATGACCGCGCCCGACATCGAAGATGTGCCGGCGACAACGCTTGACGCCACCCGCTGCCATCTCGGCGAGGGAGCGAACTATGATTCCGGCTCCGACACCGCGTGGTGGTTCGACATCCTCCAACGCAGGCTATTCGAGGCGAAGCTGGACACCGGCAGGACCACATCCCATGCGCTGCCCGTCATGGCCAGCGCGCTGGCCTTCATCGACGATACACACCAGCTGCTGGCGGGCGACGATGGCCTCTACATCCGCGACATCAATGATGGCCGACTGGCGCTGCACACGGCGATCGAGGACGACAATGCCGTAACCCGCTCCAACGACGCGCGCGCGCATCCATGCGGCACGTTCTGGACCAGCACCATGGGACGCAAGGCAGAGACCGGTGCCGGCGCCATTTACGCGCTGCATGAGGGCGTGCTGACCCGGCTGTATGCGAACGTCACGATCCCCAACGCCATCTGCTTTGCGCCGGACGGTGCGACCGGCTATTTCGCCGACACCCACAAGAATGTCCTCCACCGCGTCGCGCTGGATCCGGCGACAGGCCTGCCGACCGGAACGCCGGAGACGCTCTATGTGCATCGCGGCGAAGGCGGTCTCGACGGCGCGGTGGTCGATCGCGACGGGCTGATCTGGTGCGCGCGCTGGGGCGGCGGCTGCGTCGATGCCTATTCGCCGGACGGCGTCCGGCTGCGAACGCTGCGCGTGCCGGCGCGGCAGCCGAGCTGCCCGGTGTTCATAGGTGCCGGTTTCGACCGCATGCTGGTCACCTCGGCACATCAGGGAATGGACGACGCGGCGCGTGCCGCCGACCCGGAACATGGCCGGACCTTCCTGATGAATCCGGGGGCGCGCGGCCGGCCGGAACCGCGCGTCACGCTGGGAACCAGCTGATACGAAAAGCGCGACCTGCCACAACTTGAGCACAACAGGAAGGACACATCGCAACGGAATAGATATGCTGGGCGTCTTCGGGCGCCGACGACAACGCAAGACACTGCAACAAATCCGCAACAAGCGGAAACCGCCGTTCATCAAATGGGAGTGGAGCATGAATTTCATCAGGACGACTCTGTCTGCCGTGGCCATCGCCGCGCTCGCGTTCACCGGCCAGGCGCAGGCCCAAGGCAAGCCCACCGTCGGCATCGCCATGCCGACCAAGGCTTCCGCGCGCTGGATCGCCGACGGCGACAACATCGTGAAGGTGCTGAAGGAGCGTGGCTACGGCACCGACCTGCAATATGCCGAGGACGACATTCCGAACCAGCTGTCGCAGATCGAGAACATGGTGACCAAGGGCGCCAAGGTGCTGGTGGTCGCCTCGATCGACGGCACCACTCTGTCCGACGTGCTGGCCCAGGCCAAGGCCAAGGGCATCACCATCATCGCCTACGACCGGTTGATCAAGGAGACCCCCAACGTCGATTACTACGCCACCTTCGACAACTTCCAGGTCGGCGTGCTGCAGGCGCAGTCGATCGAGTCCGCGCTGAAACTGAAGGAGGGCAAGGGGCCGTTCAACATCGAGCTGTTCGGCGGCTCGCCCGACGACAACAACGCCTACTTCTTCTATGACGGCGCCATGTCGGTGCTGAAGCCCTATATCGACAGCGGCAAGCTGGTGGTGGCCAGCGGCCAGATGGGCATGAACAAGGTCTCGACCCTGCGCTGGGACGGCGCTACCGCCCAGGCCCGCATGGATAACCTGCTCAGCGCCTTCTACACCAACAAGAAACTGAACGCGGTACTGTCGCCCTATGACGGCCTGTCGATCGGCATCCTGTCGTCGCTGAAGGGCGTCGGCTACGGCAGCGGCGATATGCCGATGCCCATCGTCACCGGCCAGGACGCCGAAGTTCCGTCGATCAAGTCGATGCTGCGCGGCGAGCAGTATTCCACCATCTTCAAGGACACCCGCGAACTCGCCAAGGTCACCGCCGACATGGTGGATGCGGCGCTGAGCGGCAAGGAAGTGCAGGTCAACGACACCAAGACCTACAACAACGGCCGCAAGGTCGTTCCGTCCTATCTGCTCAAGCCGGTGTCCGTCGACAAGAGCAACTGGGAGAAGGTGCTGGTCGAGAGCGGCTACTACAAGAAGTCGCAGTTCTGATTGCGTCTTCTTCCCTCTCCCGCAAGGCGAAGCGAAGCTTCGCTGGGCGGGAGAGGGTGGCGCGAAGGACCGCAGGTCATTCGCGTCGGGTGAGGGGGAACCAGCGGGCGAAACACTGGCTCCCCTCACCCGCCATCCGCGCTTCGCGCGAATGTCGACCTCTCCCCGCAAGCGGGGAGAGGTTAAGCAAGACGCTCGGAGACGGAAATGAATGCAATTCTGGAAATGCGCGGCATCTCAAAATCCTTCACCGGGGTGAAGGCGCTGAACGACGTCTGCTTCACCGTCGAGCCCGGCGAAATCCACGCGCTGGTGGGAGAGAACGGCGCCGGCAAGTCGACCCTCATGAAGGTGCTGAGCGGGGTCTATCCCCATGGCAGCTATGACGGCGCCATCGTATTCGAAGGCGAGGAGCGCAAGTTCCGCGACATCAACGAGTCCGAAGCGCTCGGCATCATCATCATCCACCAGGAACTGGCGCTGATCCCGTTAATGTCGATCGCCGAGAACATCTTTCTCGCCAATCCGCCGTCGCGCTTCGGCATCATCGACCGCGACGCCCGCGACCGCCGCGCCAAGGAATTGCTCGCCACCGTCGGCCTGCGCGAGTCGCCGGATACCCTGATCACCGATCTCGGCGTCGGCAAGCAGCAGCTGGTGGAAATCGCCAAGGCGCTGTCCAAGAAAGTCCGGCTGCTGATCCTCGACGAGCCGACCGCCAGCCTCAACGAAACCGACAGCGCGGCGCTGCTCGATCTGCTGGTCGAATTGCGGGCCCAGGGCATGTCGGCGATCCTGATCTCGCACAAGCTCAACGAAGTCGCCCGCGTCGCCGACCGCATCACCGTGCTGCGCGACGGCCGCACCGTCGACACGCTGGATTGCCACGCCGGTGTCGTCGAGGAAGACCGCATCATCCGCAAGATGGTCGACCGCGACCTCGAGCATCGCTATCCGCAGCGCGAACCGAACGTCGGCGAGCCCATCTTCGCGGTCCAGGACTGGTCGGTCTATCATCCGCTCCATGCCGACCGCCAGGTCATCAAGAACGTCGACTTCAATGTCCGGCGCGGCGAGATCGTCGGCATTGCCGGGCTGATGGGTGCCGGCCGCACTGAATTCGCCATGAGCATCTTCGGCGGCTCGTGGGGGCGCAGGATCACCGGCCGCGCCACGCTGAACGGCAAGCAGATCGACGTCTCCACCGTCGGCCGCGCCATCGATGCCGGCCTCGCCTATGTCACCGAGGACCGCAAGCAATTCGGGCTGCTGCTGGCCTCCGACGTGCGCAAGAACATCACGCTGGCCAATCTCGACGGCGTGTCCAGCAGCAAGATCATCGACGATATCAGCGAACTCAGGGTGGCCACCGACTATCGCAGCCGGATGCGGATCCGCTGCAACGACGTCTACCAGGAGTCCGGCAAGCTGTCCGGCGGGAACCAGCAAAAGGTCATGCTGTCGAAATGGCTGTTCACCGATCCGCAGGTGCTGATTCTGGACGAGCCGACGCGCGGAATCGACGTCGGCGCCAAGTATGAAATCTATTGCATCATCAACGAACTTGCCGATGCCGGCAAAAGCGTCATCGTGATCTCGTCGGAGATGCCGGAACTGCTGGGGATATGCGACCGCATCTGCGTGATGAACGAAGGCGCTTTCGTCGGCGAATTTGCCGCGCATGAGGCGACGCAGGAAAAAATCATGCGCGCGATCATGCGCAAGGGAGAACAACAGCCATGAGCGACAAGACCGTGGCGGCGCCGACGCCGCACAAGCATGCCGGATTCCTCAAGAACAACCTGCGCGAATACGGCATGCTGCTGTCCCTGTTCGCCATCATGCTGTTCTTCCAGGTGGTCACCGACGGCACGCTGCTGCGCCCGCTCAACCTGACCAACCTGGTGCTGCAGAACAGCTACATCGTCATCATGGCGCTCGGCATGCTGCTGGTGATCGTCACCGGCCATATCGACCTGTCGGTCGGCTCGGTGGCCGGCTTCATCGGCGCCGTCGCCGCGGTGCTGATGGTGCAGTTCAACATGAACTTCATTCTCGCGACCTTGATCTGCCTCGTGCTCGGCGGCTTCATCGGCGCGGCGCAGGGCTACTGGGTGGCCTATTTCAAGATTCCGTCCTTCATCGTCACCCTGGCGGGCATGCTGGTGTTCAAGGGCCTGGCGCTGGCAATCCTGCAGGGCCAGTCGGTCGGCCCGTTCGCTCCGACCTTCCAGAAGCTGTCCTCGGGCTTTATTCCCGAACTGTTTCCCAACGCCGGGATCCTCTATCCGACCTCGCTGCTGATCGGGGCGGCCCTGGCCACCGCACTGGTGGCCATGAACATGAAGGCCCGCGCCCGCCAGCAGAGCCACGGCGTCGAGGCCGAGCCGACCGGCTTCTTCGTCTTCAAGAACGCGCTGCTGTTCGCCGCCATCGTCTATTTCACCTATCTGATCGCCTCGCATCGCGGCCTGCCCAACGTGCTGGTGATCATGATGGCGCTGATCGGCATCTACGCCTTCGTCACCTCGCGCACCACCGTGGGTCGGCAGATCTACGCCGTCGGCGGCAATGCCAAGGCGGCAAGCCTGTCCGGCATCAAGACCGAACGACTGACGTTTTTCACTTTCGTCAACATGGGTGTGCTGGCGGCGCTGGCCGGCTTGGTGTTCGCGGCACGGCTCAACACCGCGACGCCGAAGGCCGGCCTCGGCTTCGAACTCGACGTCATCGCCGCCTGCTTCATCGGCGGCGCCTCGGCCTATGGCGGCGTCGGCAAGGTCGGCGGCGCGGTGATCGGCGCGCTGATCATGGGTGTGATGAACAACGGCATGTCGATCCTTGGCATTGGCATCGACTACCAGCAGGTGATCAAGGGCCTGGTGCTGCTCGGTGCGGTCTGCCTCGACGTCTACAACCAGAAGCGCTGAGACATCGGCGGCACGCGTGGCGGCTCACCGCCACGCTTTGACGTGACGCCCTAGTTCATCTTGATGTTTGCCGCCTCGATCACGCTCCGCCATCGCTGCGTCTCGCTGGCGATGTAGCGGGAAAATTCCGCCGGCTCGACCGCAACCGCGACCGCACCCAGTTCGGCCATCTTCTTCACCGTCTCCGGGCGCTTCATGAAATCCCGGATTTCGGCGGACAGCTTGTCGACGACAGGCTTGGGCGTGCCGGCTGGCGCGATGAAGCCGTGCCATGCGACCGCCTCGAAGCCGGGCAGAAACTCGGCCACGGCCGGCAGGTTGGGGTCGAAGTCGGCACGCTTCGGCGTGGCGGTCGCCAGCAGCACCAAGCTGCCCGCGGAGGCGTGCGGCAACAGCAGCGGCACGTTGTCGAAGGCCAGATCGATCTGACCGCTGAGCAGATCGGTCACCATCTGGCTCGATCCCTTATAGGGCACATGCACCATCTTGGTGCCGGTCATCTGCTGGAACAGTTCTCCGGCGAGATGCTGCGAGGTCCCGACGCCGGCCGACCCGAAGGTGACCTTGTCCGGATTGGCTTTCAGATAGGCGATCAGTTCGGGCACGGTGCGCGCCGCGATCTTGTTCGGATTCACCACCAGAACGTTCGGCACGGTGCTGATCTGCGCGATCGGCACGAGGTCCTTCTCCGGCTGGTATGACAGCTTGGCACCGTACAGCGTCGGGTTGATGGCCAGCGCGGAGGTGCTCGCCAGACCGATCGTGTAGCCATCCGGGGCGGCGCGGGCGATCCGCGTCACGCCGATAATGCTGCCGGCGCCGCCGACGTTCTCGATCAGGAACGCCGGACCGAACTTCTTCTGCAGATGTTCGCCGACCATACGGCCGAAGATGTCGGCGGTGCCGCCTGCCGCGAACGGCACAATGATGCTGACGGGGCGGGTCGGATAGTCCTGCGCCGATGCGGGCGCGAGCGGCGTGAGCAGCACGCATGCGGCTGCGATCAATAGCGATTTCATTCTCATGGCATTTCCTCGTTTGTTTTTTGATCGTCTCGACTTGATGGACAGGCAGGCCCCCGCTATCCGGGCGGCGCCAGCACCTTTCCGGGATTCATGATGTTGTTGGGGTCGAGCAGCTGCTTGACGTTCCGCAACAGCGTCATCTCGACCGCCGATGTGACGCTGGCCATGCGCCCCCGGTTGGCCATACCGATGCCGTGCTCGGCGCTGATGCTGCCGCGCAGCGCCGAAGTCTCTTCGTCCACGATGGCGTTCACCGCCCGTACCGTCGGCTGCAGCGCCTCGATCTGGTCCCGCGCAACACCGGGAATGATCGCCAGAATGTGGATATTGCCGTCGCCGACATGGCCGTGCATCACGATGCGCGCGTCGGGCCGCAGCGCTGCAATCCGCCGTTCGACGCGGGTCACGAAGGTGGCCTGATGCTCAAGCGCTACCGCACTGTCGTGGGAGATCACGTAACCGGCGCGCTTGCTGCCCTCGGAGACGCTGTGCCGGACCTTCCAGAAGGTCGCCGCCTGGGTTTCGTTCGCCGCGATCAGTGCGTCGGTGACCAGTTCGCCCTCATAGGCAGCGGCCAGCAACTGCTCCAGGGCCGCGCCGAGATCGCTGCTCGCCAGCGTATCGACGATCTCGATCACCACATACCACGGCGTATCCAGGGCGAACGGGATCGTCACGTCCGGCAGATTTTCGGCGATCACCTCGATCTGGCCGCGCGACATCAGTTCGAAGGCCCCCAGCCTGTCGCCGAGTTCGGCCCGCGCCTGCGCAAGCAGGTCGAGCACGCTTTCGATCGAATTGGCCTTGGCGAAGGCAACCGCGCGCTGGCGCGGCTTGGGAAACAGTTTCAGCACCGCGCCGGTGATGATGCCCAGTGTTCCTTCCGCGCCGATGAACAGCTGCTTGGTATCGAAGCTGGTGGAGTCCTTGCGCAGGCTGGTCATCGCATCGAGGATGTCGCCGTTCGGCAGCACGACCTCGAGTCCCAGCGTCAGTTCGCGCATGGTGCCGTAGCGCAGCACCGCGGTGCCGCCGGCATTGGTCGAGAGATTGCCGCCGATCTGGCAGGAGCCTTCGGCGCCGAGACTGAGCGGGAACAGCCGGTCGACGCCGTCGGCGGCCGCCTGCACGTCGGCGAGAATACAGCCGGCGTCGACCGCGATCGCATCGCCCAGCCGGCTGATCGAGCGGACCCGGTTGAGGCGATCCAGCCGCAGCACGATCTTCGGCCCCTCGCCGAGCGGCGTCGCCGCCCCGCACATGCCGGTGTTGCCGCCCTGCGGCACGATCGCCACGCCGCGCGCGGCGCAGGCCCTGACGACATCCGACACTTCCTGCGTGTTGCCCGGCTTGACGACGCACGACGCCGTGCCGCGATAGCGGCCGCGCCAGTCGACGAGGTACGGCTCGAGATCGCCGGTCGAATCGATGACATGGCGGGCGCCGACGATCGCCGCGAGTTCGCGCAGCAGCGCGGCTTCATTCGTCTCTTGTGTCATCGGCAGGGCCATGGCTTCGGCATTCACTTGCATGAGAGGTCGAGCAGCCGGCCCTCGAACAGGCGGTCGCGCGAACTCTCCAGATGCAGGCGCATCGCCGCGCGCGCCGCGTCGGCATTGCGGTCGCGGATCGCCTCATAGATGGCGCTGTGCTCGTCGTAGACCTGTTCCAGCCCGGAGGGTGCGCCGACCAGCGAGAGGCCGTGCAGCTTCATGCCGACGGCCACGTGCTCCTTCAGGGCATTCAGCGACGTCGAGTAGTAGTGGTTGTTGGCCGCTTCCGAGACGGCGAGATGAAAGGCGAAATCGGCATCCTCGCGATGTCGCAGCTTGCGGGTGGCTTCGCGCAGCAAAGCGAGTGCCGCCGTCATCTTGTCCAGTCCGGCCTCGTTGCGACGCATGGCGGCAAAGTGCGCGGCGTCGGATTCCATCGTGATGCGAAACTCGAAGCAGCGCTGGATGTCCGCGATGGTTTCGACGCGGGCGAACCCCAGTGGCCGGTGCCCGGCGCGGGCATGGACGAAGCTGCCGGAGCCTTGCCGGGAATAGATCAATCCATCTTCCCGCAGCCGGCCCAAGGCATCGCGCAGGACCGGGCGCGATACATTCAGCAGACTGGCGAGGTCGTGCTCACCGGGCAGCTTCTGGTCCGGGGCATACTCGCCGCTGGCAATGCGCTGAACAAGCTGGCCGTAGACCTTGTCGACCAGCGAACCCGGCGAGACGCGAGGCGCGGACGCTGCGGATGGCTCGGGTGAATCGACGGATTTGTTGATCATGACGGACCGGGCTCGTTTCCTGACAAGGCGAACCGGACAAGAATGGATGCGACGGCAAAACATGTCAACATGTTATAAGGGCACCGGCTTGAGATTATAAGTTTAAACAACTGATTTATATACAATAATTTAACAGACCCACATCTACGCGAATTTTTTCCCGAAATGTTGACAACTTGTCAGATGGTGTAGATCGTAAGGACACGGTGCAGCCGGTTGCGCCAGGGGAGGCGCGACGGTGACTGGACTGAACGGCAAGGCGATCGTGATCATCGGTGCGAGCTCGGGCATCGGAGCCGCCGTGGCCCGGCGCTTCGGGGCGCAAGGCGCGCGCCTGATCGTGCATTACAACGGCAATGCCGAGGGCGCCGAGGAAGTCGCGGCCGACGTGATTGCCGCCGGCGGCAGCGCCGAATTGCTGCGCGGCGATGTTTCGGACCGGGCCGAATGCGAGCGCGTCATCGACGAGGCCCACGCCAAGCTCGGGCGGATCGACGTTCTCATCAACAATGCCGGCGCCATGTTCGGGCGCACATCCATCGCCGACGCGACCGACGCGCAATATGACGATGTCGTCAACCTGAACATCGGATCGGTGTTCTTTGCCTCGCGCAAGGTCGCCAGGATTCTCACCGAGCAGGGCTCCGGCTCGATCATCAACACGACCTCGGTCGCCGCGCGCAATGGCGGCAGCGGCGGTGCCGGCCTGTATGGTTCGGCCAAGGCGTTCGTCAGCACCATGACACGCGTGCTGGCCAAGGAGCTGGCGCCGTTTGGCGCGCGCGCCAATGCGGTCGCGCCTGGCGTCATCATGACGCCGTTCCACCAGCGCTATTCGACCGAAGCGCAGCTCGAAAGCGCGCGGCAGGGCATTCCGCTCGGCCGCATCGGCACGCCCGAGGATTGTGTCGGCGCCTATCAGTTTCTCGCCGACGAGACGATGAGCGGCTACATCACCGGCCAGGTGATCGAGGTCAACGGCGGACAGATGATGCCATGAGGCAGATTGAGCAGTTCACGATCCGCGGCCGCCGAAACGCCGCATCCTCCAAACCTTCCTTTTGAGGTTCGACCACCATGACCGCATTATTTCCGACCGGCGTGTTCTGCGCCTCCGTGACGCCCTTCAATGCCGACCTGTCGCCGGACCTCGGCCTGTTCGCGACCCACTGCAAGCGGCTGCTCGACGATGGTTGTACCGGCATCGCCATGCTCGGCACCACCGGCGAGGCCAATTCGCTGTCGTCGCGCGAGCGCATGGACCTTTTGGAAGCCGCGCTGAAAAATGGTGTCGCGCCCTCGCAGTTGCTGCCAGGCACCGGCGTCGCCGCCTTCACCGAGACCGTGGAGCTGACCAAGCACGCGCTGGCGCACGGCGTGCAGTCCGTCGTGATGCTGCCGCCGTTCTACTACAAGGGCGTCTCGGACGACGGCATCGTCGCCGCCTATTCCGAGGTGATCGAACGCGTCGCCGATCCCCGCTTGCGCGTGGTGCTGTATCACATCCCGCAGATGTCCGCGGTGCCGCTGTCGCTCGACGTGATCGGGCGGCTGCGCCTGCGATTTCCCGACATCGTGGTCGGCATCAAGGATTCCTCGGGCGACCTCGCCAATATGACGGCGATCCTGGAGCGGTTCCCGGGCTTCTCGCTATTGGCCGGCGCCGATCCGCTGATGCTGTCGCTACTGCCGAAAGGCGGCGCGGGCTGCATCACAGCCACGTCCAATCTGGTCGCCGCCGATCTCGCCACCGTCTTCAATGGCTACGCCGATGCCGCGCAGCAGCCGCAGGTCGCCGCGGCGCAGGAACGAATCGTCATCGCCCGCAACGCGGTGTCGCGCTTCGCGCAAATGGCATCGATCAAGACCTTGCTGGCCAAGCGAGACGGCCATGACGGCTGGACACGCCAGCGGCCGCCCCTGACGCCGCTGACCGCGCAGGAAGCCGCGGAGGTCAATGCGTCGTTCGACCTCTCATAAATCCGCCAGGCCAGCTCAGCGCGGATCAGCCACGATCACGCGCGCGCCGACGGCGGCAAGATCCCTGCGCTGCTGCTCGGACGCACCGGCATCGGTCACCAGCGTCCAGCGTGGCGGCAGCGGCGCCCAGGCGATCTGTTCGGCGCGGCCGAGCTTGCCGGCGTCGGCGAGCACGATGACTTCGCTCGCCTGCTCCATCATCAGCGACTTCAGCGCGACCTGCTCGAGATCCGCCTCGCATAACCCGCGCCCTTTCACCACGCCATCGGCGCTCATGATGGCACGGTCCGCGGTCATGCGGCGCAGCGCCTCGGTGGCAAGCGGCCCCATGGTGCTCATGCTGGTGGCGCGCAGCGCGCCGCCGAGGACGATCAGCTCGATGGACGACGCCTTGGCCAGGAATGGCAGCAGCGCGAGGTTGTTGGTGATGATGCGCAGCCGGCGCTGCTGCAGCAGCCGGCCGAAGGCGGCGACGGTCGAACCGGCATCGAGGATCAACGTATCGCCGTCGACAATCAGGTCGAGCGCCGCGCGCGCGATCGCCTGCTTCTCCTTGCCCTGCACGGCAAGGCGTTGCTCCAGCGTGGTCTCGGCGGCATGGCCGGTGAGAATGGCGCCGCCATAGGTGCGGCGCACGGCATTGGTCCTGGAGAGATGCTGCAGGTCGCGCCGCACCGTGGAGGCGGAGACGTCGAAACGCCGCGCCAGATCGTCGACGTCGATCTCGCCGGCATTCAGCGCTTCCAGCAGACGGGCGTGACGCTCCTTGCTGCGCATCGACATCGAACTCAGACTCGCTCTGCCATAATCGTAGGGTGGGCAAAGCACTTGCGTGCCCACCACGTCCAATCCAGACCACCATGGTGGGCACGGCGCAAGAGCGCCTTTGCCCACCCTACGACAGGCCGCGTTCAGGCCGCCTTCGGTGCCAGTTCGACCGCCTGCCGCAGCGCCTCGATCAGGCTGCGCTCGTCGGCGATGCCCTTGCCGGCGATGTCGAAAGCAGTGCCGTGATCGACCGAGGTGCGGATCACCGGCAGTCCGACTGTGATGTTGACGCCGGATTCCAGCCCCAGCACCTTGATCGGGCCGTGGCCCTGATCGTGATACATCGCGACCACCATGTCGTAGTCGCCGCGGCCGGCCAGGAAGAACAGCGTATCGGCGGGCAGCGGCCCCTGCACGTCCCAGCCCTTGGCCTGGCAGGCCTTCACGGCCGGCGTGATCTTCTCGGCCTCCTCGCCATGGCCGAACAGGCCGTTCTCGCCGGCATGCGGATTGATGGCGCAGACGCCGATCTTCGGATTCTTGATGCCTGCCTTGATCAGCACGTCGTGGCCGCGCGTGATCACGCGCTCCACCAGTCCCGGCTCGATCTTCTTGATGGCGTCGATCAGGCCGATATGGGTGGTGACGTGAATGACGCGCAGCTTCGGCGACACCAGCATCATCGACACTTCCGGCGTGCCGGTCAGATGCGCCAGCAGTTCGGTGTGACCGGGATATTTGTGGCCGGCCGCGTGCAGCGCTTCCTTGGACAGCGGCGCGGTGCAGATGCCCTGCGCAAGACCTGCCTGCACCACCTGCACGGCTTTCTCGATGTAGCGATAGGCCGCCTCGCCTGCGACCGGCGACATCTGGCCGAACGGCAGATCGTCCGGCACGTTCTTCAGATCCAGGCACTGCACCGCCTTCGACGCGAAGTTGGCGTCGCCGGCAGCGGTCAGAGAGTCGACCGCGAGTGCCACGCCGACGGCCTTGCCGGCCTTGCGCAGGCGACCGGCATCGCCGATCACCAGCGGGTTGCAGATCTCGTGCGCGTAGGGCTGGGCCAGCGCCTTCATGATGACCTCCGGACCGATGCCGGCCGGATCGCCCATGGTGATCGCAATGGTGGGACGGGTCATGCAAAGCTTCCTTTGGTTCGAATGGCACGGAGCCGTTCGGCGATACGGATCAGGCTGAGTTCATCGCCGAACGCGCCCGCTTTGGTCGCGATCGGAACGGAGAGTTCACCGAGCGTCAGGCCGAGCGACACGCCGGGCTCGATCTCGTCGGCGAGGCGGATGCCGGTGACGCCGAAGCGCGACAGCAGTGCGGCCGCGGTCTCGCCGCCGGTCGCCGCAAAGGCACCGATCGCCGGCGCCACGGTTGCCAGCACATCGGCCAGGCCCTGCGAAAGTTGCGCCCCCAGCGACATGTCGGGCTTGTCTGTCATCAGGATCTCGACCAGCGCGTCGCCGCCCGTCAACAGGCGCATCTTCACGGCCGCCGCGAGCCGGGCGCGGTCGGCGCCTTCGCCGAGCAGGGTGTCCGGCGCGACCGGAAAATGCTCCACCGTGCCGGTGGCCGCCAGTTCGCGGGACGCAGCGCGC
>DATCUS010000031.1:0-4659 GCA_036561845.1 Tardiphaga sp. | reverse complement strand
CCGGATCGGGCGCGACAGCCATGGCATCGAGCGCGCGCTGCGCCGAGGCGGGTCCGACGCCGGGCAGCAGATGCATCAGGCGAAAGCCGGCGACGCGGTCGCGCGGGTTCTCGACGAAGCGCAGCAGCGCAAGGATGTCCTTGATGTGGGCGGCATCGAGAAACTTCAGCCCGCCGAATTTCACGAAGGGAATGTTGCGCTTGGTCAGCTCGAATTCCAGCGCGCCGGAATGCGACGAGGTGCGGAACAGCACCGCCTGCTGTTTCAGCGTGGTGCCGCTCTCGCGGTTGTCGAGAATGCGCTCGACGATGCAGCGCGCCTGGTCGGTCTCGTCGCGCACCGTCACCAGTTGCGGTTTGGCGCCGGAGGCGCGATCGGTCCACAGGTTCTTGGTGAAGCGCTCCTTGGCCAGATCGATCACGCCGTTGGCGGCGGCGAGGATGGTCTGGGTCGAGCGGTAGTTGCGGTCGAGCGTGATGATGTCCGCGGCCGGCGAGAACTGCTTGGGGAAATCCAGGATGTTGCGCACGGTGGCGGCGCGGAAGGAATAGATCGACTGCGCGTCGTCGCCGACCACGGTGAGGCCGTGCCCGCCCGGCTTCAGCCCCAGCAGGATGGAGGACTGCAGGCGATTGGTGTCCTGATATTCGTCGACCAGAACGTGGTCGAAGCGGCCGCCGATATCGGTGGCGAGCAGCGGCTCGGCCATGGTCTGCGCCCAGTACAGCAGCAGGTCGTCGTAATCGAGCACGTTCTGTTTCTGCTTGGCCTCGACGTATTTTTCGAACAACTCCCGCAATTCGCTGGCCCAGCCGGCGCACCATGGATAGTTGGCGCCGAGCACCTGGTCTATCGGCGTCTCGGCGTTAACGCAGCGCGAGTAGATCGCGACACAGGTGCCCTTGGTGGGAAACCGGCTCTCGGTCTTCGACAGACCGAGCTCGTGGCGCGCGAGGTTCATCAGGTCGGCGGAATCCTCGCGGTCGTGGATGGTGAAGCCGGGATCGAGGCCGATCTGCTCGGCATAGTCGCGCAGCAGCCGCGCGCCGATGCCGTGGAAGGTGCCGGCCCAACTAAGCGCGTCGGTCAGCACGCCGGCCTTGTCGCCCATGACCTTTCGCGAGATGCGCTCGACGCGGCGGCTCATCTCGGCGGCGGCGCGGCGCGAGAAGGTCATCAGCAGGATGCGGCGCGGGTCGGCGCCGTTGACGATCAGGTGCGCCACGCGGTGCGCCAGAGTGTTGGTCTTGCCGGATCCGGCGCCGGCAATCACCAGCAGCGGGCCGGCGGGTGCAGTGCCGTGCGTCTGCACGCCGTGCTCGACGGCGCGGCGCTGTTCCGGATTGAGGGCGTCGAGATAGGCGGCGGGCGCGAGCACGGGCGATTCCAGGGGGCGACGAATCACGCTCGCTGATTCCCGGTTTGTTCGCAATGCCGGCGTGCCGCGCCGGCGGCGCTAATCGTGCCGATGATCGCCAGCCGGCAGCGCCAGACCGAATGTCTTCGATAAATCCGCCACTTGCGCGGGGGTGAGAAAACGCGGGTTCAGCCCGCGCAGCAGCAGATAGAGCTTTGCGGTCTCTTCAAGTTCCTCGATGGCGAACACCGCGGCTTCCAGCGAATCGCCGGATACTACCGGGCCGTGATTGGCCAGCAGCACGGAACTGTATTGTCCGGCCAGTCCCCTGATGGCGTCGGCCACTGCGGGATCGCCCGGCCGATAATACGGCACCAAAGCGGTGGCACCGCATTTCATCAGGTAATAGGGCGTCATCGGCGGCAGCACGGCGCGCGGGTCGACCTCCGGCAGCATCGACAGCGCCACCGAATGGGTCGAATGCAGGTGCACCACCGCCTGCGCCGCATTGCGGGTCGCGTAGAGCGCGGTGTGCAACGGCACTTCCTTGGTCGGCGCATCGCCCGACAGCAGCCGGCCATCGGCATCCAGCCGCGACAGTCTCGCCGGATCGAGCGCGCCCAGCGAGGCATTGGTCGGGGTCACCAGCCAGCCGCCGTCGTCGCAGCGCACGCTGATGTTGCCGGACGAGCCGGGCGTCAGCCCGCGGTCGAACAATGAGCGGCCGAGCCGGCAGATCTCTTCGCGCAGTCGTGTGTCGTTCATGGCGTTGCCCCGTACCCGTTTGTCCCACGCTTTGGCAGGATGGCCAAGCCGTGATACCGAAGGGCAAGGCCGCGCGCCAATGCGGTCATGAAAACCGAGGAAATGCCGCATGCCCACCGCCTCCGAGAAACCACGCGTCGCCGTCATCGGGCTCGGCTCCATGGGCTACGGCATGGCTCTGTCGCTGAAGCGCGCCGGCTTCCATGTCACCGGCTGCGACGTCTCCGCTGCGGCCGTGCAACGCTTTGTCGACGATGGCGGGCATGGTGCGGGCACGCCGGCGGGTGCTGCGGAGAATGCCGACATCGTCGTCAGCGTCGTGGTCAACGCGGCCCAGACCGAAACCATCCTGTTCGGCGCTGACGGCGTCGCCGAAACTCTGCCGAAGGGCGCGGTGTTCGTGTCCAGCGCCACCATGGATCCCGACGTGGCGCGACGCCTGGCAGGTGAACTGGAACCCAGCGGCCGGCACTATCTCGACGCGCCGATCTCCGGCGGTGCGCAGCGCGCGGCCGAGGGTGAGTTGACCATTCTGGCCTCCGGCAGCGCGGCGGCCTTTGCCCGCGCGCGGCGGGCGCTCGATGCCATGGCGGCGAAGCTCTACGAACTCGGCGACGCGGCCGGGCAGGGCGCGGCCTTCAAGATGATCAACCAGCTGCTGGCCGGCGTGCATATCGCCGCCGCCTCCGAGGCCATCGCCTTTGCGGCGAAGCAGGGCCTCGACATCCGCAAGGTCTATGAGGTGATCACCGCCTCGGCCGGCAATTCCTGGATGTTCGAGAACCGCATGCCGCACGTGCTCGACGGCGACTACACGCCGCGCAGCGCGGTGGACATTTTCGTCAAGGATCTCGGTATCATCCAGGACATGGCGCGCACGGCAAAATTCCCGGTGCCGGTGTCGGCGGCTGCGCTGCAGATGTTCCTGATGACCTCGGCGTCCGGCATGGGCCGCGACGACGATGCCTCGGTCGCGCGGATGTATGCGAAGGTGACCGGGACCAAGCTGCCCGGCGATCCGGCCTGATCGACAATAGAGGACATTCAATGCCCCGTTTCGCCGCCAATCTCACCATGATGTTCAATGAGCACGCGTTCCTCGACCGCTTCGATGCCGCGGCTGCGGCCGGCTTCACCGCGGTGGAATTCCTGTTTCCCTACGAGCATCCGCCGGAAGCCATCGCCGAGCGGCTGCGGCGCAACGACCTCAAGCAGGTGCTGTTCAACTTGCCGCCGGGCGACTGGAACGCTGGCGAGAAGGGCTTTGCGGCGCGGCCGGACAAGTTCGATGCGTTGCGGCACAGCGTGCAGACCGCGCTGCCCTATATCCAGGCCACCGGCGTGCGCCGCGTGCATCTGATGGCCGGCATTGCCGACCACCGCGATCCCCAGGCGGTGGCGGCGTTCCGCAAATCGGTGGAATGGGCGGCGAATTTCGTCGGCGATCACGGCGTCGACGTGGTGATCGAACCGATCAACCCGCGCGACGTGCCCGGCTATTTCCTCAACGATTTCGGCTTTGCCTGCGACGTGATCCGCGACCTCGGGATTCCCAATGTCGGGCTGCAGTTCGACATCTATCACTGCCAGATCCTGCATGGCGACGTCACCATGCGGTTGCGCGAGATGCTGCCGCTGATCGGCCATATCCAGATCGCCAGCGTGCCGTCGCGCAACGAGCCGGGCGAGGAACTCAACTATCCGTTCCTGTTCGATGAGCTCGACCGGCTCGGCTATGACAATTTCGTCGGTTGCGAATATCGCCCGGCCGGCGACACCGTAGCCGGGCTGGGCTGGTTCAAGCCTTACGCCGGAGCGAAGACATGACGCTGGCGCTGGGCTGCATCGCCGACGACTACACCGGCGCCTCCGATCTCGCCAACACCCTGACCCGCTGCGGGCTGCGCACGGTGCAGACCATCGGCATCCCCGCCGACGACTTCGCGCTGCCCGAGGTCGATGCCGTCGTGGTGTCGCTGAAGAGCCGCTCCATCGCCGCCGACAAGGCGGTCGCGTGGTCGCGCGCGGCGGACAGATGGCTCCGCAGCCGCGGCGCCGAACACGTGCTGTTCAAGATCTGCTCGACCTTCGATTCCACCGACAAGGGCAATATCGGCCCGGTGATGGACGCGCTGCGCGCCGACAGTGGCGATGCCATGGTGCTGGTGACGCCGGCCTTTCCGGAGACCGGCCGTACCGTCTACCAGGGCAACCTGTTCGTCGGCAGCGTGCCGCTCAACGAAAGCCCGCTGAAGGATCATCCGCTCAATCCGATGCATGACTCCAACCTGGTGCGGGTGCTGGCGCGGCAGAGCGCGACGCGGATCGGCCTGCTCGATCTCGCCACCATCACCCGCGGGCCGGAGGCGGTGCAGGCGCATCTCCGCGACCTCGCGGCCAAGGGTTTTGGCGCGGCCATCGCGGATGCGGTGTTCGGCCTCGACCTCGAGACCATTGGCGCGGTGGCGCTGACCCATCGCGTCTCCGTCGGCGCGTCCGGGCTCGGGCTCGGGCTGGCGCGTGCGCTGCTGGCGTCC
>DATCUS010000030.1:0-3701 GCA_036561845.1 Tardiphaga sp. | reverse complement strand
CGGTGACCAGCTGGAACGGCCGCGTGGAAATCTCCGCACCCGCCGGCGCCACGCCGATCACGATGGATTCGCCCCAGCCGCGGTGGCAGGCTTCCAGCGCCTGACGCATGACCGTGACATTGCCGGTGCAGTCGAAGGTGTAATCGGCGCCGCCGATCTGATCGGCGCCCGCCTTGGTCATGTTGATCAGGTGGGGGACGAGGTCCTTGCCGTGGTCGGTCGGGTTGACGAAGTGCGTCATGCCGAAGCGCTCGCCCCACGCCTTGCGCTCATTGTTGAGGTCGACGCCGATGATCATGTCGGCGCCGGCCAGCCGCAGGCCCTGCAGCACGTTGAGTCCGATACCGCCCAGACCGAACACGATGGCCTTGGCGCCTTGCTCGACCTTGGCGGTGTTGATCACGGCGCCGATCCCGGTGGTGACGCCGCAGCCGATGTAGCAGACCTTGTCGAACGGCGCGTCCTCGCGGATTTTCGCCACCGCGATCTCCGGCAGCACGGTGTAATTGGCGAAGGTCGAGGTGCCCATGTAGTGATGGATCGGCTTGCCGCCCATGGAGAAGCGCGACGTGCCGTCGGGCATCAGCCCCTGGCCCTGGGTCGAGCGGATCGCGGTGCACAGGTTGGTCTTGCGCGACAGGCACGACGGACACTGCCGGCACTCCGGCGTGTACAGCGGGATCACATGGTCGCCCTTCTTCACCGAGGTGACGCCGCGGCCGACGTCGACCACGATGCCGGCGCCCTCATGGCCAAGGATGGCGGGGAACAGGCCCTCGGGATCGGCGCCGGACAGGGTGAATTCGTCAGTGTGGCAGATGCCGGTGGCCTTGATCTCGATCAGCACCTCGCCGTCGCGCGGCCCTTCGAGCTGCACGGTCATGATCTCCAGCGGCTGGCCGGCAGCGATGGCGACGGCGGCGCGAACGTCCATGGGATCTCCTTACGTCGGTGGATGTCTGATCATGTGCGGGGTGGCAAGTTGCCCCGCGCAATTGGTCATTGCCGCATAGCATACGATCGGGCACTCAGCATCACATGAAACGTGATCCCGCAGAGGTGATGGCGCGCGCCGCTGGTGTTCGTGGTGCTGTGGAGCACCGGATTCATCGGCACCAAATATGTGCTGGTCGGTGCCGAACCGCTCACCTACCTCACGGTGCGCATGGTCATGGTGGTGTCGATCATGGCCGCGGTGGTGGCGCTGGTGCGGCCGGCCTGGCCGGATCGCGCCGGTATCGCGCACAGCATTGTCGCCGGGCTGCTGGTGCAGGGCCTGTATCTCGCCGGCACCGCATTGGCGGTGGCGCATTCGGTGCCGGTGGGCCTGTCGGCGCTGATCCCCGGACTGCAGCCGATCCTGACTTCGACGCTGGCCAATCGCTGGCTCGGCGAGCGCGTCACGCCGCTGCAGTGGGGCGGGCTGCTGCTCGGGCTCGCCGGCGTGGTGCTGATCCTGCACAACAGGCCGATCACGGGCGATGCCGGCTGGGGCTGGCTGGCTTCGGCAACGTCACTGGTCGCGATCACCCTCGGCACGCTGTACCAGAAGCGCTTCTGCGGCCACCTCGACTGGCGCAGCGGCAGCCTGATCCAGCAGATCGCCGCGCTGCTGATGCTGGCGGCGGGTGCGTGGCTGTTCGAGAGCCGCAGCATCGACTGGAGCGTGCAGTTCGTGCTGGCGGTGATCTGGCTGGCGGTGGTGCTGTCGATCGGCACGGTCGGCCTGCTGTACTGGCTGCTCCGCCGCCAGGACTCGAGCCAGGTCGCCAGCCTGTTCTACCTGGTGCCGGCAGTCACCGCGCTGATGGCTTACATCCTGTTCGGCGAGAGACTCGACGCGGTGGCCATTGCCGGCATGGTGGCCTGCGCCGCCGCGGTGCTGCTGGTCAACCGGGCGCGGGCTTGAGCGAGCTTCCCTTGGCTTAGATCGGTTCGTCTATGTTCATCGCACCTCTCCCCGGTGGGGAGAGGTGAAGAAGCACCGGCCATGAAAAAGCCTCCAGGCTTGCGCCTGGAGGCTTTCACTTCACAGCGAGGCTGTGAAGCTTACTTCTTGGACTTCTTGGCAGCCTTCTTGGCCTTCTTCGGAGCGGCCTTCTTGGCCTTCTTCGGAGCAGCCTTCTTCACGGTCTTCTTGGTGGCCTTCTTGGCGACCTTCTTGGTGGTCTTGGCTGCCTTGGAGGCCTTCTTCGCGGTCTTCTTCACTGATTTTGCCACTGTCTTTTTCGCTTTCTTGGTTGTCTTGGCCGAAGATTTCTTGGCCGAAGATTTCTTGGTCGACTTCTTTACGGCTTTCTTTGCCGCGGGCTTCTTCGCCGCTTTCTTGGTGGTGGCCTTGCGGACCTTCTTCACCAAGGAAGTGGCGGCTTCTTTTGTCGCATCGGCAGCGCTGCTGAGAGCGTCTGTCATCTGCTCCAAAATCGGTTTGTCGTCAGTCATCTTATCCCCCAAAGGTTATCGATTCTCTGACGCTAATCCGATTCGGTTCTCAGATGAAGTGTGAGCGACGTGTAGTCAACTGTTTCGTGTCGTCGCATAGGCCTTCAATGCGCGCTCGCGACCGACTTTGTGATCGATGATCGGCGTCGGATAGCTCTCGCCGAGCGTGACGCCGGCGGCGCCAAGCTCTAGCGGGCTAGCGTTCCACGGTTCATGGATCGTCTTCGATGGCATGTCCTTCAGCTCCGGCACCCAACGCCGCACGTAGAGTCCGTCGGGATCGAATTTTTTTCCCTGAAGGATCGGATTGAACACCCGGAAGTAGGGTGCGGCATCGGCGCCGGAGCCGGCGACCCATTGCCAGTTGGCCGGATTGCTGCCGGCATCGGCATCGACGAGCGTATCCCAGAACCACTTTTCGCCTTCGCGCCAGTCGATCAGCAGGTGCTTGACGAGGAACGAAGCGACAACCATGCGCACGCGATTGTGCATCACGCCGGTGTGCCAGAGCTCGCGCATGCCGGCATCGACGATCGGATAGCCGGTCCGGCCGCGCTGCCAGGCGCGCAGCGCGCGGCGATCGGTCTTCCAGGGAAAGCCGTCGAACGCGGATTGCAGATTGCGCTCGGCGAGATCGGGAATGTCGAACAGCAGGTGCCGGCAGAACTCGCGCCAGCCGACCTCGCTGAGGAATTCGTCGATGTCGGTGGCGACGTTCGGATGCTCCGCGGCGGCGAAGCGCGCGGCGTACCACACCTGTCGCGGACTGATCTCGCCGAACCGCAGATGCGGCGACAGCGTTGAGGTGCCCGCGCGGTCCGGCCGGTCGCGATCGCCGGAATAGCCGCCAACGCCGCTGTTGAGAAAACTGCGCAGTCGTTTGTGCGCTGCGGCTTCGCCGGGCGTCCACATCGCACGCAGTCCAGAGGCCCAGTCCGGCTTGCCCGGCTCAAGCGTCCAGTCTTCAAGCGCGTCGCCCGCGATGGCCGCTCCGGACTTCAGTTTCTTCGGCGCCGGCAGCGGCTTGGCGGGATCGCCCATCGCCAGGACGCGGCGCCAGAACGGCGTGAACACGCGCAGGCCGCGGCCGTCCTTGGTGCGGATGGCCGCCGGCGTCACCAGCAGATCGCCGGAAAGACTGTGCGCGCCGACATTGAGGTCGGCGAGCGCCGCGACCGCCTCGTCGGCGACGGCGAGATGCGGCGCCTGCGCGATCTCGTTCCAGAACACATGCGCCGCTCCGGTCTCGCGGGCCACCG
>DATCUS010000029.1:0-17752 GCA_036561845.1 Tardiphaga sp. | reverse complement strand
GTCCGGCGGCGCCGGCTGCGCTGCGGCAGCCGCTGGCGGTGTGGCTGGTCGGCATCGGCGGGCTGTTCGGCTATCACGCGCTGTATTTCGCAGCATTGCGGCTGGCGCCGCCGGCCGAAGCGGGCTTGCTGAACTATCTGTGGCCGCTGCTGATCGTACTGTTTTCCGCGCTGCTGCCGGGTGAGCGGCTGGCGCCGCATCACATCATCGGCGCGCTGCTCGGGCTTGCCGGCACCGTGCTGCTGCTGGTCGGCAACGTGCATTTCGCGCTGGAGCAGGCTCCGCAATTGATCGGGCTGGGGCTGGCTTTCGTCGCTGCCTTCGTTTGGGCCGGCTATTCGGTGCTGTCGCGCCGGCTCAAGGCGGTGCCGACCGACGCGGTGGCCGGATTCTGCATGGCCACGGCGCTGTTGGCCGCGGCCACCCATCTGGCCATCGAGACCACGGCCTGGCCGGACAGCGTCACGGCGTGGCTGGCCATCGTCGCGCTGGGGATCGGGCCGGTGGGGGCTGCGTTCTACGCCTGGGACATCGGCATGAAGCGCGGCGACATCCGCGTGCTGGGGGCCGCTTCCTATGCCACGCCGCTGCTCTCCACCGCGTTCCTGATCCTGGCCGGCTATGCGCAGCCCAGCGTCCACATCGCGCTCGCCGCCGCGCTGATCGCCGGCGGCGGGTTGATCGCGGCGAAGGATATGCTGGGGAAGAAGGGCGAATAACTCTGTCGTCGTCATCCTGAGGTGCGCGCCCTTTGGCGCGCCTCGAAGGATGCGGCCACGAGCGCTTGCGGCGCATCCTTCGAGGCCGTCGCTTCGCGACGGCGCCTCAGGATGACGGCGGTGTATGTGGCAAACGCGAAGGCATCCAGTCCTTCGGCGCCAGCTCGAAGGTCGCGAAATCGAATCCGGGCGCCACGGTGCAGCCGACCAGAGTCCAGTCGCCGGTGGACGCCGCGGCCTGCCAGGCATTCGGCGGCACGATGGCCTGCAGCATTTCGCCCGCGGCAAGATCGGGGCCGAGTACGATGGTGCGCTCGCCTTGCGCGTCGGCGATACGAAGCGTCAGCGCACTGCCTGCGTAGTAGTGCCAGATCTCCACCGCATCGATGCGATGCCAGTGCGAGGACTCGCCGCGTGCCAGCAGGAAGTAGATCGCGGTGGACAGCGAGCGTCCGTCCGCATCCACCCGCGCATCGCGAAAGGTCTCGCGAAAATGCCCGCCTTCGGAATGCGGCTTGAGATCGAGCCGCGCGATGACCTCGGCCGCGGCTTCCGTCACGACTTGTTCTTGCGCTCGCGCAGTTCTGCGAACACGTCGTCGGCGCTGGCGCCCTTCAGCCGCACGCCGGCCGCGACCGACGGCTCGTCGGCGCGCAGGAACACGTTGGTCAGCTTCTCGTCGCCGAGCAGCACGGGAATCGTCGGCTGGCCCGCCGCGCGCAGCTGCGCCACCTGTGCGGCGCGCGCCTGCAGCGCCGCATTGCCGGGCTCGATGCCGAGCGCGAACTTGACGTTGGCGGCGGTGTATTCATGGCCGCAAAACAGCCGGAAATCGTCGGGCAGCGCGCGCAGCTTGAGCAGCGACTGCCACATCATCGGATAGCTGCCTTCGAATACCCGGCCGCAGCCGCCCGAAAACAGGGTATCGGCGGCGAACAGCGCCTTGTCCTCGTCGAACACGTAAGCGACATGGTCGAGGGTGTGGCCAGGCGTTTCCAGCACCCGGGCCAGCAGCGTGCCGACCTTGACGATGTCGCCCTGGCCGACGCGCACATCCACCAGCGGGATCGGCGCGGTCTGGTCATAGGGCGCCACCACGCGGCAATTATACTGCTGCTTCAACTCCTTGATGCCGCCGACATGGTCGGCGTGGTGGTGCGTCACCAGGATGTCGGTGAGCTGCCAGCCCTCGCGTGCCAGCACCTTGATGATGGGACCCGCTTCCGGCGCGTCGATCGAGGCGGTGGCCCCGCTCTGCGGATCGTGAATCAGATAGCCGAAATTATCGGTCAGGCAGGTGAACAGGCGAATTTCGGCGGCCATCATGTCTCCGGACTCTGGTCGGGCAGAACCATGACATATGGCGTTAACGATCACTCGGCAATGCGTGAATGGTGCACCCCCGCGCGGGGCGACGTGCTAGAAATGCCCCATGACCATCGACGTGATCGATCTCCGGGACTTCTACTCGCGCCGACTCGGCATCGTGGCGCGGCGGCTGATCAATCGCGGCATCCACGCGCAATGGCCGCACGCCCAGGGCCAGCGCGTGCTCGGGATCGGCTATCCCACGCCCTATCTCGGCCTGTTCCGCGAGGACTGCGAACGCTGCATCGCCTTCATGCCGGCCGCGCAGGGCGTGCTGAAATGGCCGACCGCGAAGCCGGCCCTCGCCGCTCTGGTCGACGAGTTCTCGCTGCCGCTGCCCGACGCCGCCGTGGATCGCATCCTGCTGGTCCATGCGCTGGAGATGTGTGACGATCCTGAGGGCCTGCTGCGCGAGGTGTGGCGGGTGCTGGCGCCGTCCGGACGGGTGCTGGCGGTGATCCCCAATCGGCGCGGTGTGTGGACCCGTACGGATGCCACGCCGTTCGGCCACGGCCGGCCCTATTCGCGCTCCCAGATCACGCAACTGTTACGCCAGACCTGGTTCACGCCGACCTCGTGGAGCGAGGCGCTGTTCATGCCGCCGGTGGGCAGCGGCTGGTTCCTGCGCTCGGCCATGGCCTGGGAGAAGGTGGGCGCGGCGCTGTCGCTGCCGTTCGCCGGAGTCCACATCGTCGAAGCCACCAAGCAGGTCTACCGGGCGATTCCGGCGCATCGCGAGCGCACCCGGCTGATTCCGGCGCTGCAGCCGGTGCTGGTGCCGTCATCCCTGCAGCGCGACGAGGATGGCGTCCCTGAGGCCGAGCCGCAGTCACGCTGAGCAGACTCTTAACCAAACCGCGGAGCTTTTCGGCGAATCGGGCCTTTCGGCCGCAATTCGGCCCCGGCACGAAGTTTTAACTTAACGCGACCAAGGGTAATCGAGGGTATCGGGAACCCGCTGCGGAGGCCGGTTGGCTTGCGAGCAGGGGGGCTTCGGGATAAGTTCGTCCAGGCTACGGGCATGGACGGTGGATTTTGGGGTGTGTTGTGCCCATCGGCTGCGGAGCTTCATTTTGATCAATCGCTCGCTCGCTCGCGCGCTCGTCACGTCGGTTGTGCTTGCGACCGGTCTGGTGCTGGCCGGCTGCAACAGCGACGAGATTTCGCTGGCCAACAACGCCAAGGCCAACAAGCCGATCCCCGAGAAGCTCGTCGCCGAAATGCAGGCCAAGGACATGGACCCGCAGTCGCCGATGCTGGTTCGGGTCTTCAAGCAGGAAGCCGAGCTCGAGGTCTGGAAGCAGACCCGCTCCGGCAAATTCGCGCTGCTCAAGACCTACCCGATCTGCCGCTGGTCCGGCGATCTCGGCCCCAAGGTCAAGGAAGGCGATCGCCAGGCGCCGGAAGGCTTCTACAACATCACGCCGGCGCAGATGAATCCGCAGTCGGCCTACTACCTGTCGTTCAACACCGGCTACCCCAATGCGTTCGACAAGTCGCTGGGACGCACCGGCTCGCAGCTGATGGTGCATGGCGACTGCTCGTCGCGCGGCTGCTACGCCATGACCGACGAACAGATCTCGGAAATCTATACCCTCGGCCGCGAATCCTTCTTCGGCGGCCAGCGCTCGTTCCAGTTTGCGGCATTCCCGTTCAGGATGACGCCGGTGAACATGGCGAAGCATCGCAACAACCCGAACATGCCGTTCTGGAAGATGATCAAGCAGGGCTACGATCATTTCGAGGTGACGCGGCAGGAGCCCAAGGTCGAGTTCTGCGAGAACAAGTACGTGTTCGATCCGGCGCTGCCGACGACTCCGAACATGTCGCGCGCGCCGGTATTCAACGCCTCTGCCAAGTGCCCGGCCTACACGATTCCGCCGGAGATCGCCGACGCGGTTGCCGCCAAGCAGCAGCAGGATGACGCCAAGACCGCTGAACTGATCGCCAAGGGCACCCCCGTGGCCATGCGCCGCCCGGACATCGACGGCGGCATGAACAAGGTATTCGCCTCCAAGATTCCTGACGGCTCCACCGGCCTGTCCGAACCGGATGTCCCGGGCATGCAGACCGCGGCCTATGCGCGCGCCCCCGGCACCATCCCGCCGCACGTCAATCCGCCCAAGCCGAACATTGCACCAACCTCGGCTTCGTTGTTCGCCGCCTCCGATGAGCCGGTGGTGGCGGTCACGCCGGCTACCCGCGTCGCCTCGGCGTCGTCGGAGGGGGGCTTCTTAAGCAATCTGGCGAAGAAGGTGGGCCTCGGCCGTTCGTCCGAGACCACCGCGTCCGAGACCACCGCAACCGCGAGCTCCGCACCGCCGGCAAAGCCCAAGCCGGTTGCGGCCAGGCCCGGGGTTGCCGCACACGCGGTCTCCGCCGCACCGGCGCCGACCAAGCAGCTCGCCACTGCCGCCAAGCCACAGCTGAAGCCGACTGTGGCCGAGCAATCCGCCGCGGCGCCAGCGGGCAATGCCTTGGCTGGAGCCGTAGCGGTCGTGCCGGCGAACTCGTTCGACGCCCGCTTCTCGGCGGTGCGCTGAGCGTCCCAAAGTTTGAGATAGCAACGACGAAAAATGCCCTCCGTTGCGAGGGCATTTTTCATTGGGCATCGGAATGCGTTGCGAGCCGACTACGCGCAGCTCCCTGCCCGGGAGTTGGGGAGCCAAGGTCTAGAGTGGGCAACGCGAAGCGTGCCCGCCACCCTCAATAATTCATTCAAATATGGATCAGTGGATGCGCGGTGGTGGGCACGGCGCAAGCGCACCTATGCCCCCTCCGGATCACGCATACCGGCCGTGGCAGTGCTTGTACTTCTTGCCGGAGCCGCACGGGCAGTCCTCGTTGCGGCCGACCTTGCCCCAGGTCTCCGGATCCTTCGGATCGCGCACCACGGCGACGTCGGCGGCCAGCGGCGGCGCCAGCGCGACGTTGGCATAGGCCATCTCGTCCTCGCCGGTGTTGGGGTCGAGCTTATGCGCTTCCATGACCGGCAGTTCGGGCTGCACGTCCGGCGGCACGATCTCGACGCGCATCAGCTGCGCGGTGACGGCCTCGCGCAGGTTGCCGACCATGGCCTCGAACAGGTTGTAGGCTTCCGCCTTGTATTCCTGCAGCGGATCGCGCTGGCCGTAGCCGCGCAGGCCGATGACCTGGCGCAGGTGATCCAGCATCACCAGATGCTCGCGCCACAGGTGATCCAGCGTCTGCAGCAGGATGGTCTTCTCGACGTAGCGCATCACATCGGGGCCCCACTGCGCCACCTTGGCGGCCATGTGCTCGTCGGCGCGCTTCTCGATGCGGTCCAGCAGCTCCTCGTCGGCGATGCCTTCTTCCTTGGCCCATTCGTCGACCGGCAGGTTGAGGTCGAGCACGCGCGTCAGTTCTTCCTTGAGGCCCGCGACGTCCCACTGCTCGGCATACTGGTTTTCCGGCACATGCTTGGTGACCAGGTCCTCGACGAAAGCGCGGCGCATGTCCGCGACGGTGTCGGCGACATTGTCCGATTTCATCAGGTCGACGCGCTGCTCGAAGATCACCTTGCGCTGGTCGTTCTGCACGTCGTCATATTTCAGCAGGTTCTTGCGGATGTCGAAGTTGCGCGCCTCGACCTTCTGCTGCGCCTTCTCCAGAGCCTTGTTGATCCACGGATGGATGATGGCTTCGCCTTCCTTGAGACCAAGCCGCGTCAGCATGGTGTCGAGCCGGTCGGAGCCGAAGATCCGCATCAGATCGTCTTCCAGCGAGAGGAAGAATTTGGAGCGGCCGGGATCGCCCTGGCGGCCGGAGCGGCCGCGCAGCTGGTTGTCGATGCGGCGCGATTCATGGCGTTCGGAGCCGATGATGTAGAGGCCGCCGGGCCGGGTCACGGTCTTGGCCGGCTTGCTGCCCTTGGCGGGCTCGATCTCGACGGTCTCTTTGGCGTTCAGCACCATCTCGCGGAAGGTGGCGATCTCGGCCTTGATCTCCTCGATGCGCGCGGCCTTCTCGGCCTCGTCGGTCATGTCGGCGGTCTCGATGGCCGCCCGCATTTCCAGCGAGCCGCCGAGTTTGATGTCGGTGCCGCGGCCGGCCATGTTGGTGGCGATGGTGATGGCGCCGGGCACGCCGGCCTCGGCGACGATATAGGCTTCCTGCTCGTGGAAGCGCGCGTTCAGCACCGCGAACAGCTTTGCCGGCTTGCCGGCGCGGGCGGCGGCGTAGAGCTTGTCCATCGCCTTGGGCTTGTCGAATTCGATCTGCTTGTAGCCGTGCTTGAGCAGGTACTCGCCGAGCACTTCCGACTTCTCGATCGAGGCGGTGCCGACCAGCACCGGCTGCATCCGCGCATTGGCGCGCTCGACCTCGGCCATGATCGCCGCGTGCTTCTCGTTCTGGGTGCGGTAGACCTCGTCGTCCTCGTCGAGACGGCCGATGCCGACATTGGTCGGCACTTCCACCACTTCCAGCTTGTAGATGTCGAACAACTCGTCGGCTTCGGTCAGCGCCGTACCGGTCATGCCGGCCAGCTTCTGGTACATGCGGAAATAGTTCTGGAAGGTGATCGAGGCCAGCGTCTGGTTTTCCGGCTGGACGGTGACGTGCTCCTTGGCTTCCAGCGCCTGGTGCAGGCCTTCGGAATAGCGCCGGCCCTGCATCATGCGGCCGGTGAACTCGTCGATGATGATCACTTCGTCGTCGCGGACGATGTAGTCCTTGTCGCGCTGGAACAGCGAATGCGCGCGCAGCGCCTGGTTGATGTGATGCACCACGGAGACGTTCTCGACGTCGTACAGCGTCTCGCCCTTGAGCTGGCCGGCGTCGCGCAGCAGGGTCTCGATCTTCTCCATGCCGGCTTCGGTGAGGGTCACCGTGCGCTGCTTCTCGTCGACCTCGAAATCGGTCTTCTTCTCGAGCTTGGGCAGGAAGGTGTCGATGGTATTGTAGAATTCCGAGCGGTCATCGAGCGGACCGGAGATGATCAGCGGCGTGCGCGCCTCGTCGATCAGGATCGAGTCGACTTCGTCGACGATGGCGTAGAAGTGGCCGCGCTGGACCATGTCCTCCAGCCGGTACTTCATGTTGTCGCGCAGGTAGTCGAAGCCGTATTCGTTGTTGGTGCCGTAGGTGATGTCGCAGGCATAGGCGGCCTGGCGCTCGCTGTCGTCGAGACCGTGCACGATGACGCCGGTGGTCAGGCCGAGGAAGCCGTAGATCTGCCCCATCCAGGCCGAGTCGCGCTTGGCGAGGTAATCGTTGACGGTGACGACGTGGACGCCCTTGCCGGCCAGCGCGTTGAGATACACCGCGAGGGTGGCGACCAGGGTCTTGCCTTCGCCGGTCTTCATCTCGGCGATGTCGCCCTCGTGCAGCACCATGCCGCCGATCAGCTGGACGTCGAAGTGGCGCTGGCCGAGCGTGCGCTTGGCGGCCTCGCGGACCGTGGCGAACGCCGGAACCAGCAGGTCGTCGAGGGTTTTACCGGCGGCGATCTGGGCGCGGAAATCGACCGTGCGGGCGCGCAAGGCCTCGTCGGAGAGGGCCGCGATCTCCGGTTCCAGCGCGTTGATGGCCTCAATGCGCGAATTGTAGGCCTTGATGCGGCGGTCATTGGCGGAGCCGAAAAACTTGCGGGCGAGCGCGCCGATCATAACGAATTCCTGTCTTTGCAGTTCGACGTTGCCGCCGTGACGTGGTCCACCGGCTCAGCGGTCAATTCCGGACGCATCGCGGCAGGATCCAGACCCCGGAAGCCGTCGCGACATGAGTGGGAATTGCGCAATCCGAGGTTCAATGGCAGCCGGGCTTCAAATAACGACGGCGCAGCCAAAAGCGCGCCATCGCCACCGGCCCGGTTTTGCAGAGATATGGCTGCCCCACAGGGTTGTCAACGGCGCGAACCTGTCAGGGAATTCATCATTTTGACAGAGTTTTCGCGTTGCCAAGAGGGGTGCTTTGAGTGAGTGTCCCGCCGACCCCACCAGCCCTACTTGTGAGATAAGGATTTTCCATGACGATCGTATCGCCCGACAAGAGACCGGGCCAGCGCCCGGGGTTCGCCCTGGCTGCCGTCACAGGCGCTTTTGCGGTGGCATTGCTCTCCAGCGTCGCTGCCTATGCCCAGGATGCCAATCCGGTGCTGGCCAAGGTCAACGGCTCGGAGATCCGCCAGAGCGACGTGACGATCGCCGAAGAGGAACTCGGCCCCAGCCTGGCGCAGATGGATCCCGCGACCAAGAAGGACAACGTGCTGGCCTTCCTGATCGACATGAAGATCGTCGCCAAGGCCGCCGAAGACAAGAAGATCGCCGACCGCGAAGACTTCAAGACCAGGCTGGCCTTCGCGCGCAACCGCCTGCTGATGGACAACCTGCTGGCCGTCGAAGGCAAGGCCGCGACCACCGACGAGGCCATGAAGAAGGTCTATGAGGACGCCGCCAAGCAGATCACCGGCGAGCAGGAGGTTCACGCCCGCCACATCCTGGTGGAGACCGAGGCCGAGGCCAAGGCCGTCGAGGAGGAACTGAAGAAGGGCGCCGATTTCGCCGAACTGGCCAAAAAGAAATCGAAGGATCCCGGTGCTGCCGATGGCGGCGATCTGGGCTTCTTCACCAAGGATCAGATGGTGCCGGAATTCTCCGCTGTCGCTTTCGCGCTGGAGCCGGGCAAGATCTCCGATCCCGTGAAGTCGCAGTTCGGCTGGCACGTCATCAAGGTCGAGGAAAAGCGCAACCGCAAGGCGCCGGACTTCGCGCAGGTGAAGCCGCAGATCGAGACCTATGTGGTGCGCAAGGCCCAGGCCGAGTTCGTCACCAAGCTGCGCGAAGGCGCCAAGATCGAGCGCATGGATCAGGCGGCCGCAACGCCGGAAGTCGCCAAGCCGGCGGATGCCCCGAAGGCCGATGCACCGAAGCCGGCCGACAGCAAGATGGCGCCTGCGAAGAAGTAAGTTAAGCGCTGAAGTCGAACGAAGCGCCGATCTTTCTTCCCCTCTCCCCTTGTGGGAGAGGGTGGCTTCGCGAAGCGAAGACGGGTGAGGGGTGCCACAAGCTCCGTCGCCCGGCGTTACCCCTCATCCGACGCGGCTGCGCCGCGCCACCTTCTCCCACAAGGGGAGAAGGAAGAACCATTCTCAGCCCAGCTTCCTGCCGATATCCAGAAACTTCTGCCGGCGCTGCTGGCGGATCGTCGTGGCATCCAGCCCGCGCAGGTCGTTGAAGGCTTGCGCAATGGCATCGCCGGCGGTGGCGATCATCGCGGCGGCATCGCGGTGCGCGCCGCCGGCCGGCTCACGCAGGATCTGGTCGATGACGCCGAACCGCATCAGGTCCTGCGCGGTGATCTTCATGTTGGTCGCGGCTTCCTGGGCCTTGGTGGAATCGCGCCACAGGATCGACGACGCCGCTTCCGGCGAAATCACGCTGTAGATGGCGTGTTCCAGCATCAAGACCCGGTTGCAGGTGGCGATGGCAATGGCGCCGCCGGAGCCGCCTTCGCCGATGATCACGGCGACATTGGCCACGCCGAGGCCGAGGCAGGCATCGGTGGAGCGGGCAATTGCCTCGGCCTGGCCGCGCTCCTCGGCACCGATGCCGGGATAGGCGCCCGCGGTGTCGACCAGCGACAGCACGGGAATGCCGAAGCGGTCGGCCATTTCCATCAGCCTGACAGCCTTGCGGTAACCTTCCGGCCGCGCCATGCCGAAATTGTGCTTCAGCCGGCTCTCGGTGGTGTTGCCCTTTTCCTGGCCGATCACGCAGACGCTCTCGCCGCGGAAACGGCCGAAGCCGCCGACCAGCGCCTCGTCGTCGCCGAACTTGCGGTCGCCGGCCAGCGGCGTGAATTCGGTGATCAGCGCGTCGACGTAGTTCATGCAGTGCGGGCGCTGCGGATGCCGCGCCACCTGGGTCTTCTGCCACGGCGTCAGGTTGACGTAGAGGTCATGCAGCGCATGGGCCGCCTTGTCCTCGATGCGGCTGATCTCGTCGCCGATGTCGCTGCCGGAAGCGGCGAGCGCGCGCAGTTCGTCGACCTTGGAATCAAGTTCGGCGACGGGCTTTTCGAAGTCGAGATAAGAGCGCATGGATTCGGTCATTCACAACATATGGGGAATGGAGGCGGCCTTTGACACTGCCGTCGCAGGCTTTTCAGGTCAAATAGCGGCCGAGTCAAGATTGCGGGCCGCAATTAGCTCTTGGAAATCAACGGGTTGATTCTGGATGGGAGATCGGACGGAGCTCTTGCGGCAAACCGGTGGCACCATCGGTCGGCCGCCGGGAGGCCGGCTAACACCTTCAATCCTCGATCTTTTCGTGGGCATCCGCATGGCCGCGTTTCCAGTAGCCCGCGGCCTTTATCCATTGTCGCGGATGGCCGCGCTCCTCGATGAGATAGCGGCGCAGGTGGCGCGCGACAGAGGCCTCCGCAGCGATCCACACAAAGCCATCGCCGCCGGGGAGCGGGTGGTCGGCCAGTGCAGCATGCAGCAGCTCGGCATCGTCGAAGGCGGCATGGCGGGTGATCCAGTGCGGCGTCCATGATGCGCGCGTCTCGAAATGCTGCGTCTCGCCTGCGCCGCCAATGACGAAGGTCGTCACCGGCGCGCCCTCACGCAGTTCCTCGACACGCCGGCCGATCGCCGGCAGTGCGGTCTCGTCGCCGATCAGCAGGTGCCAGTCGAAATCGTCGGGCACCACCGAAGAGCCGCGCGGCCCGCCGATCTCCAGCGTGTCGCCGATCTCAGCCGCCGCCGCCCATTGCGTCGCCGGCCCCGCTTCATGCAGCGCGAAGTCGATCACCAGCGTGTTGCTTGCGGTGTCGAAGCGGCGCGGCGTGAAGTCGCGCATCGCCGGCTCAATGCCGTCGCGCGACGGAAAGAACAGCTTGATGTGATCGTCATGGGAGGCGCTGACGAAGTCATGCAGTTCGGGCGAGGTGAAGCCGAGCCGCAGCATGTGCGGCGTCAACAATTGCCGCGACACCACGGTCAGTCCGCGTCGCCGCGTTTCGTGGCGGACGCGGACGACCTGATGGCGGACGGGCGTGACGGCGTCCATCACAGCCGCTCGATCTTTTGCGCGGCTTCGTCGATCAATGCCACCGCCTGCAGCAGCTTGTCCCGCTCCAGTCCCTCGCCGAGACGATGCATCAGCACGCTCTTGAGGTTGTGCATGGCGCGGCGGACCGGAATGGAATCGGTGCGGTCGCGCATCGCGGCGAGTGCATCGAGCCGGGCGAACATCGCCGCCACTTCGGCGGCATTGTCGGCCAGATGCGCGGTGCCCTCCGGCGTGATGGCGAACTGCTTGCGCGCGCCTTCGGTGAGCTGCTCGCCGATCAGCGCCATGTCGCTGAGCAGGGTCAGGGTGGGATAGACGATGCCGGGGCTCGGCGCATAGGCGCCACTGGTGCGTTCCTCGATGGCGCGGATCAGGTCGTAGCCATGGCGCGGTCGGTCGGCGATCAGCTTCAGCAACACCAGCCGCAGCTCGCTGCCGTCGAACATCCGCCGCCGTCCGCCGCCGCGACCGTGGCCGCGCCCGGAGTCGTCGGATTCCCAACCGCCGCTTTCGCCGCGCTCGTGCCCGCCGCGCGGTCCGGCGTGACGCTCCATGCAGTGCCGTCCTCCGCCGAAATGGCCTTCGCCATGCCGGCCTTCGCCATGTCGTCCGCGAAACCGGTCGCCCGGACCGTCGTGTCTAAAAATATGCATTTTGATACCTCTAAGTTCGATTACGATTGCTCCAAGATATATCTTAAAAAGGAGTAGTCAAGATATATCTTGGAAGTCTGATCGATCCGGAAAACAGCAGGCAAAACGGCCGGAGCAGGGGTGCGCTCAGCCCTTTTCGGCCAGCGGGTGCAGGTCGCGCACCAGGCTTTTCAGGCGCTCTTCCACCACATGGGTGTAGATCTGGGTGGTGGAGATATCGGTATGGCCCAGCAGTGTCTGCACGATGCGCAGGTCGGCGCCGTTGTGCAGCAGGTGGCTGGCGAAGGCGTGGCGCAGCACATGCGGGCTGACCAGCCGCGGCGACAGCCCGGAGGCGGCGGCCAGTTCCTTGAGGTCGCGGGCAAAATGCTGCCGCGTCAGGTGGCCGCTCTCGCCGAACGACGGAAACAGCCATTTTGACATCGCGGATTTCTTCGGCTGTTCGCGTTGCGCGGCATCCATCGCCGCGAGGTAATCGGCCATCGCCTGCTTGGCGGTCGCGTTGAGCGGCACCAGCCGTTCCTTGTTGCCCTTGCCGCGCACCACGATCATGCGGGCGTCGCGGCGCGCTGCGGTCAGCGGCAGCGACACCAACTCGGAAACCCGCAGCCCGGTGGCGTACAGGACCTCCAGCAGGCAATATAGCCGCGCCGCGCGCAGGCGCTGCGGCGCCGCGGCGTCCGCTGCTGTGGCGAGGGTTTTGGCGCGGGTCAGCATGGCGTCGACATCGGCGATCGACAGCACCTTGGGCAGGCTCCGGCCACGCTTGGGACCGGACAGGATCGCCGCCGGATCGTCGTTGCGGATGCGCTCGCTGAGCAGGAAGCGGAACAGGTGGCGCAGCGCCGACAGCCGCCGCGCCACGGTGGTCGACTTGAAGCCGCGGCCGTCGAGATCCTCGAGATAGTCCCGGAGCAATTGGGTGTCCGCGGCCATCAAGCCTGATTTGGCGTGGCCGGCAAACTCGGAAAAATCCTCGATGTCGCGTCGGTAGGCGTCCAGCGTGTTCTCGCCGGCGCCCTGTTCGGCGGCCAGCATGTCGAGGAACAGGGCGGCGAGTTTGTTGTCGGATGCGGAAGTGCTCATGCTCTGTCTCAGTTGATCTCGGACCGCACAGCGAGCGCCCCCTCTCCCGCTTGCGGGGGAGGGGGCGCAGCGAGGTTCGCGCCTGCGGCCTGCCCCCCACCCTAACCCTCCCCCGCAAGCGGGAGAGGGGACGTCCGCGCGCGCGGCGATCTAAGAGTTCTAGCGGCTATTTCTTGAGAAACTTGTCCGGCTGGATGGTCACGGTCATCTCCCGCGGCTTCGGCGTGACAAAATTGGCCAGCGCGTAAATCGCCGCATAGCCAATTCCGCCGATCACCGCGACGACCGTCAGAAAGCGGAACAGGCTGGGCATGACGGGGAACTCAAGGCGGCGGTGGAGGTCGGGCGCGCGGCAGATCGGGGCCGAGTAGCAGCATGTTCGATCGGCGGTTGCAAGAGTCTGTGGCAACGGCGGCTGCCGGGGTAGTATAGGTGACGCCAAATGTGGCAATCGTTGCCATATTCGTTTGAGTGCCCGATGTCGCAGACCACCACCCAGCCAGCCGGCGCCAGCACATCCCAGGAGGCCGACATCGTCGCCGCCCTGGGACGGCGTTCGGTCGTCCTGGTCGGGATGATGGGCGCCGGCAAGTCCACGGTGGGGCGGCGGCTCGCCAGCCGGCTGCGGCTGCCGTTCATCGATGCCGACACCGAGATCGAGGCGGCTGCGGGCATGTCGATTCCCGATATTTTCGAGACCCACGGCGAGCCGCATTTTCGCGACGGCGAGGCCCGGGTGATCGCCCGGCTGCTGGAAAGCGGGCCGCAGATCCTGGCCACCGGCGGCGGCGCCTTCATGCGCGAGGACACCCGCGCCCGGATTCGCGACAAGGCGATCTCCATGTGGCTGAAGGCCGACGCCGACGTGATCCTGCGCCGGGTGCGGCGCCGCACCGGCCGCCCGCTGTTGCAAACCGCCGATCCCGCCGCGACCATCGGGCGCCTGATCGAGTTGCGCCATCCGGTCTACGAAGGCGCAGAAATCACCATTGCCTCGCGCGACGTGCCGCACGAGAAGGTCGTCGACGAATGCATCGCGGCGCTCCATCAGCATCTGCTGGGGGCCGATGTCGCGGCCGACGCCACCACCGGGGCGCTTGCGCCCCTGAGCAGGACATCATGACCGCGCCGTTGAAACATTCCGATCCGATCACCGTCGAGGTCGCGCTCGGTGATCGCACCTACGACATCGTCATCGGCCGCGACGTGCTGCCGTCGCTCGGCGCGCGCATCAAGGCGCTGCGGCCCGGGGTACGCACCGCCATCGTCACCGACCGCACGGTAGCGAAGCACTGGCTCAAGGCCACCGAGGCGTCGCTGGCCGAGGCCGGCATCCCGACCTCCAGCTTCGTGGTCGAGGAGGGCGAGGGCTCCAAGAGCTATGCCGGTCTGGAAAAGGTCTCTGAGGCGCTGATCGCTGCAAAGATCGAGCGCAACGACCTCGTCATCGCGCTGGGCGGCGGCGTGGTCGGCGATCTCGCCGGCTTTGCCGCGGCGATCCTGCGCCGCGGCGTCGATTTCGTGCAGGTGCCGACCTCGCTGCTGGCGCAGGTGGATTCTTCGGTCGGCGGCAAGACCGGCATCAATTCGCCTGCCGGCAAGAATCTGCTCGGCGCCTTCCACCAGCCGGTGCTGGTGGTCGCCGACACCGCCGTGCTCGACACGCTGTCGCCGCGCCAGTTTCGCTCCGGCTATGCCGAAGTGGCCAAATACGGCGTGCTCGGGGATGAAGCCTTCTTCGCCTGGCTGGAAGCCAATCACGCCGACATCGTCCGCGGTGGCGCAGCGCGCGAGCACGCCATTGCCACCTCGTGCCGCGCCAAGGCCGGCGTGGTGGCGCGCGACGAGCGCGAGAATGGCGAGCGCGCGCTGCTCAACCTCGGCCACACGTTCGGCCACGCGCTGGAAGCCGTCACGGGTTTCTCGGACCGGCTGTTCCACGGCGAAGGCGTTGCGGTCGGCATGGTGCTGGCGGCGCAATTGTCGGCGCAACTCGGCATGCTCGCAGAGAGCGACGCGCAGCGCGTGCAGCGCCATCTCGTCGAGGTCGGTCTGCCGACGCGGCTGCAGGACATTGCCGGTTTCACCCAGGAAGGCCTGGCCGACGCCGACGCGTTGATGGCGCTGATGGCGCAGGACAAGAAGGTGAAGCGCGGCAGGCTCACCTTCATCCTGCTGGAAGCGGTGGGGCAGGCGGTGATCAAGGGCGATGTCGAGCCCGCTGTCGTCCGCGACTTTCTTCAGACAAAACTGGCCGGATGAGCGCGTCAGCGCAAGCCGAAGCCTCCACCGACCAGACGCCGCCGCGGTACATCGGGGCACACGCGGGACCAACATGAACTCGACCGTCTTCAACCTGCTGATCGCCTTTTTCCTGCTGGCGGCGAATGCCTTCTATGTCGCGGCTGAATTCGCGCTGGTGTCGAGCCGCGGCTTTCGCGTCAAGGCGATGGCCGAGCAGAACCGCTTCGGCGCGCGGCTGCTGCAGCAGATGATGAGCAACGTCGAGGCCTACCTCGCCTGCTGCCAGCTCGGCATCACCATGGCTTCGCTCGGGCTCGGCTGGGTCGGCGAACCCACCGTCGCCGCCTTGTTGAAGCCGCTGCTCGACCCCTTGGGCTTGTCGGAGTCGGCGCTGCACTTCACCTCGTTCCTGACCGGCTTTCTCGTCTTCTCGTCGCTGCACATTGTCATCGGCGAACAGGTGCCGAAGACGCTGGCGATCCGCCAGCCGGAGCCGGTGTCGCAATGGATCGCCTATCCGCTCTATGCGTCCTTCGTGCTGTTCTGGCCGCTGAACTGGCTGCTGAACAACGCGTCGCGCGCGGTGCTGCGGCTGCTCGGCGTGCAGGAAACCTCGCAGCACGAGATCCTCACCGGCCGCGAGATCGAGGGGCTGGTCGGCGAATCCGCGGAACACGGCAAGATGGAAAGCGGCGAGGCCGAATATATCCAGAACGTGTTCCGGTTCGGCGACCTCGCTGTGTCGGACGTGATGGTCCATCGCACCGCGATGGTGACGCTGAACGCCGACCTGCCGTCGGAGGAACTGGTGCGCGAAGTGCTGGCCACCGAATACACCCGGATTCCGCTGTGGCGGGAGAAGTCGGAAAACATCATCGGCGTGCTGCACGCCAAGGACCTGCTGCGCGCGATCCGCGCCGCCGATGGCGACACCTCAAAGATTGACGTCGCCTCGATCGCGTTGCCGCCGTGGTTCGTGCCGGAGATGCGGCCGCTGTCGGATCAGCTCAAGGCGTTTCGCCGCCGCAAGACCCACTTCGCGCTGGTGGTGGATGAGTACGGTGAAGTCGAAGGCATGGTGACGCTGGAAGATATCCTGGAGGAGATCGTCGGCGACATCTCGGACGAACACGACGTGGTGGTTGCCGGCGTCCGTGCCCAGCCCGACGGTTCGGTGGTGGTGGACGGTTCTGTGCCGATCCGCGACCTCAACCGCGCCATGGACTGGCATCTGCCGGACGAGGAGGCCACCACCGTGGCCGGCCTGGTGATCCACGAGGCGCGCTCGATCCCCGAGCGCGGCCAGAGCTTTACCTTTCATGGCTTCAGGTTTCGCGTCCTGCGCCGCGAGCGCAACCGCATCACCGCGCTGCGCATCGGTCCGGTGCCGACCGAGCCGGAGCCGGAACAGAAGAAGCCGAGGGCGGGAACCGCGTTCTAGGATGGCTCGCCGGGCGCCTGGGCCTTGACGGCAAGCGCGTGCACGGTGCCGGCGAGTTCCGCGGCCAAAGTGGCGTTGACCATGCGATGACGTTCGATCCGGCTCTTCCCTTCGAAGGCCGGCGACACGATATTGACCCTGAAGTGGGATTCGCCGCCCGGCCGATGGCCGCCATGGCCTTCATGCAGGTGGGACTCGTCGATCACGTCGAGGCTTTGCGGACCGAAAGCCTCTTGCAACTTCTTTGTGATGTCATCTTTGGCGCTCATGGAAGATAATAAACGCCGCTTCCGCGGGATCGTCAATCGCGACGGTCCACGGCGCAGCACAGGTAGGGTAATCGCAATGTCAAGACTTGAAGCTTTTCGCGTTGCGTTGTCATAGTCAGCCATGCCCATCGACTCATCCAAATTCTTCGACAGCATCCGCATCAAGCCGAACAAGCTGAGCGCCAAGCAGCAGGCTGCCGCGCGCGAGGAAGCGCAGATGTGCGAGGCGCCCAATTGCAAGAACAAGGGCGGCCACCGTGCCCCCAAGGGCCGCGGCAATGACAAGGAATACTGGCACTTCTGCCTGAACCATGTCCGCGAATACAATCAGGGCTACAATTTCTTCCAGGGCATGGCCGCCGACGCGGTCGCGCGCTACCAGAAGGACGCGCTGACCGGCCATCGTCCGACCTGGAAGATGGGCGCCAACGGCACCAAGGGCAAAGGCAAGACCGCCGAGGCCGATCTCGAAGGCGCCGCCGATCCGTTCGCGATGTTCAGCGAACTCAACGGCCGCGGCCGCTGGCGGCCCGGCCCGGGGTCGCAGTCGGAGGCTCCGAAGGTCGAAACGCGGAAGATCTTCAATGCCGAGCGCAAGGCGCTGCAGGTCATGGGCCTCGGCCCCGACGCCACGCTGGAAACCGTGAAGTCGACCTACAAGGCGCTGGTCAAGCAGCATCATCCCGACGCCAACGGCGGCGACCGCTCCACCGAGGACCGGCTGATCGAGATCATCAAGGCCTATAATTATCTCAAGACCGTGGTCCGCGGGTCGTAACGTCTTAACCTCTCTCCGCCCTTTGCGGGGAGAGGTCGAAGTCCGAGCGCAGCGAGGGCTTCGGGTGAGGGGCGAGGCACGATGGTCGCCCGATATTCCGGGTTTTCTTGTCGCGCGGCTATTGCGTGAAGTCCAAGCGTATCGATCACATGAGCA
>DATCUS010000028.1:0-72804 GCA_036561845.1 Tardiphaga sp. | reverse complement strand
GCTGGCGCGAACGCGCCACGGCGGCCTTCCTCGCCGCCTACAAGGAATACATGACCGATGCGCGGCTGTGGCCCGCCGATCCCAAGGCCGCCGACGACATGCTCAACTTCTTCCTGCTTGAAAAGGCATTTTACGAGATCGAATACGAACTGGCGCATCGGCCGGACTGGTTGCGAGTCCCCCTGGCCGGCACGCTTCGCATTCTGTCCCAGTATCCGGAGGTCTCATGACCAAGTTAACCGCGGAAGCCTATGCGATCGTCGAGGGACGGCATGCCGATCCGTTCCATTATCTCGGCCCCCACAAGGAGAACGACCACACGGTGGTGCGCGCGTTCCTGCCCGAAGCCTCCAAGGTCGACGCCATCGATGAGGATGGCAGCGCCGCGGCGTTGGAACGCGTGCACGACGCCGGTCTGTTCGTCGGCACGCTGGCGAACGGCTCGAACCGCTACCAGCTGCGCGCGCGCTACGGCGAGAACACGGTGGATCTCGAAGACCCCTATCGCTTCCCGCCGATTCTGAGCGAATTCGATCTCTACCTGCTCGGCGAAGGCACCCATCAGCGGCTGTACGACAAGCTCGGCGCCCATCCGATGACGCTGGAAGGCGTCGCGGGGGTCGGTTTTGTGGTGTTCGCACCGAACGCCCGGCGCGTCAGCCTGGTCGGCGATTTCAATTTCTGGGATCCGCGACGGCATCCGATGCGCGTGCGCGGCAATGGCTACTGGGAGCTGTTCGTGCCCCGCGCCACCGCGGGCGATCACTACAAGTTCGACATCATCGGCCCGCAGGGCCAGCAACTGCCGCTGAAGTCCGATCCCATGGCCTTTGCCGCGGAGTTGCGCCCCAGCACCGCCTCGATCGTGCTCGACGAGACCAGATTGACGCATCCGCGTCCCGCGCCGGCCAACGTCAACGCGCTCAACAAGCCCATGTCGATCTACGAGGTCCATCTCGGATCGTGGCGGCGCAAGGGCGATAACCAGTGGCTGAGCTATCGCGATCTGGCGGAAACGCTGCCGCGCTACGCCCGCGACCTCGGCTTTACCCATGTCGAGTTCCTTCCGGTCAACGAGCATCCGTTCGACGGCTCGTGGGGCTACCAGCCCACCGGCATGTATGCGCCGACCAGCCGTTTCGGCACGCCGGAGGATTTCGGCGCGCTGGTGGACGCCTGCCACGCCGAGGGCCTCGGCGTGCTGCTCGACTGGGTGCCCGGCCATTTCCCCGACGATCCGCACGGCCTCGGCATGTTCGACGGCACCGCGCTGTACGAGCACGCCAACCCGCTGCAGGGCCGGCACATGGACTGGGGCACGCTGATCTACAACTACGGGCGCACCGAAGTGGTCAACTTCCTGGTATCGAACGCGCTGTTCTGGCTGGAACGCTACGGCGTCGACGGGCTGCGCGTCGATGCCGTGGCCTCGATGCTGTATCTCGACTACAGCCGCGACGCCGGGGCGTGGATTCCCAACAAGTATGGTGGCCGCGAAAATCTCGAGGCCATCGCGTTCCTGCGCCGCTTCAACACCGAGGTCTATGCGAAATTCCCCAACGCCACCACGGCGGCCGAGGAATCCACCGCCTGGCCGCAGGTGTCGCGGCCGGTCGAGTTCGGCGGCCTCGGTTTCGGCTACAAGTGGAACATGGGCTGGATGCATGACACGCTGAACTACATCAGCCAGGATCCGATCTACCGCAAATACCATCACGGCAGCATCCTGTTCGGGCTGCAATATGCGTTCTCGGAGAATTTCGTGCTGCCGCTGTCGCATGACGAAGTCGTGCACGGCAAGAAGTCGCTGATCGGCCGCATGCCCGGCGACGACTGGCAGCGCTTCGCCAACCTGCGGGCCTATTACGCCTTCATGTTCGGACACCCCGGCAAGAAGCTGATGTTCATGGGCTGCGAATTCGCCCAGGAGCGCGAGTGGAATCACGACCGTTCGCTGGACTGGCACCTGCTGGAGCAGCCGAAATATGCCGGCATCCATTCGCTGGTCCGCGACCTCAACGAGCTGTACCGCAACCAGCCGGCTCTGCACGAGCTGGATTGCGATCCGGCCGGGTTCGAATGGGTGATCACCGAAGACGCTGCCAGCAACGTGTTTGCCTGGCTGCGCAAGGGTGCCAACCCGCGCGCACAGTGCCTGGTGGTGGTGAACTTCTCGCCCAACGTCTATCGCGACTACAAGGTGCGAGTGCCGTTCGCCGGCAAATGGCGCGAGGTGCTGAATTCGGACGCCGCTCACTATGGCGGCAGCAATGTCGGCAATGCCGGCGAAGTGCAGACGACCGGCCTGGTGCCGGAACTAACGCTGACCTTGCCGCCGCTGGCTGCCATCTTTCTGACCCCGGAATTCTAAGCATGCGCGTCGCTGCCGGAACGAACTTTCGCCTCGGTGCAAGCTGGGACGGCAGGGGGACCAACTTCGCCCTGTTTTCAGCCAATGCCGAGAAGGTCGAACTCTGCCTGTTCGACAGCCAGGGGCGCCGCGAGCTGGAACGCATTACATTGCCGGAGCGCAACGAGGACGTCTGGCACGGCTACCTCGCCGACGTCTCGCCCGGCCAGCTCTACGGCTACCGCGTCCACGGGCCCTACGAGCCCGAACACGGCCATCGCTTCAACGCCCACAAGCTGCTGCTCGATCCCTACGCCAAGCGGCTCGCCGGACGGCTGGTGTGGAACGACGCCCACTTCGGCTATCGCACAGGCTCGTCGCGCGAGGACCTGTCGTTCGACCGCCGTGACAATGCGCGCGGCATGCCGAAGGCCGTGGTGGTCGATGAGACCTTCAACTGGGGACGCAAGGAATCCCGGCCGAGCATTCCGTGGGAAGACACCATCATCTACGAGGCGCACGTCAAGGGGCTGACCCAGATGCGCAAGGACGTGCCACCCGGCCTGCGCGGCACCTATCGCGGCCTGTCGTCGCCGGCGATGATCGATCATCTCAAGCGGCTCGGCGTCACCACAGTGGAACTGCTGCCGGTGCATGGCTTTGTCGACGATCGCCGCCTGGTCGAGCTGAAGCTGGCGAATTACTGGGGCTACAACACGCTGTCGTTCTTCGCGCCGGAGGCGCGCTACGGCGCCGACAACCCGCTGGACGCCTTCCGCACCACCGTGGCGCGGCTGCACGATGCCGGCATCGAGGTGATCCTCGACGTGGTCTACAACCACACCGCCGAGGGCAACCATCTCGGCCCCACCCTGTCGTATCGCGGCATCGACAACGCTTCCTATTACTGGCTGATGCCGGACAACCCGCGCTACTACGACGACTTCACCGGCTGCGGCAGCTCGGTCAACCTCACTCACCCGCGCGTATTGCAGATGGTGATGGATAGCTTGCGCTACTGGGTCGAGGTCTGCCACGTCGATGGCTTCCGCTTCGATTTGGCGACCACGCTGGCGCGCGGCACCAACGGCTACGACCGCAACATCGGCTTCCTGATGGCGGCGCGGCAGGATCCGGTGCTGGCTTCGGTCAAGATGATTGCCGAGCCCTGGGATCTCGGCATGGGTGGCTATCAGGTCGGCGCCTTCCCGTCGCAATGGTCGGAATGGAACGACAAGTACCGCAGCGCGCTGCGGCGCTACTGGAGCGGCGAAGGCAGCTTGATCGGCGAGGTCTCCGGTCGGATGACCGGCTCCTCCGACGTATTCAATCACAGCGGCCGCAAGCAGCGCGCCGGCGTCAACCATGTCACCGTGCATGACGGTTTCACGCTGGCCGACCTGTTCAGCTACAACGAGAAGCACAACGAGGCCAATGGCGAGGACAACCGCGACGGCTCCAGCGACAACCTCAGCAACAATTTCGGCGTCGAGGGACCGACCACGGATCCGGTGCTGCTGGCGCTGCGGCGGCAGTTGCGCAAGAACCAGCTCGCCTGCCTGATGCTCGCGCAGGGCATTCCGCTGATCCTCGCCGGCGACGAGGTCGGCAACACCCAGCACGGCAACAACAACGCCTATTGCCAGGACAACGAGATCGGCTGGGTCGGCTGGGAAAACCTCGGCCACAAGGACGACGATCTCACCGACTTCATCGGGGAGATGGCGCAGCTGCGGCAGCGCTTTCCGCAGATCCGCGCGCAGCGCTGGCTCGACGGCCGCCGCGCCGACGGCAGCTATGGCGTGCTGTGGCTGACGCCCGCCGCCGAGGAAATGACCGAGCAGGACTGGGCGTTTCCCGACGGCCGCTTTCTCGCTTATGTGCTCGGTCCCTGCGAGGCCGGGCAGAACCCGCTCTTCATCGTCCTCAACTCGGCTCCGGAGGGTATCGCCTTCAAGCTGCCGAAGCTGCCTGAATACAAGCATTGGCGGCAGGTGCTCAACACCGCCAATGGCGACCTCTCCATCGACGTGATGCCGTCCGGCAGCGATCTGCAGGCGCCGCCGCGTTCCGTACTCGCCTTTGCAGGATCCGCCTCATGACTGAACGAAGCTTTGGTGCGCGGCTGACCCCGGCCGGCGCGCTATTCCGGCTGTGGGCGCCGGCCGCCAACCGCGTCGACGTGATGCTCGACCGCATCCACCCCCTGACCCGCGGCAAGGACGGCTGGTTCTCCGCCGAGATCGCCGGCGTCAAGGCCGGCGCCACCTATCGATTTCACATCGACGGCGCCGACAACGTGCCGGACCCGGCCTCCGCCTTCCAGCCGCAGGACATCGCCGGCCCCAGCGAGGTGATCGATCACGCCGCCTATGCCTGGCGCGCCACCGACTGGCGCGGCCGGCCGTGGGAAGACACCGTGCTGATCGAGACCCATGTCGGCAGCTTCACGCCGGAGGGCACCTACCGCGCCATGATCGACCGGCTCGACCATCTCGTCGACACCGGCATCACCGCGCTGGAATTGATGCCGCTGGCGGATTTCGCCGGCCGCCACAACTGGGGCTATGACGGCGTGCTGTGGTACGCGCCGGACTGCGCTTTCGGCCGGCCGGAAGACCTCAAGGCGCTGATCGACGAGGCGCATCTGCGCGGGCTGATGGTGTTTCTCGACGTCGTCTACAACCACTTCGGGCCGGAAGGAAACTACCTCGGCCGGTACGCGCCCGACTTCTTCTCCGACGCGCACACGCCGTGGGGCAGCGCGATCAACTACCGCATTCCGCAGGTCCGCGCCTTCGCGATCGAGAATGCATTGTACTGGCTGCGCGAATATCGCTTCGACGGGCTGCGGCTGGACGCCGTCCACGCCATTCCCGAGCAGGGTGAAATCCCGATGCTGCACGAGCTGAGCCGCGAAGTCGGAAAGCTGGCGGCGGACACCCAGCGCCATATCCACCTCGTGCTGGAAAACGACGACAACCGCGCCGCGCTGCTCGATCCCAAGACCGACCCGCATCGCGGCCAGTACCGCGCCCAGTGGAACGACGACTATCACCACGCCTGGCATGTGCTGCTGACAGGCGAGCACAACGGCTATTACAGCGACTATTCGCCGAAGCCGATCGATCACATCGTGCGGGCACTGGCCTCGGGCTTCGCCTATCAGGGCGAGGCATCAAAGCACCGCGACGGCGCGCTGCGCGGCGAGCCGAGCGGCAAGCTTCCGCCGGCCGCCTTCGTCAATTTCCTGCAGAATCACGACCAGATCGGCAACCGCGCGCTGGGCGACCGGCTCGAAAGCCTCGCCAATCCCCAGGCGATCGAGGCCGCGCTGGCGATCACCCTGCTGGCACCAATGGTGCCGATGCTGTTCCAGGGCGACGAGTGGGGCTCCAAGGCTCCGTTCCCGTTCTTCTGCGATTTCAAGGGCGACCTCGCGGAAGCCGTGCGCAACGGTCGCCGCAAGGAGTTCGCCAGCGCCTACGAGAAATTCGGCGACGAGATTCCAGATCCGCTCGACGAGTCCACGTTCGAACTGGCCGTGCTTGACTGGAAAAACCGCGACAGCGCATCCGGCCAGCAGCGGCTGGCGCTGGTGCGCGAGCTGCTCGGCCTGCGGAAGCAGCACATCATGCCGCGGCTGGCCGGTGCGAGGTTCGGCAAGGCGGCGGCCGATCCGAACGGCCTGCTCACAGCACACTGGCGGATGGGCGACGACGCAACGCTGCATCTCATCGCCAATCTGTCGAACAATACGATTGTCCGCGAACCTCCGCCGTCCGGCGGCGTTACGATCTGGGGCGGCAATGCGACCGGGACGGTCGCGCCATGGTCGGTGCACGTCCGTCTCGGAGACGCATGATGCCGCCAGTGATTCCCGTTGCCACCTACCGTGTCCAGCTCACCGCCGACTTCGATTTCGACAAGGCCGCGGCGATCGTGCCCTACCTGAAATCGCTGGGCATCACCCATCTCTACGCCTCGCCCTTCATGAAGTCGCGGGCCGGCTCGACCCACGGCTACGACATCGTCGATCATACCAAACTCAATCCGGAACTCGGCGGCGAAGACGGGTTTGAACGCCTCAGCGCCGCGCTGAAGGCCAACGACATCGGCCTGATCCTGGATTTCGTGCCCAACCATGTGGGCGTGCACTTCGCCGACAATCCGTGGTGGCTGAGCGTGCTGGAATGGGGACCGGCGTCTCCGCATGCCGTCTCCTTCGACATCGACTGGGACACCCTGCCGTACCGCGCCCGCGGTGGCGTATTGCTGCCGATCATCGGCACCTCCTACGGCCAGGCGCTGGACGGCGGCGAGATCGAGCTGAAGTTCGACGCCGCCGAAGGCAGCTTTTCGGCCTGGTATTTCGAGCACCGGCTGCCGATCGCGCCGGAGCGCTACAGCGAGATCCTGCGCACCGTCGTCAAGGAGGCCGATGCCGCCACCACGGCAGCCGGCAAGCAGATCCTCGACCTCGCCTCGCGCTACAAGGGTCTGCGTCATCCCAATCTCGAAGAGGCGCCCGGCTTCAAGAAGGAGCTCGCGGCCCTCGCCGGCGGCGCCGAACTGATCGCGCGCGGACTCGCAGCCTATCGCGCCGGACCGGACCGCCCGGCGCAGATCCAGACGCTGCACAACCTGCTGGAACGCCAGCACTACAAGCTCGGCCAGTGGCGGCTCGCCTCCAGCGAGATCAACTACCGCCGCTTCTTCGACGTCAACACGCTGGCCGGCCTGCGCGTCGAGGATGCCGGCACATTCGACGCCATCCACAGCTTGGTGAAGCGGCTGATCGCCGAAGACAAGTTGCAGGGCCTGCGGCTCGACCATATCGACGGCTTGCGCGACCCCGCGCAATATTTCCAGCGGCTGCGCCGGCTGATCGGCGACGCCCAGGGCAAACAGTCAAAGCCGTTCTACGTGGTGATCGAAAAGATCCTCGGCGAAGGCGAGAAACTGGTGAAACTGGCCGGTGTCCACGGCACCACCGGCTATGAATGGCTCAACACCATCACCCAGGTGCTGGTGGCCGAAAAGGGCCTCGAGCCGCTCGACGAGATCTGGCGCCAGGTCAGCAACACCTCGCCAAAATTCGATCCGGTGCTGAAGGCGGCCAAGCGCCGCGTGCTGGAGACCCTGCTGCTCAGCGAATTCACCGTGCTGACGCGCTTGCTGGCGCGTATCGCCAACGGGCACTATTCGAGCCGCGATTTCTCCGCCGACACGCTGCGCCAGGCGTTCGAGCTCTATGTGCTGCATTTCCCGGTCTATCGTACCTATCTCACCGCAACGGGCCCCTCGGCCCTGGACCGCAAGCTGATTGCGACCACCATCGAGAAGGCCCGCGCCGACTGGTTCGGTGCCGATGAGGGCCTGTTCGACTTCCTGCGCGATGCGCTCACCCTCGATCTCCTGAAGCCCGGTCGTCCGGCCCACAGCAAGCCACGGGTCCGCCGCTTCGCCCTCAAGGTGCAGCAGTTCACCGGGCCGACCATGGCCAAGTCGCTGGAGGATACCGCCTTCTACCGCTACCACCGGCTGCTGGCGCTCAACGAGGTCGGCGGCGATCCCGCCGCCAGCGCGCTGCCGCTTGATGACTTCCACCAGATGATGACGGCGCGCGCCAAGGACTGGCCGCACGGCATGACGGCGACGGCCACTCACGACACCAAGCGCGGCGAGGATGCGCGGGCCCGGCTGCTGGCGCTCGCGGAGATCCCCGGCGAATGGGCCACCGCCGTCAGTCGCTGGAAAATCCTCAACGCCCCGCACCTGGTCGTGGACGGCGAGATGCGCGCGCCGTCGGCGGCGTTCGAATATGCACTGTACCAGGCGCTGCTCGGTGCCTGGCCGCTCGGTGCGCGCGATGCGTCGTTCCTTGAGCGCATGCAGGCCTATGCGCTGAAGGCGTCGCGCGAGGGCAAGCAGGAAACCAGCTGGCTCAATCCCAATGCCGCCTATGAGGACGGCGTGAAGCTGTTTCTCGAACGGATTCTCGATCCCGCGCAGGCCGGCGAATTCCTCGAATCCATCGAACTGTTCGCCAAACGCAGCTCGTTGCTCGGCGCGCTGAACTCGTTGAGCCAGACCACGCTCAAGGCCACCATGCCAGGCGTTCCCGACTTCTATCAGGGCACCGAATTCTGGGATTGCTCGCTGGTGGATCCGGACAACCGCCGCCCGGTGGATTTCGCGCAGCGCGCGGAAGCCCTCGCCGCGTTGCAGCAGCCGGACTGGGCGAGCCTCGTCCAGCACTGGGAGAACGGCCACGTCAAACTGGCCTGGACGCGGGAGCTGATCAGGACGCGCACAGAACTGGCCGACGTATTTGCCTACGGCGACTACAGAGCGCTGGAGGTCACGGGTCGGCACAGCGACCGCGTCATCGCCTTTGCGCGACGGCACAACCGCGATGCGGCGATCATTGCCGTGGGGCGATCCATGGCCGCACTGACCGATGGCGGCCGTGCCTGGCCGGCCGCGGATGCGTTCGATGCAACGATCATCGCCCCAGGCTATACGGTGGCAGGCATGACGGCGCGCAAAGGTGTCCTCGAACTGCCCGTGGCCGGCCTGTTCAGCGAACTGCCGGTGGCGTTGCTGAAAGCGCGCTCCGCGCCGGTCCGGCCGCGGTCAACGCGCCTGCAATAGAAATGGAAAGGCCGCCCGGGATCGACGGCCGGACGGCCTGGCGGTAGTCGTGCCGACTCGAATCATGTTCGGTTCCCTTCTCCGCACCATGTCATCTCGCCACAGAATTATTGATCACAAGTTGACGAAAATTCTCCGCAGGGCGTGCGGCTCATCGGCGTTTTTTATGCTGCAGGACAGCATCGATCCTTGGCTGCAATGCAATAGGATTGTAAAGTTCTCAGCTCTTCTTTGTCAGCAGCAGATTGCCGCGCGCCTTGATCGCAGCCTGCGCCGCCTGAGCGAAGCGCTGCAGCAGCCACGGCAGCGTCACCTCGACGCGCACATGATCCTCGTCGACATCGACATGACCGCTGGCCCCCTGCCCGAGCGCGCGGACCCGAAAGATCATCCGGTCGCCGTCCCAGCGCTCCTCGTCGACCTTCAGCACCGGCACGCTGGACGCCGCGCGACTCAATCCTGTTTTCAGCCGGCGAACGGCCTCATCGCGGCCAAGACGATGCGGAATGGAGACGACGAGCGGCGCGGACATGGCTGAAAATCCTCTGTGTTCAACCTCATGTGGGACCGCGTGGACGAAAAGAAAGGGTGAAATTCGGGTTTCATCGGATGGAACTTAATGAGTTCCGGCACGTTTTTCCGGGCATGAAGGCAGCGGCGATATGTCCCGCCTGCCGGGCTGAGGAGAAGTTTATGTCCATCGGAACAATCATTCTTATCATTCTCGTGATCGCTCTGCTCGGCGGTTTCAGTGGCATCGGCGGCGGCCCGTTCTACGGCACCGGCTACTACGGCGGTGGCGGTCTCGGTCTGATCGTAGTGATCCTGCTGATCCTCTTGCTGCTCGGCAAGTTGTAAGCTTTCGCAAGCAATTTTTGGCGCGCGGTTCAGCGATGAATCGCGCGCCTTTTTGTGTGATCGTGCTCGTCATTCCCCGGCGCGCCAATTGGCGCGCCTGAGCGCGTGAGCAGTACCAGTTGCGAGCGAACCTCAGCCACTCCAATCGGAATGGCTGAGGCCTGCACCAGCCGGCTTCGCCGTCTGTCGCATCCCGGAATGACAGTTCTGATTATCCCAGCTTCCTGATCGCCGGCTTCAGCGCAGAGGCCGCGTCATCGTAATCCGCCCATGCCTTGGTGCGCGCCAGCAGCGCCGGCACGCTGCGCACCGTAAACTTCTTTGGATCCAGATCGCTGCGCAGCTGCGCCCAGGTCAGCGGCATCGACACGGTGGCACCGTCGCGCGCCCGCGGCGACAGCACCGCTACCGCGGTCGACATTCGGTCATTGCGCAGATAGTCGAGGAAGATCTTTCCGGCGCGCAGTTTCTTCGACATGTTGATCAGGTAGCGCTCCGGATCGTCATTGGTCATCTGCTGGCACACGCCCTGCGCAAAGGCCTTGGCGGTCTTCCAGTCGACCTTGTCCTTCGCCCCATGCAGCAGCGGAGCCACCACATGCAGGCCCTTGCCGCCGGTGGTCTTGCAGAAACTCTCCAGACCCAGCGCCGTCAGCCGCTCGCGCATCTCGCGCGCGGCGTCCATCACGGCGTTGAATTCGACGTCGGGCGCCGGATCGAGATCGAAGATCAGACGGCCCGGCGTTTCAGGCGCATCGGGCGCGCAATTCCAGGGGTGCAGCTCAAGCCCGCCGATCTGCGCCACCGCGGCCAGCCCCTCGACGCGGTCGATCTGCAGGTAAGGCTTGCGATCGCCCGAGACTTTCACCAGCTCCAGCAGGTTGGATGTGCCCGGCATGGCATGGCGCTGGAAGAACATCTGGTCGCCCTTGATGCCGTCCGGCGCGCGCACGATGGAGCACGGGCGGCCCTTGATATGGCCGATCATCCAGCCGCCCACCGCTTCGAAATATTGCGCGAGATCGAGCTTGGTCACCGGCTCGCCGTCGCCGGCGTCAGGCCACAGCTCCTTGTCCGGCTTTGAGATCGCGACGCCCATGACGTCGGAGACGCCGGCTGACAAGCTCGCGGCGGACCTGGACTTCGCGGTCTTCTTCGCACCGCGCTTCGGCTCCGGCTCGGCGAGCGCCGTCTTCTTCGGCGTCTCGGCCTCGACCTCGCCGGCCGGCTTGTCCTGCCGCAATCCCTTGAACGCTGCCTGGCGCACCATGCCGGCGCCGGTGAAGCCGGCGAACTCGATTTCGGCCACCAGCTCCGGCTTCAGCCAGTGTACGTCGCGGCCGCCCGGCGGGGTCTCCTTGCCGCCGAACGGGCTCTGCTTGGCCGCAGCCGCCTTCAGCGCCGGCATCAGCGACTTGACCTTGCCCTGGCCGTAGCCGGTGCCGACGACGCCCACATAGGCCAGATGATCGCCGCGATTGACCCCGACCAGCAGCGAGCGGAATTTGCCCGCATTGCTCTTCCAGCCGCCGATCACGACCTCATGGCCGGCGCGGCATTTGGCCTTGGTCCAGCTCTCGGAGCGGCCGGAACGGTAGGGTGAATCCAGTTTCTTGGAGACGATGCCCTCCAGCGACAGCTTGCAGGCCGAATGCAGGATGGCGTCGCCGCCGGTCTCGAAATGCTCGACATAGCGGATCAGGCCTTCCTTGCGCTTCCCCTGCGCGGCCAGCAGCAGCTCCTTCAGCCGCGCCTTGCGGTCCGCCAGCGGCAGTCTTCGTAAATCCTCGCCGTCGGCGAACAGCAGGTCGAAGGCAAAGAAGATCAGCGCATTGCTGTCGCCATCGGACAGCGCCGCCTGCAGCGCAGCAAAATCCGGCGCGCCGTGCCTGTCCAGCGCCACGATCTCGCCGTCGATCAGCGCATCCGGCAGTGCTGCGGCCTCATCGGCAACGGCCTGAAACTTGGCGGTCCAGTCCAGCCCCTTGCGGGTCTTCAGCGTCGCCGCGCCGTCCTCGACGCGCAGCTGGACGCGGTAGCCGTCGAACTTGATCTCATGCGCCCAGCCGGCGCCGCCCGGCGGCCGGTCCACCGAGGTGCATAGCTCCGGCGCCACGAAATCGGGCATCGCGGCGGCCTTGGTCGACCTGGCGGATTTCGCCGGAGTCTTTTTGGCTGCCTTCTTCGCCGGCGACTTGGTCGCCTTGACCGCATCCGCCTTGGTCTTCGCCGTCTTGCCGGCACGTTCATCCGCCGCGAGACCGTGGTTGGAATCCCACACCGCATCGGCCTTGGTCTTCGCCGACTTACCGGTCATAAAAGGCTTTGGCGCACGACCCCTGCCGGCGGCGATGTCGGCCATGGCCCGGCCCGAGGCCACCGAGGCATCCTCGTCGAGAACCGTATTGGCCTTGCCTTCCCTGGCGTATTCGTCGCGATGCTTGATCAGCAGCCAGTTGGTCCGCTTGCCGCCATTGCGATCATGGCGCATCCGTACCAGCACCCAGCCACCATGCAGCTTCTCGCCATCCAGCGTGAACTTCAGATCACCTTTCTTGAATCCCCGCTCCGGGTCCTCGCACTCCCAGTAACCGCGGTCCCATAGCTGCACGGTGCCGCCGCCATACTGCCCCTTGGGGATGGTGCCCTCGAAGTCGCCATAGTCCAGCGGGTGGTCCTCGACCTCCACAGCAAGGCGCTTGTCGGCCGGGTCGAGCGACGGTCCGCGCGTCACCGCCCAGGACTTGAACACACCGTCGAACTCCAGCCGCAGATCATAGTGCAGCCGGGTGGCGTCGTGTTTCTGGATTACGAAGCGCCGCCGCTTCGACGGAGCGACGGCGGTCTCGCCGGACGGCTCCTGGGTCTGCTCAAAATCGCGTTTCTTGCGATAGATTGCCAGCTGCTTGTCGACCACGGCGAACCCCACTCACTTGCAAATGCCGCTCATTCGGCCCCGGAACCAAAACCGGCAATTGCCGTTGAAGTTCCCGAAGCCCGTCCGCAGCGTGGATTGCGAGATCGGGCAGGTCAACATGCGTACAGCAGGAGAACTTGATGGCCCCGCCGCGTGCCTATTGGAAAGGCTCCCTGAAGCTCTCCCTCGTCTCCTGCCCGGTGGTGCTGTATCCGGCCTCCACCACGGTCGAGAAAACCCGCTTCCACATGATCAACACCGAGACCGGCAATCGCCTGAAGCAGCAGATGGTCGACGCCGAGACCGGCGATGTGGTGGAGAAAGACCAGAAGGGCCGCGGCTACGAGATCAGCAAGGGCGAGTTCGTCCCGATCGAGAAGGACGAGCTCGAGGCCGTGCAGATCGAGAGCAATCACACCATCGACATCGACAATTTCGTGCCGCGCGACGAGATCGACAAGCGTTTCCTCAACAATCCCTATTACATCGCCCCGGACGGCAAGGCCGGCATCGACGCCTTCGCCGTCATCCGCGACGCCATGAAGGACAAGGACCGCGTCGCCCTGGCACGCATCGTGCTGACCAATCGCGAGCACATCATCGCCATCGAACCGCTGGGCAAGGGCCTGCTCGGTACCACGCTGCGTTACCCCTATGAGGTTCGGGACGAGGAAGACTATTTCGACGACATCGAGAGCCCGAAGATCTCCAAGGACATGATCGACCTCGCGGTGCACATCCTGGACAGCAAGGCGTCGCATTTCGATCCGTCGAAATTCAAGGACGAATACGAGAACGCTCTGAAGGCGCTGGTCAAGCGCAAGGCCGCCGGCAAGCCGTTGAAGGTCGCCGAAAAGACCGAGAAGCCAGACAATGTCATCAGCCTGATGGACGCGCTGCAGCAGAGCCTGAAGGGCGGCAAGGCGGCGCCCGCCAAGCGCGCCTCGGCGGCCACGTCGCGGGCCGCGCGGTCGCGACCGGCCAAGAAGGCCCATCGCTCCCCGGCACGCCAGCGCAAGGCGAGCTGATGTACGGACTGTGGTCGACCGCCTTCCTGCTCGTGGCGATGGCGCTGTCGATCGGCACCGCGGGCGCCTAGACGACCCTGCAAACGCGGGAATGCACCGCTGCCAACATTGCCAGCACCGCGGAAACCATCGGCAAGATGAAGGACAGCAAGCAGAAGACAACAGCTTCCGAGGAAATCGGCGCGGCCAGCGAAGCGCTGGCGCAAGGCAAGAGTGAGGACTGCAAGGCGCACCTGTTAAAGGCCACCCTGCAGACCAAATAACGCGACTATCGCTTGCTGGATTTTCGCTTGCTCTTCTTTGCGGATTTTTTCTTCGCCGCCTTCCTGGCAGTCTTCTTGGCGGTCTTCTTTACCGACTTCTTGGCGGTTTTCTTTGCGGCTTTCTTTGCGGTCTTCTTTGCGGTCTTCTTTGCGGTCTTCTTCTTGGGCACCTTCCTGCCTTCGGCGCGCGCTTCCGACAGCCCGATGGCGATGGCCTGCTTGCGGCTGGTCACCTTCTTGCCGGAGCGTCCGCTCTTCAGCTTGCCTTCGTTGCGCTCCTTCATTGCGCGCTCAACCTTCTTCGAAGCACCTTTGGAATATTTTCGAGCCATGATTTTGTCTCCTGTGGCCGGAAATAATATTCAGAGGTGTTGATGGTTCCCGCTTCGGCTACCTCGCTTCCTGCCCTCCCCTCAAGAGGAGGGTAAGAACAACTAATCCCCGGCGCGTAGCCGGTAACCGATTCCGGTCTCAGTCAGCACGTATTGCGGGCGTTCGGGATCGGGCTCGATCTTCTGCCGCAGCTGCCGGACATAGACGCGCAGATACTGCGCATCGGTGAGTTCGTCCCACAATTCCTTGAGCAGGAAGCGATGCGTCAGAACCTTGCCGGCGTGCTGCACCAGCACGCGCAGCAGCTCGTATTCCTTTGGCGACAGCTTGACGTCCTTGTCGCCGACCTTGACGAGGCGGCGCACCAGATCCACCGACAACTCGCCGGCCTTGAACACCGGCCGCTCGCCATGCACCTGCAGCTGATGACGCAGCGCGGCGCGCATCCGCGCCAAAAGTTCATCCATGCCAAAGGGCTTGGTCAGGTAGTCGTCGGCGCCGAGGTCCAGTGCCTGCACCTTGCCGGCCTCGTCGCCCCTGCTTGACAGCACCACGATCGGCACGCTGTCATTGCGGGCGCGGATCATGCGCAGGAGCTCATGCCCCTGGATGTCCGGCAGGCCAAGGTCGAGAATGATCAAAGCCGGATCCTGCGCCAGCAGTTCGAGCGCGATCTTGCCATTGCTGGCTTCGAGAATGTCATAGCCCTGGGTGCTGAGGCCCATGCGCAGCAGCTTGCGGATCGGCGGCTCGTCATCGATGACCAGAACCTTGATGGCGGCAGCGTTCATGCGGCGGTGTCCAGGGTTTCGGTGGCCGGCGGGATGGGCAGCCGGATGATCATGGCCGCGCCGCTGCGGTCGCTGCGGTTGTTTGCGGAAATCGTGCCGTGCATGGCCTCAATGAAGCCGCGCGAGATCGCCAGCCCGAGCCCGGTCCCCGCGCGGACGTGATCGCCCTTCTGCACGCGGTAGAATTTGTCGAACACGTGCTCGAGGTCGGCGGGCGGAATGCCGGCGCCCTCGTCCAGAATCTCCAGCGACACCGAGTCCGTGTCACGGGCAGCGCGGATCGTGATCGCGGTGTCGTCCGGTGCATATTTCGCCGCGTTGTCGAGCAGGTTGAACAGCACCTGCTCGAACAGCACGGCGTCGAGCTCAAGCATCGGCAGGTCCGGCGCCAGTTCGAGTTTCACCGGGTGTCGCGCCAGAATCTTGCCGGCGCGGCGCAAGGCACTGCCGACGATCTCGCCGAGGTCATGGCGCGCGCTGTTGGGCACGATGGCGCCGGCCTCCAACTTGGTCATGTCGAGCAGGTTGGCGATGAAGCGATTGAGCCGCTCGGATTCGTCGATCACAGTGGCCAGCAGGTCCGCCTTCTCAGCCTCGCTGAGCTTCGGCGAAAGATCGCGCAGCGTGCCGGCAGCGCCGAGCACCGAGGCAAGCGGCGTCTTGAGGTCGTGCGAGATCGAAGTCAGCAGCGCCTGGCGCAGCCGGTCGGATTCAATGCTACGCTGGGCGCGGTCCATGTCCTCCACCAGTTGCACGCGTTCGATGGCCAGCGCGCCCTGATCGACCAGTGCGTCGAGCAGCCGCCGCTGGTCCGGCGTCAGCAGCGGTCCTGTGCGGTCGTCATCGATGCCGATCACGCCGATCGGCCCGCGCCCGGTGCGCATGGGCAGGAACAGCCGCCTGGCGCCCGGCAAGGTGTCGGAGCCCCGGCCCGCCGGGCGGTCGTTGGCCCAGGCCCAGTTGGCGGCGGCGAGGTCGGCCTTGTCGAGTTCGTCCTCCGGCGGATAGCCGGCCTTCACGGTGATGACGCCCTGCTCCGGCAGCAGCAGCACCACGCGCACCTTGAGCATCAGAGCGGTCTGGTAGGCGGTGGCCCACAGCACGTCGTCCAACGCGGCGGTGCCAGCCAGCTTGCGGCTGAAGGCATAGAGCGATTCCGTGGTGCGCACCCGGCCCATCGCCGCCACCGCCTGGCTGCGCACCCGAGCTGCCAGATTGGAGACCAGCAGCGCGATCAGCATGAAGAAGAAGAATGCCGCGACATTGGTCGGGTCGGTGATGGTGAAGGTGTAGACTGGCGGCAGGAAGAAGAAATTGTAGCACAGGGACGCCACCACGCTGGCCAGCAGCGACGGCCACAGCCCGTAGCGTACGGCCACACTGACCACGGCGGTGAGGAACACCAGATCGACATTCTCGATGCCGAACATCGGCTGGATCAGCTTGGCGACGCCAAGCGCCACCGCAACCACGGCCAACGCGGCGAGATAGGGTTTGGGATCGAACGGCTCGCTGCGCTCGGCCGCCTGCACCGACTTCGTCGCCACGGCACCGGCGGCGTCATCGCCGGCAATGACATGCACGCTGATATTGCCTGCGCGCCGCACCAGGTCGTGCACCACGGAGCCCCGCAGCAGCTCGAACATCCACGACCGCGACGCCTTTCCGGTCACGATCTGCGTGACGTTGTTGGCTCGCGCGAAGCCCAGCACGTCGTCGGCAATACGCCGCCCGGCGCCGGGGATGGTCAGCGCTTCGGCGCCCAGCGCCTCGGCCAGCCGCAGCGTGTCGGCGAGCCGGTCGCGCTGCTCCTCGGTGAGCTGCAGGCTGCGCCTGGTCTCGATCGAGATCGCGGTCCACGGCGCATGCAGGCGGTCGGCGAGACGTTTCGTGTAGCGCACCAAGCCTGCCGACCGCGGATCCTCGCTGACGCAGACCAGGATGCGTTCGCCGGCTGCCCAGGGACCCGCGATGGCATTGGCCTGCATGTGGGTGAGCAACTGCTCGTCGACACGCTCCGCGGTGCGGCGCAGCGCCAGTTCGCGCAGGGCGGTCAGGTTGCCGGGCGAGAAATAATGCTCCAGCGCGCGCTCGGCCTGTCTCGGCACATAGACCTTGCCCTCTTTCAACCGCTGGATCAGGTCGTCCGGCGTGAGGTCGATCAGCTCGATGGCATCGGCGCCGTCAAATACCGAGTCCGGCACCGTCTCGCGCACCCGCACATGGGTAATCTGCGCGACGACGTCGTTGAGACTCTCGATGTGCTGGATATTGACGGCGGTGTAGACGTCAATGCCGTGGCTCAGCAATTCCTGCACGTCGAGGTAACGCTTGGGATGCCGGCTGCCCGGCGCATTGGTATGGGCGAGTTCGTCGACCAAAGCGATTTGAGGATGCCGGGCGATCAGTGCGTCAAGGTCCATCTCCTCGAGGTGCTGATCCCTGTAGTCGAACTTGCGGCGCGGGATCACTTCCAGCCCGTCCAGCAGCGCCTCGGTCTCGGCGCGGCCGTGGGTTTCCACCACGCCGACCACCACATCGACGCCGGCCCTGCGCTTGGCATGGGCGCTCTGCAGCATCTCGTAGGTCTTGCCGACACCGGGCGCGGCGCCGACGAAGATCTTCAGCCGCCCTGTCCCGTTGTCCTCCCGCCGGGCCGCTTCCAGGAGCGCTTCCGGCGAGGGTCGATGTTCACTGTCGCGGCGCTGATTTGCCATACGGCTTTATAGTCTCCGCGCCCGCCCGGGGCTACCTTCCCCTCTCCCCGCCTAGCGAAGCTTTGCTTCGCCGGGCAGGGAGAGGGAAGCAGGCCACCGCTTCAATCTATTTTGGTGACGCCGCGTCGAGCGCCAGATTCAGCGCTAGCACGTTGACACGGGGCTCGCCAAGCAGGCCGCCAAAGCGACCTTCGGTCTGCGCCGTCACCAGCGAGCGGACCTTGTCCTCCGGCAGCTTGCGCGCCTTGGCGACGCGGGGCACCTGAAACAGCGCGCCCTCCGGCGAAATGTTCGGGTCGAGCCCGCTGCCCGAGGCGGTGACGAGGTCGACCGGCACCGGCGTCGACGGGTTCTCCGCCTTGAGCTTCGCCACATCTTCCTTGATGCGATCGTTGAGCGCCTGGCTGGTCGGGCCGAGGTTGGAGCCCATGGAATTGATCGCGTTATAGGGCGCCGGCACGGTCTTGGTGGCATCCTGCGGATCGGCCATGGTGGTGGCGGAAGGACGACCGTGGAAATAGTCGTCGCCCTTAAACTCCTGGCCGATCAGCGTCGAGCCGACCACCTTGCCGTCGCGCTCGATCAGGCTGCCTTGCGCCTGGTTCGGGAAGATCGCTTCCGCGATCCCGGTCATGGCCAGCGGATAGGCCGCGCCGGTGATCACGGTGAGCGCCAGCAGGATGACGATGGCGGGACGAATTTCTTTCAACATGACTTTCTCCTCAAACCAAATGCAGGGCGGTGACCACGAGGTCGATCGCCTTGATGCCGATGAACGGAACGATGATACCGCCGACGCCGTAGATCAGCAGGTTGCGGCTGAGCAGCGCGCCGGCGCCGATCGGACGATAGGCGACGCCCTTCAGGGCCAGCGGGATCAGCGCGATGATGATCACCGCGTTGAAGATGATGGCCGACAGGATGGCGCTCTGCGGGCTGTGCAGCCGCATGATGTTGAGCGTCTCGAGCTGCGGATAGAAGGCGAGGAAGATCGCCGGGATGATGGCAAAGTATTTCGCCACATCGTTGGCGATCGAGAACGTCGTCAATGCGCCGCGTGTCATCAGCAACTGCTTGCCGATTTCCACCACCTCGATCAGCTTGGTCGGGTTAGAATCGAGATCGACCATGTTGCCGGCCTCGCGCGCCGCCTGGGTGCCGGTGTTCATGGCGACACCGACATCGGCCTGCGCCAGTGCAGGAGCGTCGTTGGTACCGTCGCCGCACATCGCCACCAGCTTGCCCTTGGCCTGCTCATCGCGGATCAATTGCAGCTTGTCCTCCGGGGTGGCCTGCGCCAGGAAGTCGTCGACCCCAGCCTCGGCAGCGATTGCCGCGGCGGTCATCGGATTGTCGCCGGTGATCATCACGGTGCGGATGCCCATGCGGCGCAGCTCGGCAAAGCGTTCGCGGATGCCGCCCTTGACGATATCCTTGAGGTGGACAACGCCCAGGAGCTTGCCGTCGCGGGCCACCGCCAGCGGCGTGCCGCCACCCTTGGCGATCTCGTCGGAAATCGCCTGGATTTCCCGGGCAGTGTCGGACATCGTCGCAGTCTGCATGGCGCGCGCGGCATTACCTGATGCCACTGCATGGGTGGCGCCGCCGCTGACGTAAGCGAGGATCGAATCCACCGCGCCCTTGCGCACCGAGGAGCCACCGGCATCGACGCCGCTCATGCGGGTCTGCGCCGTGAACGGTACGAAGGTCGCACCCAGTTCAGCCATGTCGCGACCGCGGATGTTGTACTTCTCCTTGGCCAGCACGACGATGGAGCGGCCTTCCGGCGTCTCGTCGGCCAGCGAGGCGAGTTGCGCCGCGTCGGCCAGCTCCTGCTCGGAGACGCCGCGCACGGGGCGGAACGCGGTGGCCTGGCGGTTGCCCAGCGTGATGGTGCCGGTCTTGTCGAGCAGCAAGGTGTCGACGTCGCCGGCGGCTTCCACCGCGCGGCCGGACATCGCCAGCACGTTGAAGCGCACCAGCCGGTCCATGCCGGCAATGCCGATGGCCGAGAGAAGCGCGCCGATGGTGGTCGGGATCAAGGTCACGAACAAGGCCACCAGCACCACGACGGAGATCGAGCCGCCCGCATAGGCCGCGTAGCTCGGGATGGTCACCGTGGCGAACACGAAGATGATGGTGAGGCCGACCAGCAGGATGTTGAGTGCGATCTCGTTCGGCGTCTTCTGCCGTTCCGCACCTTCCACCAGCTTGATCATGCGGTCGATGAAGGTGGAGCCCTGCGCCGCAGTGATGCGGACGCGGATCCAGTCTGACAACACCTGGGTGCCGCCGGTGACCGCGGAACGGTCGCCACCGGATTCCCGGATCACCGGCGCGGATTCGCCGGTGATGGCGGCCTCGTTGACCGAGGCGACGCCCTCGATCACCTCGCCGTCGGACGGGATGTTGTCGCCGGCTTCCACCAGCACGACATCACCGACCTTCAGGCTGGTGCCCGAGACCATTCGATACGACTTGTCACCGGCTGCGCCGGTCAGAAGCTTGGCCTGGCTTTCGGTGCGGGTCTTCTTCAGCGATTCCGCCTGCGCCTTGCCGCGGCCTTCCGCCACCGCCTCGGCGAAGTTGGCGAACAGCACCGTGAACCACAGCCACAGGATGATCTGGAACGCGAAGGCCAGATCGGTGCCGCCGGTGAACAGGTTCTTGACGAAGATCACCGTGGTCAGCGCGGCGACGACCTCGACGACGAACATCACCGGATTCTTGATCATCAGCCGCGGGTCGAGCTTGGCGAAGGCAAAGCCGATGGCGGGGACAACGATTTTCGCATCAAGCATGGCCGACATCGGCACCCGCTTCTGCAGTTTCAACGTTTCCATGGGTAGTACTCCGGGTAATCGATCAGAACAAAGTGTGGGCGGACATCGCGAGGTGCTCGACGATCGGCCCGAGCGCAAGCGCCGGGAAGAAGGTCAGACCGCCGATGATCAGGATCACGCCGACAACCAGGCCGACAAACAGTCCACCCGTGGTCGGCAGGGTGCCCGCCGATGCCGGGATCGATTTCTTGGCCGCCAGCGATCCCGCCAGCGCCATGGCCGGAACGATCATGAAGAAGCGGCCGACAAACATCGAGCTGGCCAGTGTCAGGTTGTAGAAGAAGGTGTTGCCGGTGAGACCGCCAAACGCCGAACCGTTGTTGCCGGTGGCCGAAGTGAAGGCATACAGCACTTCGCTGAAGCCGTGCGGGCCGGCATTGGCCATCGATGCCACCGCCGACGGCAGCACCACCGCCACGGCCGTCCAGCCAAGATACATCAGCGGCAGCACCAGGATGGCGAGCATGGCCATCTTGACTTCGCGCGCCTCGATCTTCTTGCCGACATATTCCGGGGTGCGGCCGACCATCAGACCGGCAACGAAGATCGCCAGCACGACGAACAGCAGCATGCCGTAGAGGCCGGCGCCAACGCCGCCGACGATGATCTCGCCGAGCTGCATGTTGATGAGCGGGATCATGCCGCCGATGGCCGTGAAGGAGTCATGCATCGCGTTGACCGCGCCGCACGACGCTGCCGTGGTGATGACGGCGAACAGGCTGGAGGCGACGATGCCGAAGCGGACTTCCTTGCCTTCCATGTTGCCGCCGGTGAGGCCGAGATCGGCCAGCATGCTGGTGCCGGAGGCTTCTGCGCCGTAGGTGACGGCGACGCCCGCGATGAACAGCACGCCCATCACGCCGAGGATCGCCCAGCCCTGCTTCTGGTTGCCGACCATGCGCCCGAACACATTGGTCAGGGCCGCACCGAGCGCGAAGATCGAGATCATCTGGATGAAGTTCGACAGCGCCGTCGGGTTCTCGAACGGATGCGCCGCGTTGGCATTGAAGAAGCCGCCGCCGTTGGTGCCGAGCATCTTGATGGCGACTTGCGACGCCACCGGGCCGACCGCGATGGTCTGCTTGGCGCCCTCAAGGGTGGTGGCATCGACATAGGCGCCGAGCGTCTGTGGAATGCCCTGCCAGACCAGGAACAGCATGTAGACGATGCAGATGGGCAGCAGCACATAGAGCGTGCAGCGGGTGACATCGACCCAGAAATTGCCGATGGTGCGCATCGACGAGCGCGAGAAGCCGCGGATCAGGGCGACAGCGAGCGCAATTCCGGTCGCTGCCGACAGAAAATTCTGGTGGGTCAGGCCGATCATCTGGGTCAGATAGGACAGCGTGCTTTCGCCGCCGTAGTTCTGCCAGTTCGTGTTGGTGATAAAGGAGATCGCCGTGTTGAAAGACAGGTCCGGCGCCACCGCCGACTGCTCCGCCGGATTGAAGGGCAGGATCGCCTGCAGCCGCAGCACCGCATAGAGAACCAGGAAGCCCCCGACGTGGAACAGCAGCATGGCCACCGTATAGGTCAGCCAGTGCTGCTCGCGTTTCTCGTCGACACCACCCATCCAGTACAGGCCAGCCTCGACCGGCCGCAGCACCGGCGACAGGAATGTGCGCTCGCCATTGAACACGCGGGTCATGTACCAGCCGAGCGGTTTTACCAGCGCGACCACAATCGCGCAGAAGAGAACAATCTGAATCCAGCCAACGAGTGTCATGATCGTGTTCCTTTAGAACCGCTCGGGACGCAGCAAAGCGTAAGTGAGGTAAAACAGCAGCCCTGCAGAGACGAGGCCGGCGAGTGTGTAATCGAACATCATGATTGTTCTCCTCAGAGCCTTTCGCAGGCGTAGGCGTAGCCGACCGTCAGGACAAAGAAGCCCAGACCGAGAGCCAGCATGAAAATGTCCAGCATGAGTTGCTCCTATGTGCGGTGTCCCGGGCGCCACAATCGCAGCCCGCAAATTGATGACCTTGCGCTGGATCAACCGCAGGACGTATTACATTCCCATGGCAATCCTCTCGCACTGCGATGAAGTGCCATCTTCAAGATATGTTTTCGAGTTGGAGGAACCCGCGAACTTATAGGAATCCTATAAAGACGCGGGCGCATGCGCCGCGTCGTTCGCTTTCTTTCCCGTCGCGCTTGGGGACAGGGAAAGGGAGGGAATTTACACCGATGCGGTGGTGACGCCGCCGTCGATGACGATGGTCTGGCCGGTCATGAAGGTCGAGGCATCGGAGCCGAGATAGGCCACCGCGCCGGCAATCTCATGCGGCTCGCCGATACGGCGTAGCGGCGTGGTCGCGGTGCGGCGCTTGAGGTTGTCGGGGTCTTCCCACAGCGCCTTGGCGAAATCGGTCTTCACCAGGCCGGGTGCGATGCAGTTGACGCGCACGCCCTTCGGCCCCCATTCGCCGGCGAGGCTGCGGCACAATGAAAAATCCGCGGCCTTGGAGATGCCGTAGGCGCCGATGACCGTGGAACCGCGCAGGCCGCCGATGGAAGAAATGATCACCACCGAGCCGCGGCCACGCGCGGCCATCAACGGCATCGCCTGCGCGCACAGCCAGATGTTGCTCTTGACGTTGGAGCCCATGATCTTGTCGAAGGCTTCGTCAGATATGTCGAGCAGCGGGCCGTAATAGGGATTGACCGCGGCGTTGCACACCAGGATGTCGAGCGTGCCGTAGTGTTTCACGGTGCCGGAAATCAGCGCGGCGATCTCGTCCTTGCGCGAGATATTGCAGGGAATGACGTAGGCGTCGCCGCCGTCCTTGCGGATGCCTTCGGCGACCTCCTCGCAGGCCTCACGCTTGCGGCTGGAGATCACCACATGAGCGCCGAGCTTTGCCAGCAGTTCTGCCGAGGCGCGGCCAATGCCACGGCTGGAGCCGGTGACGACCGCGACCTTGCCGGTGAGATCGAAGGGGTTCTGCACGGGATGCTCCCTGTCTTCATTCACTTGTGACGCGCCGGCCGTGCGCCCCTCGCCCCCTGGCGAAGCTTCGCTTGCGAGGAGAGGGCTGGGGTGAGGCGCTATCTCCAGAGAAGCACTGGCAGCCCCTAACCCCAAGCCTCGCTGGCGCTCGGCTCCGACCTCTCCCCGCAAGTGCGGGAAGAGGTTAAGGAAGCGCCCCGAATGACCAAGTCAGCTGTTCAGCCCGCCGGCGTCGCTGACACGGCGCAGGTGGAAGTCGGTATCGCCAAAGGTGCTCTCGATCATGGTCAGCCGCTTGAAGTAGTGGCCGATCTTGTATTCCATGGTCATGCCGACGCCGCCATGCAGCTGGATCGACTGTTCGCCGACGAACTTCAGCGACTTGCCGATCTGCACCTTGGCCGCCGACACCGCATTGCTGCGCTCCCTGGCATCGTCGAAATCGCTGGCCATGGTGGCGAACATCGCCATGCTGCGCGCCTGCTCCACCGCGACGAACATGTCGGCCGCGCGATGCTGCAGCACCTGGAAGCTACCGATCGGCACCCCGAACTGGGTGCGGGTCTTGAGATATTCAACCGTCGACTTCAGCGACTCATCCATCTCGCCGACCGCTTCGGCGCACAGCGCGATACGCGCGTCGTCGACCACGGTCTCGATCAGCGGCAGGGCATTGGCTGGATCGCCGATCGCGGCATCGGCGCCGACTTCTACGGCCGTGAAGGTGATGTCGGCGGCATGCAGGCCGTCCTGGGTCGGATAACCCTTGATGCTGATGCCCTTGGCATTCGCCGGCACCAGGAATACGCCGATGCCGGCGCGGTCGCGCTGCCCGCCCGCGGTGCGCGCGCTAACGATCAAGGTGTCGGCGTTCTCGCCATTGAGCACCACGAACTTCTCGCCGTCGATCACCCAGCCATTGGCGGTCTTCTTCGCGGAGGTGGTGACGTCGCCGAGGTCGTAGCGCGAGTTCTTCTCGAGCTGCGCGAACGCCAATGTCTTGCTGCCATCGATGATCGACGGGATGTAGGCCGCCTTCTGTGCGGCCGAGCCGCCGCGTCGCAGGAAGCCGCCGCCGAGCACCACGGTGGCGAGATAGGGCTCGACCACCAGCGCCTTGCCGAGCGCTTCCATCACGATCATGGTTTCCACGGCACCGGCACCGAAGCCGCCGTCATCCTCGCTGAACGGCAGGCCGAGCAGCCCCTGCTCCGCCAGCCTGTTCCAGATCGACTTGCTCCAGCCGCCCTTTTCGGCGCGATACTTCTTACGGCTGTCGAAATCATACGAGGCCTTCAGGAGACCGTCGACGCTATCCTTGAGCAGACGCTGCTCCTCCGACAAATCAAAATCCATGATATTTCCTCTAAACGTTTCGCGCGATGACATCGCTGCGTCGGGTGTTCGGCGATTGTGGTTATGGTCACCTCTCCCCTGCGGGGAGAGGTCGAAGGCGAGCGACGCGGAGCCTTCGGGTGAGGGGGGCCAGCGTGAATGCAGCCCCTCACCCGGATTGCTTCGCAATCCGACCTCTCCCCGGCGGGGAGAGGTGAAGAAAGAAATGACTACAGCCCCAGCACGGCCTTGGTGATGATGTTGCGCTGGATCTCGTTGGAACCGCCGTAGATCGAAACCTTGCGGTTGTTGAAATAGCTCGGCGCGATCTGCGCGGTCCAGTCCATGGTCTCGTTGCTGCCGTCGTCGCCGTGCTCGTCATAGGGCGCGGCGAACGGGCCGATCACGTCCATCAGCAATTCGGTGGTGGCCTGCTGGATTTCCGAGCCCTTGATCTTCAGTACCGAGGACGCCGGATTGGGCTTGCCCTTACCGTGCTTGCCTTCGTCGGCAACCACGCGCAATTGCGTCAGCTCGAGCGCCTTCAGTTCGATCTCGATCAGCGCCAGCTTCTCGCGGAACTTCTGGTCCTCGATGATCGGTCTGCCGCCGGCTTCGACCTTGGCGGCGAGTTCCTTGATGCGGCGGATGCGCTCCTTGGAAACGCCGACGCGGGCGATACCGGTGCGCTCGTTGCCGAGCAGGAACTTTGCGTAATCCCAGCCCTTGTTCTCCTCGCCGACGAGGTTCTCGTAGGGCACCTCGACGTCATCGAAGAACACCTCGTTGACCTCGCGGCCGCCGTCGATGGTGACGATCGGGCGCACGGTGATGCCCGGGGTCTTCATGTCAACCAGGATAAAGGAAATGCCGGACTGCTTCTTGGCGGCGGGATCGGTGCGGCACAGGCAGAAGATCCAGTCGGCGTACTGCGCCAGCGTGGTCCAGGTCTTCTGGCCGTTGATGATCCACTTGTCGCCCTTGCGCTCGGCTTTCGTCTTGAGTGAGGCAAGGTCGGACCCCGAACCCGGCTCCGAGAAACCCTGGCACCAGAAATCCTCGACGCTGGCGATGCGCGGCAGGAAGCGCTTCTTCTGCGCCTCGTTGCCGAAAGTGTAGATGACCGGGCCGACCATGCTGACGCCGAAGGCCAGCGGCGCCGGCGCCGGCGCCAGCTGCAGCTCCTCGTTGAAGATATAGTGCTGCACGGAGCTCCAGCCGGTGCCGCCATATTCCACCGGCCAGTGCGTCACGCCCCAGCCCTTGTCGTTGAGGATGCGCCACCAGGCGACCATCTCGTCCTTGCCGAGATGGCGGCCTTCCTGCATTTTCTGCCGCGTCGAGGCCGGCACCTTCTCCTTGAAGAACGCCCGCACTTCGTCGCGGAACGCCACTTCTTCCTTGCTGAACTTGAGATCCATCGGACCCTCCTGTTGCTGTTACCCGGCACCGTCACCCTGAGGAGCCAGCGCGCAGCGCTGGCTCGAAGGGCGAAGGAGTGTTCATCCAATTCCCGCCGTCGTCCTTCGAGGCTCGCCGAAGACGGCGAGCACCTCGGCCTAAACGCAATTGCGTTTATGCAGGGATGACGGCTCTCTTAGTGTACGATCTCGAACAGGCCGGCGGAGCCCATGCCGCCGCCGACGCACATGGTGACCACCGCATATTTCGCCTTGCGACGACGCCCCTCGATCAGCGCATGGCCGGTGAGGCGCGCACCCGACATGCCGTAGGGATGGCCGACCGAGATGGCGCCGCCGTTGACGTTGAGCTTGTCCGGATCGATGCCGAGCTTGTCGCGGCAATACAGCACCTGCACCGCGAAGGCCTCGTTGAGCTCCCACAGATCGATGTCCTCGACCTTGAGGCCGTGGCGCTTCAGGAGACGCGGCACCGCATAGACCGGGCCGATGCCCATCTCGTCGGGCTCGCAGCCGGCAGAGACAAAACCGCGAAAGATGCCGAGCGGCTTGAGGCCCTTCGATGCCGCCATCTTGTCGGTCATGATCACCGTGGCGCTGGCGCCGTCGGACAATTGCGAGGCGTTGCCGGCAGTGATCGAATAGCCGTCGCCGCGTACGGCCTTGAGGCCGGCAAGGCCCTCGGCGGTGGTTTCCGGGCGCGGGCCTTCATCCTTCGACAACGTGATATCCTTGAAGCTGACTTCGCCGGTCGCCTTGTCGGCGACGCCCATCTTCGTCGTGATGGCGGCAATCTCGTCGTTGAACTTGCCGCCCTGCTGGGCCGCGGCGGTGCGGCGCTGGCTCTCCAGCGAATACTCGTCCTGGCGCTCGCGCGAGATGCCGTAGCGCTTGGCGACGATCTCGGCGGTGTCGAGCATCGGCATGTAGACGTCCGACTTGATCTTCATCAGCTCGGGATCGATGGTGTGAAACTTGTTGGCGTGGTCGTTCTGCACCAGGCTGATCGACTCGCCGCCACCGCCGACCGCGATCTCGACGCCATCGAACAGCACCGAGCGTGCTGCCAGCGCGATCGCCTGCAGGCCCGAGGCGCACTGGCGATCGATGGTGGTGCCGGCAACGCTGACCGGCAAGCCGGCGCGCAGCAATGCCTTGCGGGCGATGTTGCCGCCGGTGGCGCCCTGCTGCAAGGCGGCGCCCATCACCACATCTTCGACTTCCTTCGGATCGATGCCGGCGCGCTGGACGGCGTGCTCGATGGCATGGCCGAGCAGGGTCGCGCCTTCGGTGGCGTTGAACGCGCCGCGATAGGCCTTGCCGATCGGCGTGCGGGCAGTGGAAACGATGACGGCCTCGGTCATGGATGACCTCCTGTTGCTGATTGTTGTTGGTTGATGGACGATGGTTGCAGGTTGCGTAGCGCGTGGCGCGAGAGTTTTCCGACCGTGGTGCGCGGCAGGTCGTCGACGAAGTCCAGTGCCGCCGGCAGCTCGTGCTTGCCGAGCTTGCCGGCGAGGAACGCGCGCAGTTCCTCCAGGCTGAAGGCATGAGCGCCGTGCTTGAGCTTGACGAAGGCCTTGGCCGCCTCGCCGCGATAGGGGTCCGCGACGCCGATCACGATCACCTCGTGCACGGCGGGGTGTTCGTAGATCGCCTGCTCGATCATCTGCGGATAGACATTGAAGCCGCCGGAGATGATCAGATCCTTCTTGCGGTCGACCAGATAGAAATAGCCGTCGGCGTCCATGTAGCCGATGTCACCGGTGAGAAAGCGGTCGCCGACGAAGGATTCCGCGGTCTCCTTCTCGCGATTCCAGTAGCCGCGGGTCACGTTCGGTCCCTTGATACGGATCTCGCCGGTCTGCCCCACCGGCAGCACGCGGGTGGGATCCTCGGCGCTGACCACATCGAGTTCGATGCCGGGCATCATCAGCCCGATCGAGCCCGGCTTGTCCGGCCCGGCGAGCGGGTGCGCGGTGCCGGGCGAGCATGTCTCGGTCATGCCCCAGCCGCTCTTCAGCTTCAGCCCGGTCTTGCTCTCGAAGATCCGCGCGACCTCGACCGGCAGCGGCGCGCCGCCGGATCCCGCGGACACCAGAGACGACAGGTCGCGGCTTTCCAGCGTGGGATCGCCGGCAATGGCGATCCACATGGTCGGCACGCCCGGAAACACCGTGGCGCGCTTTTCCTCGATGTCGCGCAAGACGGCGTTGACGTCGAACCGCTGGTGCAGCGAGATGATATCGCCGAGGCTGATGCGGCTGAGCAGAATCACCGTCAGCGCATAGATGTGGAACAGCGGCAGCACGCAGATCACGCGCTCGACCGTGCTGCGCTGCGCCCGCGCCGGCGCGCCCCAGGCGGCATAGATCGCCACCGCCGAGGTCAGGTTGCCGTGGCTCAGCATGGCGCCCTTGGGAAGGCCGGTGGTGCCGCCGGTATATTGCAGCAGCGCGACATCGTCGGGGCCGATCGCCGGCCAGACGGCTGGCGGCGTGGCGCCGGCGGTGAAGGTATTGAATGTGACGATGCGAGGATCGGCCGGCAGCGGCAGTTGCGGGTTATTGACCGCGCCCCAGTCGTCGTCCTCACAGACGATGAGCCGATCGAGCAAGCCCTTGTCGAGAAACTTCAGCGCCATCGGCAGTAGCGAGGCCAGGTTGCTGGTGACCAGCACCCGCGCGCCGGAATCGCTGAGCTTGTGCGACAGCGCGCGCTCGCCATCGAGCGGTGACAGATGCACCAGCCGCGCGCCGGCTTTCAGCGCGCCGAAGAAATTCACCGGGTGATCCGGCGTATTGCCAAGGAACAGCCCGATCGAGGCGCCCTTGCCATAGCCGGCGCGCAGGAAGGCAGCGGCGGCGATTTGAGCTTTGGCTTGCAGCGCCGTGAAGCTGAGTGGACGGTCGCGAAATTCGATGGCCGTGCGGTCGCCGAAATCGGCGGCCGCCTTTGCCAGCAGACCCGGCAGCGTGCCGCGCGCGATCGGCGCGTCCCAGGTCACGCCCTCCGGATAGAACTGTTCGCCGGGATGGGTCATGCGGCTTCCAACTTATGTAAGGCGGGCACACAGTCAGCACTCCCTCCCCCCGCACTTGCGGTGGGGAGGGTCGGAGTGGAGGGCGTCACGCACGACGTCGCCAGTTGCAGCCCCCCACCCGACCGGCCTGACGGCCGGCCACCCATGGCGGACGACTCGTCCGCCCGACCACCGCAAGTGCGGGGGAAGGGAGAAGAGCTGCGGCGACCGGCGAATGCCGCCATTGCCATCACGCAGACTTCGCCAGCGACGCAAATGTCTTGCCTTCGTCGGCGAGGCGCTTCAGCAGTGCCGACGGCTCCAGCGAGGGATCGTTGGTCTGCTTGGCGTAGAACGACAGCCGCTCGGCGATGTGCTTGAGGCCGACGCTGTCGGCGTAGAACATCGGGCCGCCGCGATAGATCGGCCAGCCGTAGCCGTACAGCCAGATCACGTCGATGTCGCTGGGACGCGAGGCGACTTTTTCCTCGAGGATGCGCGCGCCCTCGTTGATCATCGGATACATCATGCGTTCGAGGATCTCCTCGTCGCTGACGATGCGGCGGGTCAGGCCAAGGCTCTTGCAGGTGTCGTCGATCAGTTTTTCGACTTCCGGATCCGGGATCGCCGCGCGTGAGCCGGCTTCGTATTTGTAGTAGCCCTTGCCGGTCTTCTGGCCGTGACGGCCGGCTTCATACAGCGCGTCGGCAATCGGCGACTTGATGCCGCGGTCCTGGCGCGAGCGCCAGCCGATGTCGAGGCCGGCGAGGTCGCCCATGGCGAACGGCCCCATCGGCATGCCGAATTTCGTCACGACGGCGTCGACCTGCTGCGGCAGCGCGCCTTCGAACAACAGCTTCTCCGACTGCTTGGAGCGCGCCGCCAGCATGCGGTTGCCGACAAAGCCGTCGGACACGCCGACCACCGCCGGCACCTTGGCGATCTTACGGGCGACGGCAACGGCGGTCATCAGCGCGTCCGGCGCAGTCTTGTCGGCGCGCACGATCTCGCACAGCTTCATGACGTTGGCCGGCGAGAAGAAATGCATGCCGAGCACGTCCTGCGGACGCTTTGTTACTTTTGCGATCTCGTCGATGTTGAGATAGGAGGTGTTGCTGGCCAGCACGGCGCCGGGCTTGGCGTAGGCGTCGAGCGCGGTGAACACTTCCTTCTTGATCGCCATGGTCTCGAACACCGCCTCGATGATCAGGTCGGCGTCCTTGACGTTCTCGAGGCCGACCACGCCGGTGATCAAGCCCATGCGCTTGGCCGGGGCATCGGCGGGAATGCCGCCGCGCGCCGCGGTCGCCTCGTAGTTCTTCTGCATGATCCCCATGCCGCGCTTCAGCTGTTCCTCGCCGGTCTCGATCAGCGTGACCGGAATGCCGGCATTGACGAAGGACATGGCAATGCCGCCGCCCATCGTTCCGGCGCCGATCACCGCGACGCGTTCCACCGGGCGCGGCTTGGTGCCCTCGGGCACGTTCTGCACCTTGGCAGCTTCGCGTTCGGAGAAGAACGCATAGCGCTGCGCCTTGGACTGGTCGCCGGCAACGAGGCGCAGGAACGACTCGCGCTCCTTCTTCAGCGCTTCATCGAACGGCAGGTCGAGCGTCCAGCTCACCGCTTCGGCGCAGGCCAGCGGCGCGTCGAGGCCGCGGTTCTTCTTGTTGGCGTCGGCCGCGGCCTTGGTGAAGATCGAACGATCGGCCTTGGCGGCTGCCAGCTTGGAATCGTCATTGCGCAGGATGCGCAACGGGCGCTTCTCGGCCAGCACTTTTCGCGCGAAGCCTTCGCCGCCGGAGGCCGGACCTTCGACGATCTCCTCGATCAGGCCGTTCTTCAGCGCGGCTTCGGCACCGATCGGCTCGCCGGTGACGATCATCTTGACGCCGAGTTCGGGACCGACGGCGCGCGGCAGCCGCTGGGTGCCGCCGGCGCCCGGCAACAGGCCGAGCTTGACCTCCGGCAGGCCGAGTTTTGCATCCTTGGTTGCAACGCGGAAATGACACCCGAGCGCGATCTCGAGCCCGCCACCCAGCGCGGTGCCATGGATCGCGGCGATCACCGGCTTGCCGCAATTCTCGATCTCGGCGATCACGTCGTTGAGCATCGGCGGCTGCGGCGGCTTGCCGAATTCGGTGATGTCGGCGCCGGCGATGAAGGTGCGGCCGGCACAGGTCAGCACGATCGCCTGCACTTGCGGATCGGCGGCGGCGGCCTTGATGCTGTCGAAAATGCCGCGACGAACCGCCGCACTGAGCGCATTCACCGGTGGGCTGTCCACGGTGATGACGGCAACCACATCATGACGATCGAGCTTGACCACTTCGTTCACGCGGCTCTCCTTGGATCACGGTTATTGTTGATTTCGCACTGCGAAATTTAATTCCACATCTTGACAGCGAGGGTTATTTTGAAGAGCGTCCGTTGTCAACGAGGGTCGCTCTCTTCTCCATGAAACGTCCAGCCAAGACAGTCGCGACTGATCGCAGCTTCGTCGTCGCGCTCGCCCGCGGCCTTGATGTGTTGCGCGCATTCCATCCCAACGACGGGCTTCTGGGCAATCAGGAGATTGCGGCCCGTACAAAGCTGCCGAAGCCAACCATTTCCCGGCTGACATATACACTCACCAAACTCGGCTACCTTACACAGGTGCCGCGGTTCGAGAAATACCAACTCGCACCGGCAGCCATGGCCCTGGGGTATGCCGCGCTCGCCAATCTCGGCGTCCGCCACCTGTCCGAAAGTTTCCGCGACGAACTGATGCGCGAGACCGGCGGCGCGGTGGCGGTCGGCGCGCGCGACCGGCTCAGCATGATCTACTTCGGGCAAAGCCGTTCGCATCTTACCGTCGGCGTCCAGCTCGACGTCGGCTCGCGCATCCCGATCGCCACCACGGCGATGGGCCGCGCCTATTTCTGGGCCTTGCCGCCGGAAGAACGTGCCCAGTTACTGCGCGAATTCCGTGAGCACTACGGCAGCCGCTGGCCGAAGATGCGGGACGGGCTGGAACGCTCCGGCGAGATGGTCGAGCGTCATGGCTTCGTGATCTCGGCAGGCGAGTGGCAGGACGACGTGCACGCGGTTGGTGTAGCTCTAAAGTTGAATGACGGAACCGGCCCTTATGCGTTTAACTGCGGCGCGCCGGCGTTCCGCTTCACGGAAGACCGCTTGCGCACCGACATTGGACCTCGCCTGTTGGCGATGGTAAGGAACATCGAAGCTGCGCTGGGCGGATCTGCCGCGCCGCATTCCAAAAAACAAGATCATAAAAAAATAAAATCAGGAGGAAGAATTGCCCGTGTGGTTGAGGGGATCAAATAGCCTTCATCGTCTCTGCTCTCGTAGTCATGCCAGTCGGCGCACGTCGCCGCGCCATGCGATCGAGGGCAATTGCAGATGATGCAGGCACAGCTCGCAAGGCAGGCGCCAGCCGGTTCAGTCGCGCCGCTACTCGAAGTTCGCGACGTCAGCGTCGTGTTCGGCGGCATCATCGCCTTGAACGGCGTATCGTTCGACATGCAGAAGGGCCAGATCCTCGGTCTGATCGGGCCCAACGGCGCCGGCAAGACCACGCTGTTCAACTGCCTCAGCCGGCTGTACCAGCCGAGCAAGGGCGACATCCTGCTCGAGGGCGACAGCATCCTGAAGCGACCGGCGCACAAGATCTCCGAGATCGGCATCGGCCGCACCTTCCAGAACGTCGCGCTGTTTCCCAACCTGTCGGTGCGCGACAATGTTCGCGTCGGCACGCACGCCTCGACCAACAGCGACATCATCAGCGATTCCCTGCAGCTGCCGTGGGTGCGGCGCGGGGAAGCCGCGCTCAACAAGCGCGTCGATGAAATCCTCGACTACCTCGACCTGCAGAGCGTCGCCGGCCTCGTCGTCGCCGGCCTGCCGTTCGGCACGCAGAAGCGCGTCGAGTTGGCGCGTGCGCTCGCCGCCAAGCCGAAGATCCTGCTGCTCGACGAACCCGCCGGCGGCCTCAACCACGAGGAAGTCTACATCCTCGGCGACCTGATCCGCCGTATCCGCGACGACCGCGGCGTGACCGTGCTGCTGGTCGAGCATCACATGGGGCTGGTGATGTCGATCGCCGACCACGTGGTGGCGCTGAACTTCGGCAAGAAGCTCGCCGAAGGCACGCCCGCGCAGGTACAGAAGGACCCGGACGTCATCAAGGCCTATCTGGGGAGCAAGGACACATGACAGCGATGCTTAATGTGAAGGACCTGCGCGCCTATTACGGCCAGGTCCAGGCGCTGCATGGCCTCGAATTCGCGCTCAACGAAGGCAGCATGACCACGTTGCTCGGCGCCAACGGCGCCGGCAAGACCACGACGCTTCGGGCGATCTGCAACATGATTCGCTCCACCGGTTCGATCGAGTTCGAGGGCAAGAAGCTCGACAACGCCTCGACCGAGAACATCGTGCGGCTGGGCATCGCCCACGTGCCGCAGGGCCGTGGCACCTTCACGACCATGACGGTCGAGGAAAACCTGCAGCTCGGCGCCATCACCCGCAAGGACAGCAAGGCGATCACCTCCGACATCGAGCGGATGTACGATCACTTCCCGGTGCTCAAGCAGCGCCATCTGCAGCAGGCCGGCACCTTGTCCGGCGGCGAGCAGCAGATGCTTGCCGTGGCCCGTGCGCTGATGCTGCGGCCCAAGCTCATGCTGCTCGACGAGCCGTCGTTCGGGCTGGCGCCGCTGATCGTTCGCGACCTGTTCCGGATTCTCGGCAAGATCAACAAGGAGGACAAGGTGTCGATCCTGGTGGTCGAGCAGAACGCGCAGCTGGCGCTGGAACTCGCCGACAAGGCCTATGTCATCGAAACGGGGCGCATCGTGATGTCCGGCTCCGCCGCCGAGATCGCGAACAACGAAGACGTCCGCAAGTCTTACCTGGGATATTGAGGAAACAGCCATGGAGCTTTTTACCAATCAAGTCCTGGCTGGCATTGCCACCGGCGCGATCTATGCCTGTATGGCGCTCGCCGTGGTGATGATCTATCAGGCGATCGACCATCTCAATTTCGCCCAGGGCGAAATGGCGATGTTCTCGACCTTCGTCGCCTGGCAGCTGATGCAGTGGGGCTTGCCCTACTGGGTCGCCTTCGTGCTGACGCTGGCGTTCTCCTTCGCCGGTGGCATCGTCATCGAGCGCTTGCTGTTCAAGCCGCTCGCCAAAGCTCCGGTGCTGACCCACGTCGCCGGCTTCATCGCGCTGTTCGCCATCATCAACAGCGTCGCCGGCCTGGTCTGGGACTTCACCATCAAGCAGTTTCCGACGCCGTTCGGATCGTCGCCGTTCCTCGGCAGCCAGCTGATCTCGACCCATCAGGCCGGCATGATCGCTGTGACCCTGGTGCTGCTGGCGCTGCTGTTCGGCTTCTTCCGCTACACCCGCGTCGGCCTGGCGATGCGTGCAGCAGCCTCGATGCCTGAATCGGCGCGGCTGGTCGGTATCAATACCGGCTGGATGATCGCTTTGGGCTGGGGCATGGCGGCGGCGATCGGTTCGATCGCCGGCATGCTGATCGCGCCGGTAGTATTCCTCGAGCCCAACATGATGGGCGGCGTGCTGATCTACGGCTTTGCCGCAGCGGTGGTCGGCGGGCTCTCGAGTCCGCTCGGCGCGGTGGTCGGCGGCTTCCTGGTCGGCATCTTCGAAAATCTCGTCGGCACCTACATTCCCGGCGTCGGCAACGAGTTGAAACTGCCAATCGCGCTGGCGCTGATCATCACCGTGCTGGTCGTCAAACCCAACGGCCTGTTCGGCCGTGCTATCGTGAAGCGAGTTTGATCATGAGCGCCGTTCAAGAAGTCGTTTCGGAAGCCCCGGTGATCGAGGATGCAATCCCGAAAAAAGCCATGGCGCTCGGGCCGATGGCCTCGCTCATCGTGCTGGCGCTGCTGATTGCCACGCCGCTGTTCGTCAAGAACTTCATCATCTTCCAGATGACCATGTGGCTGATCTACGCCATCGCCGTGCTGGCGCTGAACATCCTGACCGGCGCCAGCGGCCAGTTCTCGCTCGGGCAAAGCGCGTTCTATGCGCTCGGCGCCTATACGTCGGCGATCCTGATGGAGCACGGCAATATCAACTACGTGCTGACGCTGCCGGTGGCTGGCATGATCTGCTTCGCTGCAGGCTTCCTGTTCGGCCTGCCCGCACTGCGGTTGTCCGGCATCTATCTGGCACTGGCGACCTTCGCACTGGCCACCGCCATGCCGCAGTTGCTCAAGCTCGGCGTGTTCGAGCACTGGACCGGCGGCGTGCAGGGCCTCGTCGTCACCAAGCCGGACGCGCCGGAGATCCTGGCTTCGCTCGGCCTCAAGGTGTCGCAGGACATGTGGCTGTACTACTTCACGCTGGCGGTCTCGATCCTGATCTACATCTTCTCGGTCAACCTGCTGAAGTCGCGGTCCGGCCGCGCCATGATGGCGATCCGCGACAACGAGATCGCAGCCTCGGCGATGGGCGTCGACGTCTCGCTGTACAAGACGCTGGCGTTCGGCGTCAGTGCGGGGATCACCGGCGTGGCCGGCGGCCTCGGTGCCATCGCCGTGCAGTTCGTCGCGCCCGACGGCTACACCATCCAGCTGGCGATCGCGCTGTTCCTCGGCATGGTGGTCGGTGGCGTCGGCTGGCTGCCGGGATCGCTCGCCGGTTCGGCCTTCATCGTGTTCGTCCCCAACATCGCCGAAGGCATCTCCAAGGGACTGTCGGGCGCGGTGTTCGGCGTCATCCTGATCGTCATCATCTTCCTGGTTCCGCACGGTGCCAGGCAAGTCGCCTACGGGGCGCAAAGCCTCATTGGCAAACTGCGAAGAAACTGACCGCGCGGCGAACTGCCGGAACTCGTTCGGGCTGCGCCGCGCTAACTATGCCCAATAAATCAGCCCCTCACGATCGATCGTGAGGGGCTTTTTCTTGATAGCCACGGCGGAAGAACGTATTCAGTCGTCAGGATCGCAACGGTCGGTCCAAGAATAACACGTTGAATAAAACGTCCATCACATCGGGAGTTCTGAAATGCCTTCGACACGTTCGCGCGCAACCGTCTTGTCCGTTGCCGCGGCCCTGAGCATTGCCGCGTCAGGCAGCGCCCTCGCCCAGAAAAAATACGACACCGGCGCCTCGGACACCGAGATCAAGATCGGCAACATTATGCCCTATAGCGGCCCGGCTTCGGCCTATGGCGTGATCGGCAAGATGGAAGACGCCTATTTCAAGATGATCAACGAGCAGGGCGGCATCAACGGCCGCAAGATCACCTACGTCACCTATGACGACGGCTACAGCCCGCCGAAGGCCGTCGAGCAGGCCCGCAAGCTGGTCGAAAGCGACGAGGTGCTGTTCATCGCGAGCTCGCTCGGTACGCCGTCGAATTCGGCAATCCAGAAATACATGAATTCCAAGAAGGTGCCGCAGGTCTTCGTCGCCACCGGAGCGACCAAGTTCGGCGAGCACAAGGATTTTCCGTGGACCATGGGCTGGCAGCCGGCCTACCAGAGCGAAGGCCGCATCTATGCCGCCTATCTGCTGAAGGAGAAGCCCGACGCCAAGATCGCGGTGATGTTCCAGAACGACGACTTCGGCAAGGATCTGCTGAAGGGCTTGAAGGACGGGCTCGGCGCCAAGGCAGCGGCGATGATCATCGCCGAAGAGAGCTACGAGGTTTCCGAGCCGACGATCGAGTCCCACATCGTCAAGCTGAAGTCGACGGGTGCCGACACCTTCATCAGCATCACCACGCCGAAGTTCGCCGCCCAGGCCATCAAGAAGGTCGCCGAGCTCGGCTGGAAGCCGACCTATGTGCAGAGCAACGTCGGCGCTTCGGTCGGCAGCGTGATGAAGCCCGCGGGCTACGATAACGGCCAGGGCATTCTGTCGGCGAACTACGCCAAGGACGGCGCGGACTCGTCGTGGGACAACGACGATGGCATGAAGAAATTCTATGCCTTCCTCGCCAAGTATGCCCCCGGAATGGACCGCGCCGACGGCTCGGTGGTTTACGGCTACGGGCAGGCCCAGACCATCGTCCAGGTGCTCAAGCAGGCCGGCGACGACCTGACCCGCGCCAACATCATGAAGCAGGCGGCGAGCCTCAAGGAATTCGCGCCGGACACCCTGCTGCCGGGCGTCACCATCACCACCACGGCGACCGACTTCTACCCGATCGAGCAGTTGCAGATGCAGCGCTTCAAGGGCGAGAAGTGGGAACTGTTCGGCCCGGTGATCGCCGGCAATCTCGGCGGCTGAGCCGCGGCCCACGCCGACGGAAACCAGGCCCCGCGCGAATGGCTCGCGCGGGGCCTTTTTCCTGCTGAGACGGCTGCTTGATGAGCGGGCCCGAAAGGTGTTGTGTCGCGGCGGCACGCCGGTCACGAGGCCGACGCCCCCTGCCGCCTCTCAAGGACAATCCTCCATGACCGCCCCGCAATTCCGTGCCGCCGCATTTCCGGCAGTCGCACTCCTGTTGCTCGCCGCCGCGACCTGCGCGCAGGCCCAGACGCAATACGATCCCGGCGCCAGCGACAGCGAAATCCGGATCGGCAACATCATGCCCTATAGCGGTCCGGCCTCCGCCTACGCCGTGGCCGGAACCATCGAAGCGGCCTATTTCCGCATGCTCAACGACCAGGGCGGCATCAACGGCCGCAAGATCAACTTCATCAGCTATGATGACGGCTACAACCCCGCCAAGGCGGTCGAGCAGGCGCGCCGGCTGGTCGAGGGCGACGAAGTGCTGGCGATCTTCAACCCGCTCGGCACCCCGTCCAACACCGCGATCCAGAAATACCTCAATGGCCGCCAAGTGCCGCAACTGTTCGCCGGGGCCGGCTCGGAGAGCTTCGGTAATCCCGCAGCGTTTCCGTGGACCATGGGATGGCAGCCGCCGTATCGCAGCGAGGGCCGGATCTACGCCAAATATCTGCTGGCGCAAAAGCCCGGCGCCAGGATCGCCGTGCTGTACCAGAACGACGACCTCGGCAAGGAGGTGCTGAAAGGGCTCAAGGACGGCCTCGGCGCCCAGGCTGCGATGATCGTGGCAGAAGAGAGCTATGAAATTGCCGAGCCGACGATCGATTCGCACATCCTGAATCTGAAGGCGAGCGGCGCCGATACTTTCCTCAGTGTCACCACGCCGAAATCCGCCGTGCAAAGCATTCGCAAGGTCGCCGAACTCGGCTGGAAGCCGCTCTACATCCAGAGCTATGCCAGCGCTTCGGTCAACTCGGTGATGAAGCCGGCCGGCTTTGACAACGCGCAGGGCATCCTGTCGGCCTATTACGCCAAGGACGGCGCCGATCCGCAATGGGACGACGACGACGGCATGAAGCGCTTCACCGCCTTTCTCGCCCGCTATGCGCCGATGGCCAGCCGCAGCGACATCTCGGTGGTGTATGGCTACGGCGCCGCCCAGACCATGGCCCAAGTGCTGCGGCAGGCCGGCAACGTGCTGACCCGCGCCAACCTGATGAAGCAGGCCGCCAGCCTGACCAACTTCACGCCGGACACCATGCTGCCCGGCGTCACCATCAATACCTCCGCGACGGATTTCTACCCCATCGAGCAGTTGCAGATGATGCGTTTCGAAGGCGGTCAGTGGAACACGTTCGGGCCGGTCATCGATGGCCGGAGCGGCGATTGAGGCGTGCGGCGCGCGCGCCCTGCTCCACAATAGAACCCCTGCGGTCTAGCCGCAGGGCTTTCTATTGATGGCGTCCCACAAACCGTGTTCAATCGCGCGGGCCGCAAAGGTCTGCCAAAAAGGCCTGCAAAAAATTCGGGAGTTCTGAAATGCCTGCCATTCCATCCCACGCAATTTCCCTGTCCATCGCCGCGGCCCTCAGCATCGCCGTGAGCGGCAATGCGCTTGCCCAGAAGAAATACGACACCGGCGCCACCGATACCGAAATCAAGATCGGCAACATCATGCCGTATAGCGGCCCGGCCTCGTCCTACGGGTTGATCGGCAAGACCGAAGACGCCTACTTCAAGATGATCAACGATCGGGGCGGCATCAATGGCCGCAAGATCAACTTCATCAGCTATGACGACGGTTACAGCCCGCCCAAGGCGGTCGAGCAGGTGCGCAAGCTGGTGGAGAGCGACGAGGTGCTGCTGGTGTTCAACTCGCTGGGAACGCCATCCAACACCGCATTCCAGAAATACATGAACACCAAGAAGGTGCCGCAGCTGTTCGTCGCGACCGGCGCCAGCAAGTGGAACGACGCCAAGAATTTTCCGTGGACCATGGGCTGGCAGCCGAGCTATCAGGTCGAGGCGCAAATCTATGCCAAATACCTGATGAAGGAGAAGCCGGACGCCAAGATCGCCGTGCTCTATCAGAACGACGATTTCGGCAAGGACTACCAGAAGGGGTTTCGCGAGGCGCTCGGCGCCAAGGCCTCGATGATCGTCACCGAGGAAAGCTACGAAATCTCCGAGCCGACCGTCGATTCCCACATCGTGAAGATCAAGTCGCTCAACCCGGACGTCGTCGTCAGCTTCGTGACGCCGAAATTCGCCGCCCAGACCATCAAGAAGATCGGCGAGCTCGGCTGGAAGCCGCTGCATCTCGTCACCAACGTCAGCGTCTCGGTCGGCGCGGTGATGCAGCCCGCCGGATTTGAAGCTGCCCAGGGCGTGCTGTCGGCCGACTATCGCAAGGACGGCGCCGATCCGCAGTGGAAGGACGATGCCGGCATGAAGAAATGGACGGCGTTTCTCGACAAGTACATGCCCGGCGCCGACCGCTCCGACAACAGCCTGATCTACGGCTACGGCGCGGCGCAGACCCTGGTCAAGGTGCTGCAGATGTGCGGCGACGACCTCACCCGCGCCAACGTCATGAAGCAGGCCGCCAGCCTGAAGGACTTCGAGGTCGATACCCTGCTTCCGGGCGTCAAGATCAACACCTCGGCCACCGACTACGCCCCGATCGAACAGCTGCGCATGATGCGGTTCAACAACGGCAAATGGGATCTGTTCGGCGACATCATCAGCGCCAACCCGACGACCAACTGAAACCTGCCGCGCGGGTCGCGCGGCCGAACGTCCAGGCCTCCTGCGATGCCGTCGCAGGAGGCTTTTCATTGCGCCCACGCAACGCATTGCGGCTACCGCAACGCAACGGGTCGCCGCACAACCTGTAATCATTTAATGAGCAAGTCGGCAAGACCAGGTTGACGGCACATCCACCCGCGAGCGCAGGCTGGCGACCGACGTTCTCGGCTACCGCTGCGCGACCGTCGGCGCCGCGGCACGGGCTGCATGTTGAAGCGCCCGCCTAAATCATATTCAATCCCTGCAGGAGCCGGCACGAGCTCCATCCAAGAAACCACGACACAATCATCCATCAGGGAGAGAAACGACATGCCCGCACTGAGCCTGCGCTCGGCCGCGCTTCCGGCCGCCTTGCTTCTGCTTGCCGCTATGACCAGCGGTGCCGTCGCGCAGAAGAAATACGACACCGGAGCTACCGACACCGAAATCAAGATCGGCAACATCATGCCCTACAGCGGACCCGCTTCCGCCTATGGCGTGATCGGCAAGACCGAGGAAGCCTACTTCAGGAAGATCAATGCCGAAGGCGGCATCAACGGCCGCAAGATCACCTTCATCAGCTATGACGACGCCTATAGCCCGCCGAAGACCGTTGAACAGGCCCGCAAGCTGGTGGAGAGCGACGAGGTGTTGTTCGTCTTCAATTCTCTGGGCACGCCGTCGAATTCCGCGATTCAGAAATACATGAATAGCAAGAAAGTGCCTCAGCTGTTCGTCGCCACCGGCGCCACCAAGTGGAACGACTCCAGGGACTTCCCCTGGACCATGGGCTGGCAGCCCAGCTACCAGAGCGAGACCCAGATCTACGCCAAATGGCTGCTGAAGGAAAAACCCGGTGCGAAGATCGCGGTGCTCTACCAGAACGACGACTACGGCAAGGACTACCTGAAGGGCCTGAAGGACGGTCTCGGCGCCAAGGCCGCCTCGATGATCGTGATGGAGGAAAGCTACGAAACCTCCGAGCCGACCATCGACAATCATATCGTCAAGCTGAAGTCGACCGGCGCCGACGTTTTCGTCAACATCACCACGCCGAAATTTGCGGCGCAGGCGATCAAGAAAGTTGCCGAGATCGGCTGGAAGCCGACGCACTTCCTTAACAACGTCTCGAACTCGATCGGCAGCGTGATGAAGCCGGCCGGCTTTGACAACGGACAGGACATTATTTCTGCCGCTTATCTGAAGGACGTTTCCGATCTGCAGTGGAACAACGACCCCGGGATGAAGCAATTTCTCGCATTCCTCGAGAAGGACTTCCCGGAGGGCAACAAGCTCGATGGCCTGATCGTGACCGGCTACGGCGTGGCCCAGACTCTGGTGCAGGTGCTCAGGCAGTGCGGTGACAACCTCACCCGCGAGAACGTCATGAAGCAGGCGGCCAGCCTCAAGGATTTCCGCACCGAAGTGCTGCTGCCCGGCATCAAGATCAATACCTCGGCCACTGATTTCGCGCCGATCAGCCAGTTGCAACTGATGCGCTTCAAGGGCGAGAAGTGGGAGCTGTTCGGCGACGTCATCAGCGCCGACGTCGGCGGCTGACGCCGGCATTCCATCCCGCGGAAACACTGCGCCCGAGAGAGGCCCTTCGCGCCACCGCGCGAAGGGCCTTTCGTGGCCCGCTTCGCCATTCGCTCCACAGCCTTTGCGGCAGTTGCATCGCGTCATCAAGCCGGGTCAAATGCACCGTCGAAATGCACGGATTGCTGCCGTCGCGATCGATTCCGTCATGCGGACAAGAACAACAAAAGACACGGGAGCGACCTCACATGGACGACGGCATCTTCAAAGGCCTCAAGGTTCTCGACTGCGCCAGCTTCATTGCAGCGCCGGCGGCGGCCACCGTGTTGTCGGACTTCGGCGCGGACGTCATCAAGATCGAACCTCCGGGCGCCGGCGACCCCTATCGCAACCTGCCTAACCTGCCGGGCTATCCCCGCAGCGAACACAATTACGCCTGGATGATGGAGAGCCGCAACAAGAAGAGCCTGGCGCTCGATCTTGCGAAACCGGAAGGCCGGGCGGTGCTGTACAAGCTCGTCGCCGAAGCCGACGTGTTCATCACCAATTTTCCGCCGCCGGTGCGCGCGCGGCTGAAGATGGCCTATGCGGATCTGGCGCCATTGAACGACCGTCTGGTCTATGCCTGCTTTACCGGTTACGGCGACCGCGGCGCCGAGGCCGACAAGCCGGGCTTCGACTCGACGGCATGGTGGGCGCGCTCCGGCCTGATGGACCTGGTGCGCGCCGACGACGACACCACACCGGCGCGCTCGGTGGCCGGCATGGGCGACCATCCCTGCGCCATGGCGCTGTATGGCGCCATCGTCACCGCGCTGTACAAGCGCGAGCGCACCGGCAAGGGAAGTCAGGTGAAATCCAACCTGATGGCCAATGGGGTCTGGGCCTCCAGCGTGCTGGCGCAGGCCAGGCTGGTGGGCGCAACCTTCGAAAAGCGACGGCCGCGCGAGCGGGCGCTGAATGCCCTTGCCAATCACTATCGCTGCCGCGACGGCCGCTGGATCATGCTGTCGCTGCTGGCGGAAGACCGGCAATGGCCGATCCTCGCCCGATGCATCGGACGCGAAGAACTGGCCGAGGACGCGCGCTTCGCCGCGAGGGCCGACCGGCACGCGCGCTCGCTCGAACTGATCCGGATCCTCGACGAAGCCTTCGCGCAGCGGGATCTGGCCGAATGGCGCACGCTGCTCGACGGCAAGGGATTGGTGTTCGGCTTTGTCGGCATTCTCGACGACATTCCCAATGACCGGCAGATGATCGACAATGACGTATTGGTTCCGTTCGAGGACGCCGACATCATGACCATCAACAGCCCGATCTGGGTTGACGGCAGCACCAAGAGAAAGCCGCGGCTGCCGCCCGGGATCGGCCAGCACAGCGACGAGATCCTGCGCAACGCCGGCTTCGACGACGAGGCAATTGCGGCGTTGCGGGCGTCGGGCGCCGTGGCTTAGTCGTCATTCCGGGCCGGGAGCAGCGCGAGCTGCGACCGAACCCGGAACAACAACAAATCTAGATCTACCGCAGCAGCACCCAGCCGAAGACAGTTACGCCGACCAGCACGGCAAGCCCGATCGCCCAGACGCTCACGCGGACGTCGCCGCTGATCTGTTGTGCATTTTCGTTTTCGGCAATGGCGCGATCGCGCTGCTTGGTCGTTCTTTCGGCCTCGCTCATCACGTGGCTCCTGCCAATTCAAAATGGCGGCATCCCGGGAACGTTCGCTGCGGCTATTTGGTTCCGACGAAACACATCCCCAGTCGTGACGACGCCTCCGCGCCGACCGGCTGGCACGACAGGCCCTTGGCGCAGGTCCATGACGCAAAGCTCATGTCGCGCTCCGCGGCCTTCGTGCCCGGCTGAAAACAGGTCGCGCCCCAGCCGTCAAAGTATTCGCTGCCGGCCAGCACTGCGCTGCGGCGCGCCTGCGGGCGGTCGGAAAAGCCGCGCGAAAAATCCGGCGTTCGGCCGTCACGCATGGCCACAGCGATATCGCGGCGGCGCGGCTGGTCACCGACGAAATGCGGGGACGCCGGTACGTTGGCTGCGTGGGGCTGCGCCGTAGACGTGTCGGCGCCGGGAAAGTGGAAGCCCCCGATAGCGCGGATCTGGTGGCAGCCGCCGCAGCTGATGTCGTTGAGACGGCGTTCGAAACCGGCGGGCGAGCGGATATTCTGCAATGCGATCCCGTGCGCATCGGCAGCCTGCAAGGCGGCGACGACGTCGTTTTCGGTGAACACCGCCTTCGCGCCGGCTTGGTCCGACGCCATCAGGCCGAACGCCGGCTGCAGGCTGGAGCGCGCCAAGCCGACCGGCGTTGCGGCGACCGAAGCTGTGGCGAGAAATTGTTCGGGGATCAGCAGCGTGCCGCGATCAAGTTCGGCAAGATGCTGCGGGTCGAGCAACCATTCCCTGAATGCGCGGCGCAGGCCGTCGTCGGCGAGAATACGGTCACGGTCGATCTGGTTTTCCAGGGGCGCCGGTTCGAACTTGCCGGTCTGAGCATCAAGGCGGAACACCTTTTGCAGATAGTGCGTGCGGAAGTCGCGCGCTTCGGATTCCGGCGTGTGCGCGATCTGCACGTTGATCTCGATGCGATCGATGTGGTCCGGCGCCACCAGCGCCAGCGCGCCGTCCGGCGCCGTCAGCCGTGCCGCGAGGTCGGCACTGCCGACCGGAAGGTCGATCACGGCAAGCCAGCGCCGCGCGATCTCGGCGCAGTCAATTGCCGTGTCGGCAGCGCTTCGAGCATTGAGCACAAGGTTCAGCGTCATCGGCAACCGCGCCGGCGCAGCCGCACCGTCGAACCGCACCAGGCGGTACAGCAGCCGAACCTCACCACAAGTTCGAGGTGCGACAAAAGCCCGGTCCATCCGGCTGACGATTCCCGCGAGAACGAAACGCGTCGCGCCGGAATCGAGCGCGGCGCGGTCGAACAGTTGTACGGCATGAGAGGGACCGACGCCGACTTCGCCGACGCTGTGGCCGACGACAAAGCGTGCGAATTCGGCATCGATGGCGCTGCGGATGCCGGCCATGGCCGGCAGCGCGAACAACGCGTCGCTGCCAATCGGCGCGGCGCGCGCAACGGCGGGATCGAGCATGCGGCCGATGCCGTAGCCGGGATGCGCGGCATCGCCGGCGTCGAGTTGGCGCAGCGTCACGAGATCGGTGATCGCCAGCGGTTTTGGTGCTTCAGCAAGTGCCACGCGCGGCAGGACAAGGCTGCCGAGCAGGACGATCAGCGCAAGACGGCATCGCACGGCGTGTTCCCGGTGGCTGCGGACCGCGGCCCGCACGACACCGGTAACCTAGTCGAAAATCCGCCGCGCCGCATCAGCGCGCGACGACCAGGCCTTTGCTGGTGACGACGACCCAGCGGCCATCCTGCTTGCGGATGGCGTCGATGCGGCCGAGGCCGGGCACGGGATCGCCGGCATAGACTTCGAAAATGCCCGCGCGGCCCTCGATGGTGGCGCCGCCGTCGGCGACCTGATGCAGCACCCAGCCATCGACGACGGGCAGTCGCCCCACTTCCGGCTTCGGAGCGTGAACCGGCGGCGTGATCGAGCCGGTCACTTCTTTTGGCTGCACCGACGCGACGGGCGCCGCCACCGGCGCCGGCGGTTTCTGCAGCTTTTCGACGATCTCGCCCAACTTGGCGACGCTGTCGCCGAGCTTGACCAGCCTGGCCGCGGGTTCGGCCTGCGCCTTCTCGATCTTGTCGAGACGGTCGCCGGTCTTGCTGAACTGGCTGGCGGTCTGGCGGGTGGCACGCTCGGCGCCGATCTTCAGCGCGGCGACGTCGGCGTCGATGCGTGCAATGGTCTCCTCGAGGGCGCGGGTCTGTGCAACAGCGCTCTTGCTGTCGTCATTGCCGAACAGATGTCCGAACCCCGCGGTGGCCAGCGATCCGCCGGTCGCTCCGGTCAGCGCCGCCAGCAGGACAACCGCGGTGACCGCAGACATCCGTCGCTTGCCGGAACCGTCGGGGCGCGGTTCGTGCTCGGCCTGCGTATCGGCATGAACATAATCTTCCCACGAGCGTTCGCGCTGCGGCGACATGATCATGATCTTGCCGGGGCCGCGCGACGCCTCGGCGCGCGGCGCTTCGGGCTTGGAGGCATCAGGCCTGACAGCATCGCCATGCTCCGGCGCCAGCTTGGGAGACTCGACGGTGACGGCATCGGTGGCGGTTTCGCCGGTTGACGCCTTGATTTCGGCATCGCCGGCGCCGTTGTGGTCTGTGGGGTGCTCGCTCACGGGCGCAATTCTCCGGAATGGGTTGACCTTTTGGTAACTTTCATTGCTTGCCAAATCCTTACCGGGGGCTCCGGTTACGGAAATTTCACCTCTTGTTCCAGCCGGATGAACGGCTTGACAGCAAGCCCGACAATCCCGTCAAAGCCGTTTAAAATGAAGGCGACGGACACCGGGAGAAACATTGCATGCGACTTTACGATTCCATCGGGCCAAACCCTCGCGTGGTGCGGATGTTTCTCGCCGAAAAAGGCCTGACCATTCCCGCCGAGACCGTCGACCTCGCCGCCGGCGAAAACCGCCAGCCGCCGCATCTGGCGCGCAATCCGCACGGCCAGATGCCGACGCTGGAACTCGACGACGGCAGTTACATCTCCGAGACCGTGGCGATCTGTGAATATATCGAGGATACCCACCCGACGCCGCCGCTGCTCGGCGCCAGCGCGGAGCAACGCGCCGAGGCGCGGATGTGGCGGCAGCGCATCGACCTCAACATCTGCCAGCACCTGGCCAACGGCTACCGCTTCTGCGAGGGCTTGAAACGGTTCGAGAGCCGCATCGTCTGCGTGCCGGAGGCGGCGCCCGGCCTCAAGCGCATCGTCGCGGACCGGCTGCGCTGGCTTGATGGCCAGATCGCCGGCAAGGAGTTCATCTGCGGGCCGCGCTTCACCATGGCCGACATCGTGCTGTACTGCTGGCTCGACTTCGGCGGCAAGGTCGGCCAGCCGTTCGACCTGGCGAACGCAAATATCGCTGCATGGTTCGCACGGGTGGGCGATCGGAAATCGGTGAACGCTTAACAGGATCGCAGGCTCGTTTCCCGGACGCGCTGCGATCTGGCGCTCCACCCCGCTTCGCGGCGCATTGCACCGCGTCCGGGGCACACAACTCGCTGCCGGGCGATCAACTCACATCACCACCGGCGCATCCGGCAGTTCGTTGCGGTCGCTGCCATGCTTCGGGAAATGCCGGGCCAAATGCTGCGTGACGGCCTCGATACCAGCCAGCACGCCGCGTTCAAAATGGCCGGCGCGGAAATCGGCTTCCATGGCGCGGCAGATCGCCTCCCATCCGTCGGCGCCGACGTGGACATGCACGCCGCGATCAGCGACGATCTCCACATCGCGATCGGCGAGCAGCAGATAGATCAGCACGCCATTATTGTGTTCGGTGTCCCAGATCCGCAGCTGTGAAAACACATCGAGGGCGCGGTCGCGCGCCGACTGGTTGCGAAACAGCGGCGCGCCGTCCAATGCGCCTTCCACCACAAAGCGGATCTGGCCGGCATGGCTGGCCTCCGAGGCCTCGATCGCCTGCTCGATGGCCGCCAGCGCACGGGGCGGGAAGGCCGCGCGCACCCGCGAGCGGTTGGCAACGAGATGCCTGCTGATCCGCGCAATGCCCATGGTCACCACTTTCCCGAGGCGCCGCCGCCACCGAAACTGCCGCCGCCGCCGCTGAACCCGCCACCGGACGAGCCGGATGACCACGAGCCGCCGCTGCCGCCGGAGAAGCCGCCGCCGCGACCGCCGCCGGAGGTGACGAAGTCGCCGATCATCGTGATGACGAAGGCGATGATGCCGACGATTGCCGACGTCGCCAGCGATCCCGCGACAAACCAGATCATCGCCGCCACCGCCCCTCCGGTGACAAGCGCGCCGGGCAGGCGTCCCAGGATGCTGCGCATGGTGGTGCCGAGCACGAACACCAGAACCAGCAGAAAGGGATTGAACGGATCGATGTTTTCGAAGCCGTTCGGGCTGCTCTGTTGGCGAACCGCCGGCAGCGGCTCGCCGTCGATCACCTTGAGGATGCGATCGACGCCGTCGACGATGCCGCCGGCGAAATCGCCGGACTTGAATTTCGGCACGATTACTTCATCGATGATGCGTTTCGCCGTGACGTCGGTGAGCGCCCCTTCGAGGCCGTAGCCGACCTCGATGCGCAGGGTGCGGTCATTCTTGGCGACCACCAGGATGGCGCCGTCGTCGATCTTCTTGCGCCCGATCTTCCATTGCTCGGCGACCCTGATCGAGAATTGCTCGATGGATTCCGGCGCCGTGGTCGGCACGATCAGCACCGCCACCTGGCTGCCCTTGCGGGTCTCGAAATCCCGCAGCGTCTGATCGAGACCCTCGCGCTGTTGCTGGGTCAGCGTCATGGTTTGATCAACCACGCGCCCGCTGAGCGCGGGCACGGCGACGTCGGCCGAGGCAGCAACGCCCCAGCACAGCAGCAGCGCCAGCAGCGCGGTCTTGAAGATGTTCATGGCCGCGGCGCCGGTCGCCGACCTACTTCGCAGGAGCGGCAGGAGCCGGCGCCGGGTTGAAATCGACCTTGGGCGCGGTGGAGATTTCGCCTTCGTTGGCCACCGAGAAATTCGGCTTCTCCTTGTAGCCGAACAGCATCGCCGTCAGATTGTTCGGGAAGCTGCGCACGCCGACGTTATATTCCTGCACCGCCTTGATGTAGCGGTTGCGTGCCACGGTAATGCGGTTCTCGGTGCCTTCGAGCTGCGACATCAGGTCCTTGAACAGCGCGTCGGATTTCAGCTGCGGATAATTTTCGGTCACCACCAGCAGCCGCGACAGCGCGCTGCTCAGTTCGCCCTGCGCCGCCTGGAATTTCTGGAAGGCGGCGGGATCGTTCAGCACTTCCGGCGTCGCCTGGACGCTGCCGACCTTGGCGCGGGCATTGGTGACCCCGAGCAACACATCCTTCTCCTGCTGCGCAAATCCCTTCACCGAATTGACCAGGTTGGGCACCAGGTCGGCGCGGCGCTGATACTGGTTGACCACTTCGGACCACGACGACTTGACCTGCTCGTCATTGGTCTGGATGGCGTTGTAGCCGCAATTGGTCAGGCTCAGCATGGCCAGCGCGGCCAGCACGTTCAAAAGCTTACGCATCAAATTCTCCTGAAAAACGTTTGGCGGGGTCCGCGCTGCCCAAGCTGTACCATACCGCGATGAACGGCAGGCAACAATCAACCGCGGTACTCAATGGCTGTCTGGCCAACCAGTTCCGCCACGGATACGATCGAGCTGACGCCGAACAAGGACGATCAGGAAGTCGCTTCCCGCGAGGCCGGCGAGATCTGCGTGCGCGCACCGCAAGTGATGGCGGAATACTGGCAGCGCCCGGAGCAGACCGCGGAAGAATGGCTGGCTGCACACCGGCGACATCGCCCGCGCCGACGGACGCGGCTACATGTTCATCCTCGACCGCAAGAAGGACTGATCGTGTCCGGCGGCTTCAATATCTTTCCACGCGAGGTCGATGATGTCCTGACCCAACATCCGGACGTGGCAATGTGCGCGGCGATGTGCGTGCCCGACGACAAATGGGGCGAGGCCGTCACCGCCATGATCGTCGCGCGCGACGGTGCGCGGCCGTCGGCGGAGGAGCCGATCAACCTGGTGAAGACCCGCAAGGGCTCGGCGCACGCGCCCAAACACATCAGGTTCGTCGCCGAACTGCCGCTCACCGGCGTCGGCAAGATTGACAAGAAGTCGCTGCGCGCCAGCTTCTGGTCGGCCGCGAGCGGATGGTTGGTTAGAGGCGCACGTCCCCCGCTGCGGCAATAGTCGTCACTACAAACTCCACGTCATCCTTCGAGGCTCGCAAGGGGTCGCCCCTCAGGGTGAGGACTCCGGAAGCATGGGAGCAACCCACGACCTAGTGACTTGCATCATGATAGCGACCTGCCTATCTTGTCGCCATGCAGCGCAAAGACTTCGGAAAAATGGAATGCCCGGTCGCCCGCAGCCTGGAGCGCGTCGGCGAGTGGTGGAGCATGCTGATCATGCGCGATGCCATCTACGGCCTGACCCGGTTCGACCAGTTCCAGAAGAACCTGAACATTGCCCCGAACATGCTGACCCGCCGGCTCAATGCGCTGGTCGACGCTGGGCTGCTGGAGCGCCGGCGCTATTGCGAGCATCCGCCGCGCGACGAATACATCCTGACCCCGCGCGGCCGCGATTTCCGCCCGGTGCTGCTGTCGCTGCAGGCCTGGGGCAACCGGCATTTCGCCCCGGAGGGCGCCAGCGTGCAGCTGGTCGACAGCGCCACCGGCCTGCCCGCCGACCCGATCCTGGTGGACCGCAATACCGGCAAGCCTATCACCGACGCCACCCACCGCAACGCCGCCGGACCCGCTGCGGGACCGCGGGTGCAGAAGCGCCTCAGCCGCAAGTCCGCCGTGCCCCCCCAGGATACGCCCCGATGAAGCTCGACCCGCCCCAGGCCATCGTCGCTGCGACGGCACCGCACGAGATGAATCCCCGCACCAGGATCCTGCTGCAGGCGCCAATCGTGCCGACGCTGCTGCGCATGGCCTGGCCGAACCTGCTGGTGATGCTGGCACAGGCCTCCACCGGGCTGATCGAGACCTGGTGGGTATCGCATCTCGGCAACGACGCGCTGACCGGCATGGCCGTGGTGTTTCCCGGCTTCATGATGATGCAGATGCTGTCGGCCGGCGCCATGGGCGGCGGCATCTCCTCGGCCATCGCCCGCGCCCTCGGCGCGCGACGCCACCACGACGCCGAGGCGCTGGTGATGCACGCGGTCGGCATCAATGTCGGCATCGGCCTGGTCGGCGCCGCGATCTTCCTGGTCTGGGGCCGGCCGCTGTATCACGCCATGGGCGCCGACGGCGCGGCGCTCGAAGCGGCGCTGCAGTATTCCAACGTGGTGTTCGGCGGCAGCGTGCTGGTCTGGCTGATGAACGCGCTGGCCAGCATCATCCGTGGCACCGGCAACATGCTGGTGCCGTCGCTGGCGGTCTGCGTCGGCGTGGTGCTGCTGGTGCCGCTGTCGCCGCTATTGATCTTCGGCTATGGCCCGATCCCGGCGCTGGGCATTGCCGGCGGCGGCTGGGCGGTGGTCGCGACCACCGCCATCGTCACCGCGGTGCTCGCCGGCTATATCCTGTCGGGCCGCTGCATCGTCCGTTTCAAGCCAGCGCGGCCGCGCTGGGACCTGTCAGCGGACATTTTGCGGGTCGGCGCCATCGCCGCGGTGGTGTCGCTGCAGACCAGTTTCACCGTACTGCTGACCACCGCGCTGGTCGGTGCCGCTGGCGGCGGCGATGCCGTGGCCGGCTACGGCACCGGCGCGCGGCTGGAATATCTGATGATCCCGCTGGCATTCGGCTTCGGCGGCCCGCTGGTGGCGCTGGTCGGCACCAATATCGGCGCCGGTCAGAACGACCGGGCCCTGCGCGGCGCGCTGATCGGCGGCGCCATGGTGTTCGCGCTGTGCGAATCCGTTGGTCTCGTTGCAGCAATCTGGCCCGCGGCCTGGCTCGGCCTGTTCGGCAACGACCCGCAGATGATCGCCACCGGAAGCACCTATCTGCGGATCGTCGGCCCGTCCTACGGCTTCTTCGGCCTCGGCCTGTCCCTATACTTCGCCTCGCAGGGCGCCGGGCGGATGATCTGGCCGCTGGTGGCTGGCCTCGCCCGCTTGGCCATTTCCATTGGCGGTGGCTGGCTGGTACTCCGGCTGACGGGATCGCTGACCTGGCTGTTCGTCGCGCTCACCGTGGCGCTGGTGGTCTACGGCAGCACCATCGCCATCGCGGTGGCCTCCGGCAGATGGTTCAGGCCGCGGCTCCCGCGTCCCTGATCGCGCTTTGCCAGTGTCGCCTCGCGGCAGGGCGTGCATATGCCTCATGCAGATCGGCGCCTGCAGCATAGCCGCAATCCGTAATACACAGCGCGCTCAGGTGACCTTTCCGGACACCGTTTCAGGAACTCGCAGAAATGGCTGACGGATTTGCGGCGCAAGTGCCCTCGCCGGTTGACGGCCTGTCGCCGGAACAGCGACGCTGGGCGGCGGCCGCGATCTTTACCGCGATCTCCATGGCCTCGCTCGACACTGCCATCGCCAACATCGCCTTGCCCGCCATTGCCGCAAATCTCAAGGCCAGCCCGGCTGATGTGATCTGGGTCGTCAATGTCTACCAGATCGCCATGGTGGCGACGCTGCTGCCGCTTGCCGCGCTCGGCGAGATTATCGGCCATCAGCGCGTCTATCTCGGCGGACTGCTATTGTTCACACTGGCCTCGGTAGCCTGCGCGCTGGCCTGGTCGCTGGAAACCCTGCTGTTTGCCCGCGTGCTACAGGGCCTCGGCGGCGCCGGCATCATGAGCGTCAATACCGCGCTGATCCGCTTCGTCTATCCGCAACGCATGCTGGGCCGCGGCTTCGGCCACAATGCGCTGGTGGTCGCGACCTCCTTCACCCTGGGACCGACCATAGCCTCCGGTATCCTGTCGGTGGCCACGTGGCCGTGGCTGTTCGCCATCAACCTGCCCTTCGGCCTGCTCGCCATGCTGATCGGGATGAAGACGCTCCCCAGGACCGTGCGGGCGACCCATGCCTTCGACTTTCCCGGCGCCGTGCTGGCGGCCGGCTGCCTCGGCCTGCTGATCCTCGGCATCGGCAGCGCCGCGCATCACACCGCGGCCCCCGTGGTGGTCGGCGAACTGGTCGCCGGCCTGCTGTTCGGCTGGCTGCTGATCCGCCGCCAGGCCGACCATCCGGCGCCGATGCTGCCGATCGACCTGTTCCGCCGGCCGGTGTTCGCACTGTCGGCAGCCACCGCAATCTGTTCCTTCGCGGTGCAGGGCCTGGCTTTCGTCTCGCTGCCCTTCTACTTCGAGGACATCCTGCACCGCTCCCAGGTCGAGACCGGCTTCTTCATGACACCCTGGCCGCTGGTGGTGGCGATCATGGCGCCGATCGCCGGGCGGCTGTCCGACCGCTATCCGGCCGGCATCCTCGGCGGCCTCGGCCTCGCCATGCTCGGCGTCGGCATGGCCCTGCTGGCCACGCTGCCGGCAGAACCGAGCGTCGCCAACATCGTCTGGCGCATGGTGCTCTGCGGCGCAGGGTTCGGATTTTTCCAGGCCCCCAACATGAAAGCGCTGATGGCCAGCGCGCCGCCTGCCCGCAGCGGCGGCGCCAGCGGCATCGTCGCCACCGCCCGGCTGACTGGCCAGACCACCGGTGCGGCGTTGGCTGCCTTCTGCTTCGGCCTGGTCGGCCAAGAAGGCGCGACCCTGGCGCTGGCGCTGGGCGCGGGCTTCGCCACCGTCGGCTGCGTGATGAGCCTGCTGCGGGTGGCGGTAAAGCCGACACCCCTGGGGTGAAGGCAAAAGATTCTCGCGCTAGGTATGTGAATTTCGCAATAGCGTATTAAGTCACGTGCTATACTGCAGTGCAGAGAGACTTTTCGCACTGCCAAACTATCAAACTTGGTTCGCTGGGTTCCAAAGCCGAGGAAACGCTGGACCGGGATTTGCATAATGGCAGATACGGCTGGCACGAGGGCACTTCTTGAGGGTTCTTTTCGTCACTCCTGAGATTGACGACTTCATTCGGGTGGGAGGCCTTGCGGCTGTCTCTGCCGCCCTGCCCCGGGCGTTGCGGCTGTGGACCGACGTCCGCGTCATCCTGCCCGGCTATCGCGCCGTGGTTGCCCAGTTCGAAAGCATTGAAGTTGTCGGCGAATGTCCCGCGCTGGCGGAGATGCCGGCCTGCCAGCTCGGCCTGGCGGCGACCAAGGACGGGATGCCCGTCTACATCCTGCTCTGCCCGCAACTCTACGACCGCACCGGCAATCCCTATGGCGACGCCGGCGGCCAGGACTGGCCGGACAACGATATCCGCTTCGGCCGCTTCGCCTCGGCGGCAGCGCTGCTCGCCGCCGGCAAGCTCGACAAGAACTGGTCGGCGGACCTGGTCCACGCCAATGACTGGCCGTCGGCGCTGGTGCCGGCCTATCTGGCCTGGAACCAGATCAAGATCCCGACCATCCTGACCATTCACAACCTCGCCTATCAGGGCCTGTTTCCCAAGGAAACGCTGCGCCGGATCGGCGCGCCGGCGGACTCCTTCCACATCGACGGTCTCGAATTCTACGACAAGCTGTCGTTCCTCAAGGGCGGGCTGATCTATTCATCGCACCTCACCACGGTGAGCGAGACCTACGCCCGCGAAATCACCACGCCGGAACTCGGTTGCGGGCTGGAAGGCCTGTTGCGCAAGCGCTCCAACGCCTCGCAACTCACCGGTATCCTTAACGGCATTGACGAGAGCTGGGATCCGCGGGTCTGCGCCGAACTGATGCGCCCGTTCGGCGCCGGCGACTGGGAGGCCAAACGCGCCAATGCCGATGGCGTTCGCCAGCAATTCGGGCTCGCGCTGTCGCGCGGGCCTATTTTCGGTCTCGTCGCTCGCCTGGTGCATCAGAAGGGCGTCGACCTCGTGCTGTCCGCCGCTGACGCCATCGTTTCCGCCGGCGGCCAGATCGTCGTCACCGGGACGGGAGAACCAGAGATCGAGCGGGCGCTGATGGACGCGAACCGGCGCCGGCCCGACGCCATCGGCGTGGCCATCGGCTTCAACGACCGCGAGGCGCGCCGCATCTTCGCCGGCAGCGATTTCACCCTGATGCCATCCCGGTTCGAGCCCTGCGGTCTCAGCCAGATGTACGCGCAGCGTTTCGGTTCCCTGCCGATCGGTCACCAGACCGGCGGCCTCGCCGAAACCATCGTCGATGGCGAGACCGGCTTCCTGTTCACCAAGCCGTCAACCGAGTCCCTGCTCGGCGGCATCCTGCGCGCCTTCGCCACTTTCGGCTCCAAGGATCGGCTGAACTCCATGCGCCGCAGCGCCATGTCGAAATCCTTCAGCTGGACTATCTCCGCGGCCAGCTACAGCGCGCTGTATCGCAAGACGATCACCGCTGGCGCCTGATCGGCGAAAGCCGACAACGAGGACAGCGGGTCCAAGGCACCTGGATCAAGCGGCGGGCCGATTACCGTCCTCTGAGCCCGAATAGCCATGGCTATTCGCCGCGAAAAGGCGCACCGTGAATTCCAACCTCAGGGAAAATTCATGGAAATTCTAACCTCGCGCCATGTTCTGGCGGAAGAGTCGCTTCGTCTCGGTGTCGAATCCGGATGGTACATCACCAAGGTCAGCGGCACGTTCGTCACCGGCCCGATCGCCACCGAAGCCGCCTGCGCCACCAAGCTCGCCCAACTCAATCCGCCGGTCAAGCGCAAGTAGTGACTGCCGCTGAAGGAGCACGGATCATGGCGCTGACCGACGCAGGTTTCCAGGAATACGATATCGACCGCTCGGTCGTGCTGTTCACGATGATGGACAACACGACAAGCGTGCCATGCGCCATCAGCACCGACGCAATGGACCAGATCGAGGGCGTCAAGCGAACGGCCGCAAGCCAGCGCGAGCAGCAATTCCTGCGCTTGCGCGAAAAAATCGGTGAACGTGCCTCGCGCAAGTTCATCGCCGTCGAGCTCGAAGGCCGGCCGCCAGGCATTATCCTGCGGGCGATCGACTTCAGGAGCTGAGCCACGGCTGTCATTTCCGGGGCGCGAGAGCGCAGCTCTAGCGAACCCGGAATCCGCAGATGTTCAAAACAGGTCGGGATTCCGGGCTCGCGGTCCAGCGGCTTCGCCGCTGTCTCGCGCCCCCGAATGACAGTATCTAGCCTTCGCTGATGGCGATCGCCTCGATCTCGACCAGCGCATCCTTCGGGAGCCGTGCGACTTCGATGGTGGATCGAGCCGGCGGGTTTTCCGGGAAATAGGTCGCATAGACCGCGTTCATCGCGGCGAAATCGTTCATGTCCTTGAGGAAAACCGTGGTCTTGACCGCCGACGCCAGGCTCGCCCCGCCGGCTTCGAGCACGGCTGCGACGTTCTTGAGCGACTGATGGGTCTGCTCGGCGATGGTTGCCGGCAGCGCCCCCGCCAGATCCATCGGCAACTGTCCGGCGCAGAACACCAGGTTGCCGGTGCGCACGGCCTGCGAATAGGGGCCGGCGGCCGGCGGCGCCTTGGGTGTCGCAATAATGATCTTCTTGCTGGTCATGACGCATCCTTCACTCGGATGGTCCATTGTCGCCGTCCGATCGGCGGCACCATAGGAGAAATCGATCCCTCGTCAATTGCCGGAGCGGCACGTCGCGCGGCATGTGCGGGCAATGGACGTCAGGCGATCGCCGCGTCGCAGATCACAGCCGACAACTTCCTGAACCGCTCCATCTGGTCCTGCTTGAGCGCCCTGCTCTCGTCACGGCCGACAAACACCTTGAACACCACGCCGCCGTCGACATTGAGGAAGGCGACGAAGGCCGACGCCTTACCCATGAACGGACGTTCGACGAAGGCGACGCCCGCGCAGCGCTCATGACGCAGATGGCCATGCAGGCCGGTGGGATGGCTCAGATTGAAATAGCCACGGCCGACCGAGCCGGTTGCGACCGGATCGGTGATCTCGAAAATCCCGTCGTCGGTATGGACGATCAAGGTCACCACGCCCCAGGTGGCGATGTCCTGCATTGCTGCCACAAAGGCATCGGCGCCACCGCCGATCCTTACCATCTCCGTCGGCAAGGCCTCGATCACGGCGCGCGGCGTGACCTTGCGGTCACGCGCCACGTCCTCGATCACCGCACCCGGGTTCTCGCGCATGAAGGTGGAGAGATCGCCGGGCAGAGCAGCGCTCATGGCAAGGTCCTCAAGATCTGGCGAGGTTCAAGCCGCGGCGCTGGTCTTGCGTTCGGACTGGATCACTTCAAAGCCTTCGAATTTGGGATGGCCGAGATACAGGCTGGCGCCCGGCGAAGAATTGTCGGCGCGGGCATGGGCCTTGCGGAACTGTTCGGATTTGGTCCAGGCCTCGAAATCCGCCTTGCAGGCCCAGGTCGTGTGCGACGAGTACAGCGTGTGGTCCTCGGCCACCGGGCCTTTCAACAGATGGAATTCGACGAAACCGGGCAGCTCGCTGAGATAGGACTCCCGCGTTGCCCAAATAGTCTCAAACGCCTGTTCGGAGCCCGTCTTGACCTGAAACCGGTTCATAGCGATGAACATTCCAACTCTCCTCAATATGACATTGTCGTCCGGGTGGACCTAGTCGCTGACAGCGGCGGATCAAGCACCACCGAAATGTATCTTCAGGCCGCCCTTGTAGACGATGCCCGGACCGGCACTGGTCCAGAGCGCATCGTTCTGCGTGGTGCCGTCCGCCGAACTGCCGGGAATGGCATAGGGACGATAGTACTGGTTGAGCAGATTATCGACCGAGAAATTCAGCGTGATGTCCTGCGTCGGCTGATAGGCCACGTAGAGATTGACGAGATCATAGGCGGTCGACGGCGTATAGCCGACCGGCACATCGGTCTGCGCCGCGAACGACGCCCACTGCGCCGAGATGGTCAGCCTGCGATCGAGCAGGCGCACGCCGCCGGTGGTGGTGACCTTGCGCGGCTGGATGGTGGCCAGGCCGACATTGGTCTCGACGTTCTTGCCGCGCTGCACGTTGCCGGCAACGCCGACGAACCACAGGCCGGCATCATACAGGGTCTCGGCTTCGAAGCCCTCGATCCGAGCCGAAGCGATGTTCTGGTATTGGTAGTTGCGGCTGAACAAGCCGAACGCGGTCAACTCCGGCGTAGAGGCGACGAGATCGATGTAGTCAGCCACATCGTTGCGGAAGAAGTTGAACTTGGCGCGGAAGCTGTCGCCCGACGCAAAGATGTCGTTGTATTTCAGGTTGATGCCGATCTCCTTGTTCTTGCCGACCTCGGCCCGGAGGTTGGGGTTCGGCAGGAAGCAGAACAGGCCGGCGGTGCCGTCAGCGCAGGTGAAGAAGTTCGGTCCACCGCCGGAGGCGTGGCCGCCGGCGATCAGGGTCTCGGTGATCGAAGGTGCGCGGTAGCCTTCGGCATAGCTGGCGTAGGGCGTGAAGCCAGCCACCGGCGTGACGCCGACGGTGATCTTCGGCGACAGCCGGTCGCCGCTGGACGAGGTATTGTTCGCGGCGGTGCCGGTCGAATTCAGCTCATAGTGGTCATAGCGCAGCGCGCTTACCACTTCGAGCCAGGTCGCGTAGTTGTTCTTCAACTGCACGAAGCCGCCGGACACCGTGCGCTCGCCTGATGGCGTGGTGATGTTGGAATTTCCGCGCGAGTCGAACGTGGTGACCTTGTCGTTGAAGGCGTCGAAGCCGTAGGTCACGGCGTTGCGCCATTCGCCGAAGTTGAATCGCGAGGTATTGTTGACGTCGATGCCGATGGTGTCGAGCAGGTAGCCGCGCTTGTCGCCGACGCAGCCTGAAATGTTGTTGCCTGCATTGCCGGTGCCGCACAAGGCCGAACCGCTCGTCGAATAATGGTAGGTCTTGGTCTGGTCGTTATCGGTGCGGTTGCCGTACAGCGACATGTTCCAGTCGAACAGCATGTCATCGGGCTTCGAATATTTCCAGCTGAGGGTACCCGTATAGGTCCTGGCATCGGATGCATAGACCGACGAGCCCTGATTGAGCGCCTGCTGCGCACGGGTGACAACCGGGCCGCGGTTGAGCTGACCGACCGTATAGTCATAATCCTGGAAGATGCCGCCGAACTTGATTTCGTGGCCTTCGGCCGGGCGTGTCGTGATCTTCAGCAGGCCGGCGGAAATGTCGTTTCCGGTATTGCCGATCTCGGTGCCGGCGCCATCCTTGTAGTTGCCCTGGGTGCGGTAGACCGCGCCGCCGAACACGTCGACGGTCGGGTCGACGCGCACGCCGCCGAACACCGAGCCAAGACCCCGGCTGTTATTGGAGCCGTAGGAGCCAGTCATGTCGACGCCCCAGCGCTCGCCCGGCCGCAGCACGTCCTGGATATCCTTGGTGCGGAACGAGGCCACGCCGCCGATGGCGCCGGAGCCGTAGATGTTGGCGGTCGGGCCGCGCGCCACGTCAAGGCTGCCGATCAGTTCGGGATCGAGGAAGAACGAGCCGTTGGCATTATGGCCGGAGCGCTGGTAGTTCTGCCGCGCCCCGTCGACGACCACCGCGACGCGGCCGAAATCCTGCAGACCGCGGATATTGATCGCCGTGGACGGATCGTCGCCGCGGTCATTCGAAGCCACCCCAGGGATATTGTAGAATAGTTCATTCAGCCGCTTCGGCTGCTGCAACTGGATCTGCTCAAGCGTCACGACACTGACCGGCGCCAGCGCGTCGATGGCGCGCTCCTGCGTCTTGGATGCTGATACGGTGATTTCATCCAGCGATTGACTATGGCCCGAAGCCTGCGCGCGGGCATCGCGAAGCTGCTCGGCAGCGGCCGGCGCAGCCTGCGCGGCGCGCTTCTTCTTGGCGGGTTTCGGCTTCTGCGGCTGGACCGCTCCCTGCGGCTGCTCCTGCGCGAAGCCGGGCTGCGACAGCAGCCCCCCCAATGAAACGATCGACGCACCCAGCAACAAGCCGCGCGTCATCCTGGCCCCGAAAACCATTGTATTCCCCCAGCACAAATTTCAACAGGCTTGGCTGGCTGGCGCTGCGGAAACGCAGGGGCTCGCTGGCTCTCGAAAAGACATCCGACGGCAATTGCCACCGTATTGCCATTTTCAATTACGTCGACGGAACAGACCGGTCAAGCAATCGCGCGGCTGTTTATATCAATTGTAGATTGCCGTGCTTGGCGAAGGCGGCCAACAAAAACTATAAGATCGAAAGCGGAAAAGGATAGTTCGACCAAATGAATGCAGCCTCTCCCGACGGAACGTATGACGGCTCCGGCGCCCCGGCAGCCGCCAGCGGTGCGGAGCGTAGCATTTCCATACAGGCCAACCGGATCGACAGCCGCGACCTTTTTGAAACCGGCCGCGAAATCAGCATCGCGCATGGCGATGAGACCTATCGCCTACGGTTGACGTCGCAGAACAAGCTCATTCTCACCAAGTGATATCCTCATGACATCCTGCCGCTTCCGCCTGCCGACCCTTCTCGCCGCGGCGACCTGCTTGATGTTGATCGCACCCGCCGGCGCCGAGGACGTCGTCGTGCACGATGCGCGCGGCCATGACGTGACCATCGGTCATCCGACCCGCATCGTCGCGGTCGGTGGCGCCATTACGGAGATCCTCTACGCGCTGGGGGTCGAGGATCGCATCGTCGCGGTCGACAGCACCAGTCTTTATCCGCCGCAGGCGATGGCCGACAAGCCCAATGTCGGCTACATGCGCCAACTCTCCGCCGAGGGCGTACTCGGGCTGCATCCGCAACTGGTGCTGGCGATGGCCGGGTCCGGGCCGAAGGAGACGATCGACGTCATCGATGCCGCGAAGATACCGCTGATCGTCGTCCCGGAGACCTTCAGCGAAGACGGCATGCTGCAGAAGATCCGGATGGTGGCGCGTGTCGCCGGCGTCGAGGCGCGCGGCGAATGCCTTGCCGACGCGGTGTCGCAGGACCTCGGCTGGCTACGCCGGTTGCGCGCCAGGGTGTCGACGCCGCCACGCGTGATGTTCGTGATGTCACTGATCGATGGTCGCGCCATGGCGGCCGGGCGTCACACCGCCGCCGACGAAATCATCACGCTAGCCGGCGGCGTCAATGCGATCGACGACTTCGATGGCTACAAGATCATCAATGACGAGGCGATCGTCGCGGCACGCCCTGACCACGTACTGTCGATGGAGCGTGGTCGGGAGCCGGTGAAGGCCGAAGCGGTGTTCGCCAATCCCGCCTTCGCCCTGACGCCGGCGGCGCGCGCCAGAAGCTTCGTCGCCATGGATGGGCTGTATCTGCTCGGCTTCGGTCCGCGCACGGCCGCGGCGGCGCGGGATCTTGCCGCCCGACTCGATCCGGCGCTGGCGACCGAGGCGGCCCGTTTCAAGCCGGCATCGCTGACCGTCAATTGTCGCCAGTGACATGGCGATGGCCGACGCCCGACCGATGGCACTGGTGACGCCCGCCCACGCCCGCCGCCCGCGCGCGTTGCCGGTGCTCGGGACTCTGCTGCTGATGCTGCTGCTGGCCATGCTGCTCGCCGCGGCGATCGGCGCGGCCGGCATTCCCCTGGCGCGGCTGCCGGCGGCGCTCGGCATCACCAATGCGACACCTGGCGATGCGCTGGCCGCCCGCGACCAACTGATCCTGTGGTCGATCCGGCTGCCGCGCATCGCCATCGCGGCAATGATCGGCGGTCTGCTCGGTGCCGCCGGCGCCATCATGCAGGGGCTGTTTCGCAATCCGCTGGCCGATCCGGCGCTGGTCGGCGTCTCCAGTGGCGGCGCCTTCGCTGCCGCTGCTGCCATCGTCGTCAGCGACAGCCGTTTCGCCAGTCACCTGGTGGCGCTGCAGCCGGTGCTGCTGCCCTTGGCCGCCTTCATCGGATCGCTGGCGACGACGATCGTGCTGTACCGCATCGCCAGCCGCAGCGGACGGACCTCGATCGCGATCTTCCTGCTCGCGGGCCTTGCCATCGCCGCGATCGCCAATGCCGGCATTGGCCTCCTGGTGTTCGTCGCCGATGACCGCCAGTTGCGCGACATCACCTTCTGGCTGCTCGGTTCGCTCAGCGGCGCCACCTGGACCAAGGCGGCCACGCTGGCGCCGGTCATGGTCATTGCGGTGGCGGCGATGGCCTTCATTCACCGCGGCCTCGACGTGCTGATTCTCGGCGAGTCCGAAGCCTTTCATGCCGGCGTCGATGTCGAGCGGCTCAAGCGCATCTGCATCGTGCTGGTGTCCGGCATGACCGGTGCCGCGGTGTCGGTATGCGGCGTGGTCGGCTTCATCGGCATCGTGGTGCCGCATCTGTTGCGGCTGGTGATCGGCCCCGGCCACCGCCTGCTGCTGCCGGCCTCGGTCGGGCTCGGCGCCATCCTGATGATCGGCGCCGATACCCTCGCCCGCAGCATCGTCGCGCCGGCGGAGATGCCGATCGGCATCCTCACGGCCGCGGTGGGCGCACCGATCTTCCTGCTGATCCTGCTGCGCCAGCGCGGGCTGGTCGGGCTATGAACACCGTGCTCGAAGCCGCACAGGTCTCGATGGCAGTTGGCCATGCGACGCTGCTTGACCGCATCGATCTGCGCATCCATAGCGGCGAGACGCTGGCTATTGTCGGCCCCAACGGCGCCGGCAAATCGACCCTGCTGCGCCTGCTGTCCGCAGATCTCATGCCGAGCGCCGGCACCGTCCGGTTGAAGGGACGCGACTTGCGCGCTTACGCTCCCGCCGAGCTGGCGCTGCGACGCGCGATGCTGTCGCAACATGTCACGGTCAGCTTTCCCTTCACGGTGTACGAAGTCGTCGGCATGGGCTGCGGCGGCAAGGCGAACGCAGCATCAAGAGCGCTGGTGGATGCGGCGATCGACGAGGTCGGGCTGAACGCGTTGCGCTATCGCGAACTGCCGACCCTGTCGGGCGGTGAACAACAGCGCGCCCATCTCGCCCGGGTCCTGGTGCAACTGGCCTGTGGCGAGCGGGCGCACGGACCGGGCATCCTGCTGCTCGACGAGCCCACATCGAGCCTCGACCTGCGCCACCAGATCGCGCTGGTCGAGATCGCAAGGCGCCGCGCGCGCAACGGCACGGCAGTCGTGGCGGTGCTGCACGATCTGAATCTCGCTGTGCGATTCGCCGACCGCATCCTGGTGCTCCACCGCGGCAAGGTGGCAGCGGAAGGAACTCCCGATGAGACGATCAGCAGCGCGATCGTCAGACGAACTTTCGAGATCGACGTTGCCGTCGAACGCACGACCGAGGGGCTGCCCTTCATATTGCCACAGAGCATGCGGCAGGTTTCCACGCCGCCAGCGGCGCATTTATAGTCGTGGAACCTGACTTTTATCTGAACCGCTGATGCGCTGAGGCATTGCCTCCGTGAACAACCACGGAGAATGCCATGGGTCATCACCGCAGCACCGCGCTTGTCGTCGAGAACGACGAAATGCAGCGCACGCTCGTCAGCATGTTGCTGGAAGAGAGCGAGATGGACGTCATCCAGTGCGAAAGTGGCGAAGCCGCCGTACTGGTGCTGGAGGAATCCGGCGACAGCGTCTCGCTGGTGTTCACCGACGTGGAACTGGCCGGTATGATGGACGGGATCGAACTGGCGCATATCACGCGCATGCGATTCCCTGACATGCACATCGTGGTGACCTCCGGGGCGCCCCGCATCCGCCGGCTGCCTGACGGCACCACCTTTATGGCCAAGCCGTGGAGCCCGATCGACCTGCTGCGCGAGGCGGAGAAGTCGATTCACTGACGCTGCCGGCGACTTGCAATGATGCTGCGCTGCGGTGATACTTCCGCACGCGGCATTCTCCTGCAACCGGCTAGCATCACGCATGACATTCGACCTTCTGATCCGCCACGCCAACCTGCCCGACGGCCGTACGGACCAGGACATTGCCATCAGTGGCGGTCGCATCGTTGCCGTGCAGCGGGCCATTATCGGCGACGCCGGCCGCGTCATCGACGCCGCCGGCTATCTGGCCTCGCCCCCATTCATCGACGTCCACTTCCACATGGACGCGACGCTGTCGCTCGGCCTGCCCCGGCTAAACCTCTCCGGCACCCTGCTGGAAGGCATTGCGCTGTGGGGCGAGTTGAAGCCGCTGCTGACCTACGATGCGCTGGTGCAGCGCGCGTTGCGCTATTGCGATCTCGCCGTAGCGCAGGGCCTGCTGGCGGTCCGCAGCCATGTTGACATCTGCGACGATCGACTGCTGGCGGTGGATGCGCTGCTCGACGTCAAGAAGAAGGTCGCGCCGTATCTCGATCTCGAACTGGTGGCGTTTCCGCAGGATGGCTACTTCCGTTCGCCGACAGCGGCGGCCAATCTGGCCCGTGCCCTCGACAAGGGCGTATCGGTGGTCGGCGGTATCCCGCATTTCGAGCGCACCATGGCGGACGGTACCGCCTCGGTGAAGGCGCTGTGCGAGATCGCCGCGCACCGCGGGCTGCGAGTCGACATGCATTGCGACGAGAGCGACGATCCCCTCTCGCGGCACATCGAGACGCTGGCCTGTGAGACGCAGCGGCTCGGCCTGCATGGCCGCGTCGCCGGCTCGCACCTCACGTCGATGCATTCGATGGACAATTACTACGTCTCGAAGCTGCTGCCATTGATGGCGGAGGCCGGCGTCGCCGCGATCGCCAATCCGCTAATCAACATCGTGCTGCAGGGCCGCCACGACTCCTATCCGAAGCGCCGCGGCATGACCCGGGTGCCCGAGATGCGGCCGATGGGCATCAATGTCGCTTTCGGGCAGGATTGCTGCATGGATCCGTGGTATTCGATGGGCTCCGCCGACATGCTGGAAGTTGCACATATGGGCCTGCACGTGGCGCAGATGACCAGCCGGGAGGCGATGCGCTACTGCTTCGATACTGTCACGACCAATCCGGCAAAGATCATGGGCATTGAGGGCTACGGCCTCGATGTCGGCTGCAACAGCGATCTGGTGCTGTTGCAGGCCCGCGATCCCATCGAGGCGATCCGCCTCAAGGCCACGCGCCTCGCTGTGGTCCGCCGCGGGCGCGTCATCTCGGAGACGCCGGCCCGGATTGGCCGTCTTGCCCTTGAGGGCCGCCCCCCCAGCGTCGATCCCGCCGCCTACGCGCCGCCAGCCTAGCCCTGGCCTGACCGGACCGACGCCAGCAAAAGTCGGGCGCCTCATTCACTGCGTGTTAACGCAGGGAGAATGTGGGGCAATCCGCGTTCGTTTTCTCATTTGCTGAGAATAACGTCTTGCACTAGAAGACTTAGGGACGCCACGCCCTCCGGCACGGACGGTCCCGTCGCGACATTCGCGACCCGAATGGGATCGAGGACGCAGTGGCCAACAAACAAGCCACGTTGAAGGTGGGGCGCCATAGCAGGCCTGCAGGTGTCGCGGCCGCAGACGGCAGCTCGCGAAAAATTCTGCGCGCACTGCTGGCCTTCTCGGTCGACCGGCCCCGACATTCGGCGGAAAGCCTCGCCGAACAGATCGGCCTGCCGCTGTCGTCGACCTATCGCTATTTGGCCATCCTGCGCGAGGCCGAACTGATCGATGAAGACGGCCGCGGATCCTTTGTGCTGGCGCCGCGCGTGATCGGCCTCGCCCAGGCCGCGCGCGCCGGCACCGACCTCGCGTCGGTGGCCCGCCCGCATATGAAGAGATTGTCCCAGGAAACCGGAGAGACCGTGATCCTGGTGCGCCGATCCGGCGACCGTGCCGTCTGCATCGAGCGCGTCGAGTCGTCGTCACGGATACGTCTGACCTTCGACGTCGGCACCGCGCTGCCGCTGCATCGCGGCGCCGCGCCGAAACTGCTGCTCGCGCATCTGTCGCCAGCCGAACGCGATACCGTGCTGGATGAAGCAGTTGCCCGCGACCCCAGCTTCGGTCCGCAACGCAAGGCGTTGATCAACGAACTCGCGGTGATCCGCGAGCGCGGGTGGTCGGAATCGCATGCCGAGATCACCTCGCATGTTTATGCGGTGGCGGACGGCATCAGGGATGCGAACGGCATTGTGGCTGCGTTGTCCATCGTGGCTCCGGCGTTTCGAACGCCGCGCGCCGCACAAATCAAATTGCGCGGCCATCTGGAAGCCGCGACGCGCGACGTCACCAAGGCCTATGCCGCGGTGACGTTTTGATGCGCCGTCGAAAACCTATCGACGCGGCTTCGGCACGCGCAGCATGTAGGTCTCGTTGCCCCCGAGGCCGCTGATCACGGCCTTGCCGCCGCTGACGCGAATGTCGCGGCGTTTTCCGTCCCAGCCCCAGAGTTCGGCGCGATCAGCCCAGTCGGGCAATTGCACCTCCCACACCGCGCCCGGCTTGTCGGTCCATCCCGGAAGGTCCTGCCAGACCAAGAGCTGCGCCCTGTCGTCATCGAGCACATATCGGCCGGCGCGCGGATCGAGCGACGAAAACGTCATGTCGCCGGCAAGATCAAGGATCGTGCGCAGCACGCGACTGCGTGCCTCGGGTTTCCACGGCGCTTCCGAAGCGGCCATCGCATAGCCGGGCCCCTCGATCCGGCCGGTGTCGGCGAGATTCCACGGAAAGGCGAGCATGGTGACCGGCGACTTTCCATCGGCGCCGACGACGGCCGTCTGGTCCCAGAACGCAGTCAGGAACAGCCGTGCCGACAGTTTCGGATCGGCCCACGCACCATCGCGTGCAATATTGAACTCCGTCGAGTAGAAATTGATATCGCGCTTCAGCGCCATCGCCGCCTTAACGCCATCGAAGCAGGTCTGAACCGAGAAATCGCGGCCGCGTGTCAGCGGATACCATTTTGCATTGTAGTAGGTGTGCAGGTCGATGCCATCGAGACGGCCGTCCTCGAGCAGGCCAGCGATTGCCGGACCATAGCCGCGCAGCGTGACATCGGCAGCCGAATTGCACGTCGCGAAACCGCCGGGCACCACGCGCAACGTGGCCTCGATGCCGTGCACGCCGTCAGCGAAGCCCGCCAGGGCATCCCGATAGGCGTCCCGCGGGATATTGGCCAGAACGTCCGGCTCGTTGATCGCCGTGAAGACGGTCACGCCCCATCCGTATATACCGTTTTCAAGGCCCCATTCACCATTCGGTCGAAAACGTCGCGCAATAGCCTGTCCCGCAGCGAACCAATCGTCGTACGATCCGATCGGTTGCGGCGGCTGCAGCGATTGATAGCTGCCATCATATTCGAGCAGAATGATTGGAGTGATGCCGCGCTGGTGGGCTTCACGCATCGCGGCATCGAAATTTCGAGGGACCGGTTTGCGATCGAGATCCCGCCAGCCGTATGAGTTCATCCGTCCAAGCTTGGCGCCTACGCCGCGCAACGCCTGGTACATTTGCGCCGTCGGAGCGCCGGTCAAATGTGTCACGATGTTTCCACCACCGACGCGGAAGCGCAGCGTTGAATTTTGCGAAGCTGGGTCGACTGCGAAGGCCTGCGAGCCTAAGAAGAGCGTGGCGAGAACGATTGCTACGGTGACTTGATTTTCTCGAAGTTGAAACATTTTTCCTCTCAGGCTGCGGACCATGACATTCGAGATCGTCCAGATTGTCCAGGAATTGAGTACGGTGGGCGGCGTCGAAACCGTCGCCTTCGAGCTGGCGCGCGCTTTCAGTCGTGCCAAGATCCCGAACACCGTGCTGGCCAGCGCAGTGGACGGTCCGGTCACCAGCGGCACCACCATCGAGCGGATTGCGCCCTGGCTGTCGCGCATTCCCACCCGTGGCCTGCTGCGGCACCTCGGTCGCCTGTTCGTCGTACCGATCTTCACCGTCCTGGCCACCCGCGCCATCTTCCGGCATCCCAACGCGGTCGTCCTCAGCCATGGTGACAGCCTGAAGGGCGACGTGCTGGTGGTCCATGCCGTCAACGCCCAAAGCCTTGCCGAAAAGCGCAACGCCAACATCTGGTGGTGGTTGTTCAATCCCATGCATCTGTGGATCGGCCTGCGCGAGCGGTGGATGATCGGCGGCCTGCGCTACCGGATGTTCGTGGCGGTGTCGCCCCGCGTATCGACCGAACTGCAGTCTCTCTATTCGGTGCCGCTGTCGCGCATCCGCGTCATTCCCAACGGCATCGATATCGGTCGCTTCAGGCTGGATCCGGATGCCCGGCTGACGATTCGCCGGGAGTTCGGCATTCCTGCCGACGCCAGGCTGCTGCTGTTCGCCGGACATGAATTTCGCCGCAAGGGACTGGCGCATGCAATCGGCGCGCTCGAGCGCCTCGGCTCCGATGTCTGGATGCTGGTGGTCGGTTCGGACAACCCGGCTCCCTATCGCAAGCTGGCCACCACCGCCGGCAATCGCCTTGTGTTTGCTGGCGCGCGGTCCGACATGCCGGCACTGTATGCGGCAGCCGACGCCTTCGTGCTGCCCACCGCCTACGAGACCTTCTCGCTGGTATGCATGGAGGCGATGGCCTGTTCGGTGCCGGTGTTCGCCACTCCGGTGGGCGGCATCGAGGACTATCTCGTCGACGGCGTGAATGGCTACCAGATCGCCACCGATCCCGATGACATCGCCGGCAAGATCGGTCGTGCATTTTCCGACGCAGCGCTGATGCAGCGCATGCGTGACGGTGCGCGCGCCACGGCGCTGAACTACGGCTGGGACCATGTCGGCTCGCAATACATCGATCTGCTGAAGCAGGTGCAGGCCACGAAGCCAAATCCTGTCGCGACCACGGTTGCGGCCGGCAGTTGAACCAAAGGCGGCCGCGTGGTTATGGCTGGCCCCGGCTGGCGGCGGCGAAGCAGGCTGACGCCAGAGCCTGCGAGACGGCCTCGTAGGTGAACCGAGCTTCGACATTGCGCCGCGCCGCTGCGCCACGGACGCCGCGCAGTGTGGCATCGGCGGCAACCTGTTCCAGCAGCTTCGCCAGCGCCCCGGGATCGCGCTCGGGCACGATCCAGCCGCCGTCGCCAATGACGCTGGGGATGGCGCCGCATTCCGAGCCGATCACTGGAATGCCGCAGGCCTGCGACTCGACGATGACCCGGCCGAATTGTTCGCGCACGGATTTGGTCGTCCGCGTGAGCAGGACCATGATGTCGAGGCCGCGCATGAATGACGCGACCTCGGCCGGCGTTCCCCAGCCCTGGAAGCTGACCCGCTCGCCGAGTCCGAGTTCTGCTACGCGCTGCCGCAGCCGGCCCTCGTACGGCCCTTCCCCCATGATCGCGAGCGAGACCGGGACCGCAGCGCGCGCAATGGCATCGAGCGCATCATCGAGGCCCTTTTCCTCGACCAGCCGACCGACATAACCGATGCGCAGACCGGATTGCGCGGATCCCGCAACCTGCATGTCTGACGTGGGGAAGAAGCTGGTCAGGTCGACGCCGTAGCCGATCGGCGTGACCGGACCCCGATATCCCCGGGCGCGCACCACCGCCGTGGCGTCCGGGCTGCGGGACAGAACATGATCGGTATGTCGCAGCACCTGCTTGCGGATAGCCTCGAACGGCGGCGGCAGGCGCTTGAGGATGTTCTGGTCAACCTCCATCACCAGTGCGGCACGCCCCTTGAGGATACGCGCCTGCAGCGCCACGACGCTCCACGGCTCCTCCCACAGGTGCACCACGTCCGGATCGACGTCGCGGATCAGCCGGCGCAGGCCAGGATAAAAATGCAGGTACCAGCCCATCGGGCCGGCACGCGGCAGACGGATCGGCAGCACGTGAATCTTCAGCGCGAGATCGTCGGACGGCGTGCCGACAAAGCTGCGGCCAAACTCCTGCCAGACCGCAGGCACCACGAGATGGACGTCGACATCCTCGCGCGCGGCCAGCGCATGATAGCGCAGGCGGCCGCCTTCGCTGCTGACCGCGGGATGGGCGATGGACAGAATTCTCAGGCGGGCTTGTCTAGACACGCCCGGTCATCCGCGCCGCGGCGCCGGTCACGCCCGTCAGATGCAGCTCCATCGTCGCCAGGCTGCGATGGCCGCCATTGATGGTGTTGCGCGGCAGCTCGAACGGCTCCTGGCCGCTGCGCACCAGCCCCTTGCGCGTCGTCGCCGCACTGGCAAATCCGGCCTGGCGGGCGATGTCGAAATCGCGCGGTCCGCAATCGCAGGCGCGGCCATAGGGAAAGGCAAAGTGCCGGGCCGCGACGCCGAGCCGCTCGATCAGCCGCTCACGGCTGCCCTGCAGTTCGGCCAGCGCATCGGCCGGCGACAGCGCGGAAATCCGGGCGTGGCTGACGGTGTGCGCGCCGATCTCCACCAGCGGATCGTCGCGCAGCGCCTCCAGCATCTCCCAGGAGATCGCATGCTTCCAGTGCATCGCCTCGATATCCACGTCGTTGCGTTTGCAGAACACTGCATATTGCCCTGCTGCCTGGGGACCGTCCCATGCCGCCGCGATGCTGTGAAAGGCCGCCTGCTTGCGCTCCGGCGTGCTGACGTCGATGTCGCCGTCCTCCAGCGTCACGCGATCGTGCCGCAGCAGCACGTCCTCGAGTCCGGCAGCCCACAGCGCCAGCGTTGCGTCGGGAATTCCAGTGGTGACGAACAGCGTCACCGGCAGGCCGTGGCGACGAAACAGCGGCACCACCTCCTCGAACGTATCGCGGTAGCAGTCGTCCACCGAGAAGTTGACGAAACGGTCGTTCGGCCTGCCGAGCCTGGCACGACGCAGCGCCTCCTCCATCGTCACCACATCCCAGCCGCGTTCCGTCAGATAGGAGAGGAAGGTGTCGAGAAAATCCAGATCGAGATAGAAATCGCGGTTCGGCAGCGTCTCCCAGAGTTTCGAAGGCGCGGCGCGGTGAAACGTCACCAGGCAGCCGCGTGTGCCCGTGAAGAGGTCAGCTGCCATCGTGATCGGCCGGACCAATGTCTCGGAGGCCGCCATCCGTTTCGCCATCGCTGACAGTATCTGCTTCATTGACGATCTTCCCGAGTCAGAACCGGCTGTCTATTCCGAATACAAACGCTCAATGCAAAAAATCCTGGCGAGCAGGACCATATCACGCGCTGCCGCGTCGACGACGCGGGAAGTGCGCCGGCGCTCATGCCGCGGCTCCCGGAGCAAGACGGTCGATCACGCCGGAAATCGACTGCAGCATCCGCGCCAGCCCATAATGCGAGCGCGCACGGGAGACCGCGTAAGCGAGTTGTGCGCCAAGGTCGGCGGGACGCGACAGCACCCCTCTCACCGCACGCGCCAGCGCCTCGGCGTCGCCGGGCGGCACCAGCGTGCCGGCCTTGCCCGCTTCGAGAATGTCGGACGCGGCGCCGGCATCGGTGGCGATCACCGGCACGCCGGCGAGCATCGCCTCGACCAGGGTGCGGCCGAACGGTTCGGGATCGATCGAGGGATGGATCACCGCATCGACGGCGCTCATCAGCCGCGGCACGTCGCTGCGCTGGCCGAGGAAGTGCACGCGGTCGGCAAGACCAAGTTCGTTCACCAGCCTGTTGAGATCCGTCGCATAGGCCTGTTCGCCGAACAGCGCGTCGCCGGCGATGATGCAGCTCACGCCGGGCAGTTGCGCCAGTGCCTGCAGCACCACGTGCTGGCCCTTCCAGGGTGCCAGCCGGCTGAACACCCCGATCAGCGGCCCCGCCGGCAGGCCAAGCGCATTCCTGATTTCGGCGGGCGACTGGGTCTCCGGGCTCACGTCGAGGCCGTTGGCGACGACCTCGACCAGATCCTTGCGGCCCCCTTCGGCGATGAAGGCGGACGCTGCGGCCTGCGACGGCACGATCACCTTCGATGCGCAGAAATTGGCGAGGGCGACCTGAACCCGGCGCTGCATCGCGCCGAAGTGCACGCCGCTGATGATGTCATGCAGGTGCCAGACCAGCGGGCGCCGCGCCAGCGTGCTGGCGATGGCAGACAGCACAAAGGCCTTCTGCGAATTGGCGTAGACGATGTCATGGCCGCGCGCGACGCGGGCGACCTCCAGCACGATGGCGCACAGCCGGCCGACCAGCGGCACCACCTTGAGGATCGAACTGTCGCGGCGGACGGTGCTGAGGCCGTGGCCCCAGCGCGACACGGTGACGTCGAGTCCCCGGCTCGCCAGCGCCTGGCGCAGCGGACCATCCTCGAACAGAAAGGCAGACGCCCCCGCCCAGGGCTGCACCACATCGAGCAGCACCAGTTCGGCGCCCGAGACCTGCCCGGTGTGACTGACGAACATCACCCGCGGCGCCGACATCACGTCGCCCTGAGATAGGCGTCGACCGCCGGCTCGGCGGGACGAGCGGACGCGTCGGGCTTCATCATGGTCATGGCGATGCCCAGCACCTTGCCGCCGGCCGCCTTGATGGCGCTGGTGGTCGCCACCGCCTCACCGATGGAGAAGCTGCCAGTACGCATGCTCAGCAGCACGCCATCGACCTGCCGCGCCAGCACGCCGACATCCATCAGCACGGCGGGTATCGGACCGTCGACCAGCACAACGTCGTAGCTCTGGCTCCACAACAGCAGGTCGGACAGCTGCTTGCGGCGCAGCAGCTCGAACTGGCTGGAGGCCGGACCGGCCGCGATCACGTCCAGATTCGGCGTCGCGGTGCGGACCACCACGTCGCGCGGCTGCGCGTCGCCGAGCAGCACGGCCTGCAGCCCGCGTCCCCCGACGAGCGCCAGCGCCGCCTCGAAACGCGGCGTGCGCAAATCGCATTCCACAGCCAGCACCCGGCGCCCGGCGATGGCGAGATGCTGCGCCAGCGCTAGCGTCAGGAATGTCTTGCCTTCGCCGGCGCCCGGCGCGGTCACCAGGATTTTCCGGCAGGCCGCGGGCGTGACCTCAGGCATCAGGCCGGCGGCGAGATCACGCAGCGCCGCCTGATAGGCGGGGTCCTGCTGCGCCAGCGACAGCGAGCGCACCAGCGACAGACCGGATTGCCCGGCTAGGATGGCGCCGATCGGCGACTCCGGCACGTCCTTGGCGATCACCGGCAGCCGCGCCAGGATCGAGGCGCCGGTCACCACGGAGAGTTCGGTGGCGGGCTCCACCGGTGCGGCGACAGGTTTGGGAGCGGCGACCACGACCGGTGCCGGTGACGGAGTCGGAATCGGAGTCGGAGCTGCTGGCAGCGGCGTGGCCGGCCTTGCTGGCGCGGTGATCGCAGAAGCGGCCACAGGCGGAGCGGCGGCCACCGCCGCAGTC
>DATCUS010000027.1:0-5009 GCA_036561845.1 Tardiphaga sp. | reverse complement strand
GATCGGCGCCTCCGCCTCGGTGTCCGGCGCGATGGCGGCGGCGATCCGCTTTGCCTTCGTGCGCGGCAGCTTCCTGTCGTTCAACCGCGGCGACGCCGACGAGGCGGCGCGGGTTCCGGCGCTGCCGCTGCTGCGCTCGCTGCGCGATCCGCGCGTGCTCGCATTCCTCGCGATCTGGTTCGGCACCAACATCATCTTCGGCGTCGGCTCGATCGCCATCGGCGCCGAGGGCGCCAGCGTTGCCTGGCAGGCGCATATCGGCGGCTTCTTCGCCGGCCTGCTGCTGTTCTCGCTGTTCGATCCGATTCCGCGCCTGCCGCGCGAGTCCGAGCGGCCATCCGCCGACATGCCGGATCGCAGCTGACGGCGTTGCCGCCTTGCGGGGGCTGGCGATTTCATCCATCATCCCGTCGTCAGGCTGTCACGCTGCGGCGTGACTCGCGCAACCCGGCCGTTCAAGGCGACGCGGATTCGCCAGCTTGCGGCCAACGGCATCGACGCTGCATCTTGACGACTCAAGAACGAAAGACCGTGCCCGCTGAAAGGGCATGGCTTGCTCCCGGAGGCGACAATGACGGTACGTGCAATTCTCGATACCAAGGGCCACCAGATCATCAGCGTCACGCCCGACGCCAAACTCGCCGCAGCCGTGAAGTTGCTGTCGGAACGGCGCATCGGCGCGGTGCTGGTGATGGCCGACCAGCACATCGACGGCATCCTGTCCGAGCGCGATATCGTGCGGGTGATCGGCGAGCGCGGCGCCGCGGCCTTGGATGAACCGATCCACCGCGTGATGACGCACAAGGTGATCAGCTGCAAGCCGTCGGACACCGTCGCCGCGATCATGGAAATGATGACGTCTGGAAAATTCCGCCATCTGCCGGTGCTCGAAGACGGCAAGATCGTCGGCCTGATCTCGATCGGCGACGTCGTCAAATGGCGCGTCAGGGAATACGAAGCCGAGCAGGAAGCGCTGCGCGACTACATCAAGACGGCGTAGCGCATCTGGTTTGAATCGAAGCGTAGCTACGTCATGCGAGCGAAGCGCGGCGATCCAGAGCACAACAGGCACAGTCTGGATCGCTTCGTCGCTTAGCTGCTCGCAATGACGGAATCCTGGCTCCGGAGGATCAGTTCACGCTCGACAGGTAGCCGGCCAGAATGGTCCGGCTCTGGCTCAGGGACTGGATCCGTTCATCGATGAGGCTGACCTGCTGTGCGAGTATTCGTCGCAGATCGTTGCACGGCCTGAAGGCCGGATCGTCACTGGTCACGCAGGGAAGCAACCGCCGGATCGTTTCAAGCGTCATCCCGGCGGCGCCCAGCATCTTGATCCGCCGCACGGTATTCTCTTCCGCCGGGCCGTAATCGCGGTAACCGGATTCGGTGCGACCTGGCGCAAGCAGGCCTTCACCTTCGTAATAGCGCAGCATGCGGACGCTGACGCCCGTTCTGCGGGAGAGTTCGCCAATCTTCATTTGCAAAACCTCTTGACCCTGACAGCGCTGTCAGAGCTTACAGGCTGTGCCCATCCAGGTGAAGTCCACTTGTGAAGGGAGCAATGATGAAAGCCTACCATTTGAATGGCGATGCCGGTGCCGGCCGCCTCGTGCGGGCCGATATAGGCAAGCCGGAACCCGCCGCCGGTGAAGTCCGCATCCGGATCGAGGCGGTCAGTCTCAATTACCGCGATCTCCTGATCCTCGACAGGGCAGGCCAGGGCGGCTTCGACGGCCGCGTGCCGCTGTGCGACGGTGCAGGCGTCGTTGACGCGGTGGGTTCCGATGTCGTCCGATGGCAGACGGGCGATCGCGTTGCCGCATCCTACTTTTGCGATTGGATCTCGGGGCCGTTCAAGTCAGGCTATATCGCCTCGGCTCTTGGCAGCAGCACGATGGATGGCATGCTGGCGGAGTATGTCGTGTTGCCGGCAGCCGCGCTGGTCGCCGTGCCGGAGCACCTCGGCGCGATTGAAGCAGCGACCTTGCCCTGCGCCGCCGTCACGGCCTGGCACGGCCTGATGGCACGGGGCGGGATGGGCAAAGGCGATACGCTGCTGGTCCAGGGCACAGGCGGCGTCGCGCTGTTCGGCCTGCAGTTCGCCGCGGCGCTCGGGGCGCGCGCGATCGTTATCTCGTCCTCGAATGACAAGCTCGCCCGCGCCAGGGCGCTTGGCGCCTCGATCCTCATCAACTATCGCGACACGCCAGACTGGGACGTCGCCCTGATGAAAGCGACGGATGGCATCGGTGCCAGTCATATCCTCGAGCTCGGCGGCCCCGGCACCTACGACCGGTCGTTGCGATCGGTCGCTTCGGGCGGCAAGATCGTTCAGATCGGCGTCCTGACCGGATTTGGTCCGAAGCCGGACCTCGCGCGCCTGCAGTGGGAGAATGCCGACATCATCGGTGTCACGGTCGGATCGGTCCAACACTTCAGTGCGATGAACTGTTTCCTTGCCGAACACGCCATCCATCCGGTTGTCGATCGGGTCTACGGCTTTGACGAGGTGCCCGACGCCTATGCCCATCTCCGAAGCGGCTCGCACTTCGGCAAGATCGTCGTGACGCTGTAGGCATGGCAGGCGCAGCGCCCGAACATTGGCAAAGCTGCGCCTGGGCGTGGGACGGTTCACCGGAATGGCTCAACCAGATGGACACCGGGAGATGATCATGGCTGAAGCAATCGGATTCCTTGGGCTCGGCAATCTCGGCCGCCCCATCGTCAGCAATCTGATGGCGGCCGGTTACGAGCTTGCGATCTTCAATCGCGATACAAGCAAGGTTGACCCGTTCGTGGAGCAAGGCGCCGTGCGTGCAACCCGACCGGCGGACGTTGTCCGGACCGGCGGCGTCGTGCTGAGCCTTCTCTGGGATGACGCGTCGGTTGAAGCGATCGTTCACAGCGAAGACTTCCTCACCCGCCTGGGGGGCGGCGTTCATGTATCGATGACCACGCTCTCCCCGGAGTGCTCGCGGAGGCTGATGGCGCTTCATGCCGAGCACGGCTCGGTCATGGTCGAAGCCCCGATTTTCGGCCGACCGGATGCGGCAGTCGCCAAGAAGCTTTGGGTTGTCACCGCGGGACAGCAGGCCGCCAAGGACCGGGTCCGCCCGATCCTCGAGGCTGCCGGAGCGCAGGGGATCTACGATTTCGGCGAACAGGCGGGCGCAGCTTTGGCCGTCAAGCTGATCGGCAACATGCTCATCATCTCTGCGACCGCCTCGTTGCGCGAAGGTCTTGCCGTTGCGCAACGGATGGGCGTCGATCCGCAAGGTGTCGTCGATATGCTCACGACGACGCTGTTTCCGGCACCGATCTATCAGTCATATGGTCGCCTCATCGCGCAGGGCGCATCCGGCGGCGACAGCGCGATTCCGGCAAAGGATGTGGGACTTTTCAAAAAGCTGGCCGAGGCCCTGGGCGTGCCCGCCAACGTGTCCGCCTCGCTGCTATCGCTCTACGAATAGGCGGGGGACGGATCGCTTCCCATCGATGATCACGCGATGAACGAAGCCGGGAGCACGGCGGACGATCGCCGAGCTAGCTCTCCTGAATGGCTGGCTTCTGCGCAAGGGTCGGGACCTCCGCGCCTTTGGTCTCCGGCGCCAGCATTTCGATGGCTTCCTGGATCGAGTCGATGGCGCGTTCGGTGGCGCGGGCGCCATGGGCGATCAGGTCGTCGGCGCGATGGAAATCGAACCAGCCGATCTTGCCGACCCGCGGCGCGATCAGCAGGTCCGGCGGATCGCCGGCCAGCCGCGCCCGCGTGATGCGGTCCTGCATGATGTTGAAGGCGTCCACCATCACCGAGGAAATGCCGGGGCGGCCGCCGCCGCCGAAGAACTCGCGCTTCATGGTGCGCTCGGCGGAAAAGAATTTTCCGAAGCCGCGTCTCGGTGGGGCGACGACTTCGATCTCGGGCTCGACGACGTCGGCGCCGCTGCCATGCGAGAAGATCGTGGTGCTGTGACCGAACACGTCGTTGCTGAGATTGGCGGCGATGACGATCTCCGCGCCGAGCGCGCGCGCGGCGGAGACCGGCACCGGGTTGACCAGCGCGCCGTCGACCAGCCAGCGGTCGCCCACCAGCACCGGCGAGAAAATGCCGGGCAACGCGTAGGAGGCGCGCATGGCATCGACCAGCTTGCCGTGGGTCAGCCAGATCTCGTGGCCGGTGCGCACTTCGGTGGCGACGCTGGCGAACTTCAGGGGCAGGTCCTCGATCACGGTCTGGCCGAGCGAGGCCTCGAGCTGCGCGGCCAGCTTGTTGCCGCCGATCAGGCCGGAACCGTTCAGCCGGATATCGAGATAGCTGAGGATGTTGCGCGGCTGCAGGCTGCGCGCCCATTCTTCCAGGGTGTCGAGATGGCCCGCGGCATAGGAGCCGCCGACAACGGCGCCGATCGAGGTGCCGACGACCACATTGGGAACGATGCCATGGGCCAAAAGCGTGCGGAGCACGCCGATATGGGCGAAGCCGCGGGCCGCGCCGCCGCCCAAAGCCAGTCCGATCACCGGGCGCCGGACGCTGCCCAGGCCGGGCTTGTCGCGGCCATTCGCACCATTCTGGCGCCCCATCAAACTTTCCAGCACCAACTCACTCCTCGAGGACAGGCCTCATGTTACCTAGCTTCGCAGGGTCGGACCAGCCGGTCTGCGATTCATGATTGATGCCATCTTCGCCGGGATAGGCAGAAATTATGACTGGACCGCGACCCTCTGCTGCAATGCAACGGATTTGTGTGAATTTCGCCGGTGGAGCGGGGACGGCGGCCATGATGGCTTGAATTTGCCGCGTTTTCAGTGAAAGGCATGGCGATGATTGCATGGGGCCAGGGCGGAGACAGATCCAGGCGGGGCAGGCGCTTGGCGTTGGCCTTGACGCTGGCCTTGCTGGCTGCCCCCCACGCCGCCTCTGCGCAGTTTTTCAGCGATCGCCCGCCGCCGGTGCCGCCGGGTCTGGTTCCCGACGTGCCGTCCGGCCCGGCCATCAGCTTGGCGCCGCC
>DATCUS010000026.1:0-33127 GCA_036561845.1 Tardiphaga sp. | reverse complement strand
TGCTCATGTGATCGATACGCTTGGACTTCACGCAATAGCCGCGCGACAAGAAAACCCGGAATATCGGGCGACCATCGTGCCTCGCCCCTCACCCGAAGCCCTCGCTGCGCTCGGACTTCGACCTCTCCCCGCAAAGGGCGGGGAGAGGTTAAGATCAGAGTTTCAACCACAAAAAAGCCGGCGCGAAATTCGCGCCGGCTTTTTGTTGAACGTCGAAAACTCAGTTCAGCTTGGCGCGGACCTCAGTGATGCCCTTGGTGACGAGATCGTCGGCAACCGGCCCCTTGACCGACTGGGCCAGGATGGTCGTCGCGGCGGTCACGGCCGCGTCCGCAGCTGCGGAGCGGACATCGGCCAAAGCCTGGGCTTCCGCCAGCGCGATCTTGCCTTCCGCCGACTTGGTGCGGCGGGTGACGAAATCTTCCATCTTGGTCTTGGCTTCGGCGGCGATGCGCTCGGCCTCTTCCTTGGCGGAGGTGATGATGTCGGCGGCTTCGCGCTCGGCCGCAGCGTGACGTGCCTTGTAGTCGGCGAGCAGTGCGGCGGCTTCGTCGCGCAGCTTGCGGGCATCGTCGAGTTCAGCCTTGATCCGGCTGCTGCGGTTGTCGAGCGCCTTCAACAGCGTGTGGTGAATGCCGAAATAGCCGAACACCGCCATCAGGATGATGAAGGCGACCGCAACCCAGAATTCCGCCTGTAAACCGAACATCGTCTATCCCTTCAACGAAGCATCGAGCGCGGCGTTGACGACGCCGGCGTTCGGGCTGGTGCCGGTCAGCCGTTCGACGATGGCCGAGGCGGTGTCGGCGGCGATGCCGCGGACATTGCCCATCGCCTGCTCGCGCATGGTGGCGATGGTCTTTTCCGCCGAAGCAAGCTTCGCAGCGAGGCTCGCTTCCAGCGCGGCCTTGGCCGCTTCCTGTTCAGCACTGAGTTTCTCGCGCACCTCGGCCGCCATCGCCTGCGCCTTGGCGCGGGCGGTGGCGAGTTCGGTCTCGTAGGCCTTCAGCGCCGCATCGGAGTCGGCCTTCAGCTTCGCTGCCTGGTTCAGGTCGGTATCGATGACCTTCTGCCGGTCCGCAAGGACACCGCCGACGCGGGGCAGCGCCAGACGCGACACGATCAGATAGAGCAGGCCGAACGCGATCGCGAACGACACCAACTGTGAAGCGAAAGTGTTGCTCTCGAACGGCGGAAACGCAGCCTTGTGCCCACCGTCAGCCTCGGTGTGCGCAGCCGCACCCTTGGATTTGCCCTGACCTTCAGCCACAGCAGTCTCCTTATCGATCGGAAGCGCCCCGCGACGGGGGCGACAACCGGATCAGTTTCTGGCTTAGACGGCGAACAGCAGCAGCAGCGCGATCAGCAGCGAGAAGATGCCGAGCGCTTCCGTCACGGCGAAGCCGAAGATCAGGTTCGCGAACTGGCCCTGCGAAGCCGAGGGATTGCGCAGCGCGCCGTTGAGGAACTGACTGAAGATCATGCCGACGCCGATGCCGGCGCCGCCCATGCCGAGACAAGCAATGCCCGCGCCGATGTACTTTGCTGCGATTGGATCCATGGTAAAACTCCTTCTTGGATAGGGATAAGACAGGTGAGGGGTGAACTCCCCGGGACGATCAGTGTCCCGGATGAAGCGCGTCGTTGAGATAGATGCAGGTCAGGATGGTGAACACGTAGGCCTGCAGGAAGGCGACCAGCAATTCCAGCGCCGTCAGCGCCGTGGTCATGGCCAGCGGCAACACGGCGCCGAACACGCCGATGGCGCCGAGCGCGCTCAGCGAGGTCACGAAGCCGGCAAACACCTTCAGCGTGATGTGGCCGGCCAGCATGTTGGCGAACAGACGCACCGAATGCGACACCGGGCGCGACAGGAACGAGATCACCTCGATCACCGTGACCAGCGGCAGGATGTAGATCGGAATGCCGTGCGGCACGAACAGCTTGAAGAAGCCGAGGCCGTTCTTGTAGAGGCCGTAGAGCAGCACCGTCAGAAATACCATCAGCGCCAGCGCCACGGCGACGATCAGATGGCTGGTAACGGTGAAGGTGTAGGGGATAATGCCGATCAGGTTGGCCGTCAGGATGAACATGAACAGCGAGAACACGAACGGGAAGAACTTCATTCCCTCTTCGCCGATGCTGCTGCGCACGGTACCCGACACGAATTCGTAGGAAAGCTCCGCGACCGACTGGAAGCGGTTCGGGATCAACGCCCGACCGGCGCTGCCGCCGATCATCAGAACCGACACCAGCGCCACGGCGCCGAACATGTAGGCCGACGAATTGGTGAAGGCGATTTCCTGGTTGCCGATGTGGCCCAGGGTGAAGATCTTGTGGATCTCAAATTGATGGATCGGATCGGCCATCCAACGCGGTCTTTCATCTCTGCCGGAGTGTCCGGCATCTCTGCCGGGGAGCCCGGCGGTTGAAACGCTGCGCAAGACTGCGCGCGAAATTTATGGCGTTCGCCCGACGCCGGCCGAGCGCATCACGTTGATCACGCCGGCGACAAAGCCGAGCAGCATGAACACGATCAGCCCCCAGGGCGAGGTCGGCAGCAGATGATCCAGGCCCCAGCCCAGGATCGTGCCGACGACAACGCCCGCAACCAGTTCCGATGAGAGACGGAGACCCACCGCCATGGCCGAAGCCCTGGACTGTGCGTTTCCGCTTCCAGTTTCGGATTGGTCAGTCTGAACTTTGCGGTCATCCTGAATTCTGGACAATCGCTGGTGCAGACTTCCGAGCCTTGCGGAAAGCGCAGCTTCGTCGGGAGGCGGTTTGCCGCCACTTCCGCTCCCGCCATCATTGTCCCGTGTGTCGTCGGTCATGCTCTCGACACCCGAAAAAACGCTGCAATTGCTGGAAATAACGCCCCGTTACCCTTCAAAGCCGGGCGGACCATACTTAGCACATCCTGCCAAGTCAAGATTAGCTGATCGTCGCTTAGCACGTTGATTTGCTTGATTTTATTGGGAAAAATCTCAACCCGCTGCGTGCGATCGCCGCACTGCACAGTGAGTTTTACAGTGATCTGTCTTGCGCCATCCGATGCGCTCTGTTCCGATGCCGGCGCTTTGCCAATCATCCCGGCCTGGAGACCGCATGTCCCGTGAGATCGACTACTACTTTTCACTGCCGTCACCCTGGGCCTATATCGGCCACAAGCTGTTCCGGGACCTGGTAACCACTTACGATCTCAAGGTGAATCACAAGCCGGTATTTCTCGGCGAACTGTTCGCGGAGACCGGCGGATTGCCGCTCGGCAAGCGCCACCCGGTACGGCAGCGCTACCGGATGCTGGAATTGCAGCGCTGGCGCGCCAAGCGCGGCCTCGACTTCCATCTGCAGCCGAAGCACTGGCCGTTCGACGCGAGACTGCCCGACGGTGTGGTGGTTGCGGCGATCGAGGCCGGCTTCGATCCCGATGCCCTGCTGCGCCGCGCCTTTCCGGCGGTGTGGGAGGAGCAGCTCGACCTGTCCGATCCCGCGGTGCTGACGAAGCTTGCCGATGAGTCCGGGCTGCCCGGCCTGCAACTGGTGGAGCGCGCCGGCTCCGACGCCATCGGCGCCATCTACGAGCAGAACCGCCAGGACGCGCTGGCCGCCGACGTGTTCGGTTCGCCGGCCTATGTGCTGGGTGGCGAGGTGTTCTGGGGCCAGGACCGGATCGAATTGCTGGCCGATGCGTTGAAATCCGGCCGCGCGCCCTATCGCGCCGAGGTGTAGAACAGGGCGGGCGATTCCCCAGGGAGCATTGCCATGACCCTCGCGACATCTTCTCATTCTCGTTTCCCGCGATCCGCGGCATTGGCCGCAGCGCTGGCCTGCGTCGCCAGCACCGTCCAGGCGCAGGCACTGCCCGACATCGAGAACGGCCGCTACACGCTGTCGCCCATCGGCGACGGCGTGGTCCGGCTCGATACCCGCACCGGTATGGTCTCGACCTGCACGGACAAGGGCACCGGCTGGGCCTGCTACGCCATGCCCGACGAGCGCGCGGCGCTCGATGCCGAAATAGGCCGCCTGCAGAAGGAGAATGAAGCGCTGAAGGCGCAACTGGCAGCACGCGAACCCGTCGCGCCCGGCAAGATTGACGAGCCGCTGCCGAAGCAGGATTCGCTGAAGAAGCCCGAGCCGAAGGTCATCGATGGCACCCGCAAGCTCGAGATCCCGCTGCCCAGCGACCGCGACATGGACCGTATGATGGCCTTCATCGAGAACGCCTGGCGCCGCCTCATCGACATGGCCGGCCGGATCCAGCGCGACGTCAGCGGCAAGATCTGAGCGCGCATGACCTCCCGCTCGATTTCGCGTTCGGCCCCGTCCATCGTCCGTGCCGACACCGTCGCCTCGTCCATACTCTCCGTGCAGACGCCGGGCGCCGGCTTCATCGATCTCACCTCCGACGTCGCGAAATTCCTTGCCGAGGCGGGCGCGCGCGAGGGCGCGCTGACGCTGTTCATCCGCCACACATCGGCGTCGCTGACCATCCAGGAGAATGCCGACCCTTCGGTGCTGGCCGACCTGATGACGTTACTGGATCGCCTGGCGCCGCAGGATTTCGGCTGGACCCACGACACCGAGGGCCCCGACGACATGCCAGCCCATGTCCGCACCATGCTGACCGCCACCTCGCTGCAGGTCCCTGTGTTGTCCGGCCGGATGGCGCTGGGCACCTGGCAGGCGATCTACCTGATCGAACACCGCCGCCGCCCGCATCGCCGCGAGGTGGTGCTGCAGTTTGTCGGGGCGGTGGGATAGCGAGGTGCTGGCCTTCTTCCTTCTCCCCTTGTGGGAGAAGGTGGCCGGCCGAAGGCCGGTCGGATGAGGGGTACGGCTGGGCTGGGAGATTGTGGTACCCCTCACCCGTCCGCGCTACGCGCGGCCACCCTCTCCCACAAGGGGAGAGGGAAGAAAAAACAAAAAAAACCGGCCGCGGATTGCTCCGCGGCCGGCTTGATATCATCCGAAGTTTTGGCCGGCGGCGTGCCGCCGACAAAACTCAGTTGGTGTTGATGTCGACGTCCTTGGTTTCCGGCAGGAAGAAGATGCCGATCACCACCGTGATGGATGCGAAGATGATCGGGTACCACAGGCCGGCATAGATATCGCCGGTCGAGGCCACGATGGCGAAGGCCGTGGCGGGCAGCAGTCCGCCGAACCAGCCGTTACCGATGTGGTAGGGCAGCGACATCGAGGTATAGCGGATCCGGGTCGGGAACAGTTCGACCAGCATCGCCGCGATCGGGCCGTAGACCATGGTCACGAACAGCACCAGCACGAACAGCAGGCCGATGACGGCCGCGACCTGCGGACGGAAGATATCGAACGGGTTCGACATCTTCACGATCTGCGCGTCGCCGGCCTTCGGATAGCCCGCCGCCTGCACCGCCGCCAGCACCGCCGGGTTGGAGGCCGCCGCGGTGTAGGGCACATCCTTGCCGTTGACGACCACCTTCACACCGGAGCCTGCGGCGCCGTAGGAGGTGGAGTACTTCACCGAAGATGCCGCCAGGAAGGCACGCGCGGTGTCGCACGGTGCGGTGAACACACGGGTGCCGACCGGGTTGAACAGATCGCCGCACAGCGCGGGATCCGAGACCACTTCCACCTTCACGGTCTCGATGGCCTTTTCCAGCGCCGGATTGGCGTTGGAGGTGATCATCCGGAAGATCGGGAAGAAGGTCAGCGCCGCGATCAGGCAGCCTGCCAGGATGATCGGCTTGCGGCCGATCTTGTCCGACAGCGCGCCCCAGAAGATGAAGAAGCCGGTGCCGAGCAGCAGCGACCACGCGATCAGCAGGTTGGCGGTATAGCCATCGACCTTGAGGATCGATTGAAGGAAGAACAGCGCGTAGAACTGACCGGTGTACCAGACCACGCCCTGGCCCATCACGCCGCCGAGCAGGGCGATCAGCACCAGCTTGGCATTGCCCCAGTTGGCGAAGGCCTCGGTCAGCGGCGCCTTGGAGCCCTTGCCTTCGTCCTTCATCTTCTGGAACACCGGCGACTCATTGAGGCGAAGCCGGATCCAGACCGAAACGCCGAGCAGCAGCACCGAGACCAGGAACGGAATGCGCCAGCCCCAGGAAGCGAATTCGGCCTCGCCGAGAATCGTGCGGGTGAACAGGATCACCAGCAGCGACAGGAACAGTCCGAGTGTTGCCGTGGTCTGGATGAATGACGTGTAGTAGCCGCGCTTGCCGGGCGGCGAGTGCTCCGCCACGTAGGTCGCCGCGCCGCCGTACTCACCGCCGAGCGCCAGGCCCTGCAGCAGCCGCAGGCCGATCAGGATGATCGGCGCCGCGATGCCGATCGTCTTGGCGCTGGGCAGCAGGCCGACGATGAAGGTCGACAGGCCCATGATCAGGATGGTGACGAGGAACGTGTACTTGCGGCCGACGATGTCGCCGACGCGACCGAACACGATGGCGCCGAACGGGCGGACCAGGAAGCCTGCGGCGAAGGCCAGCAGCGCGAAAATGTCGCGGGTGGCGGGCGGATAGTCGCTGAAGAACTGCGCGCCGATGATGCTGGCGAGCGATCCGTACAGATAGAAATCGTACCACTCGAACACGGTGCCGAGCGACGAGGCGAGAATGACGAAGCGTTCGTCCTTCGTCATTCCCGCAGCGCGTGGAGATGTTGCAGCTATCGTTGACATGTGAATCGCTCCCCGAATTCGTTGATGTGGTTCGCCCTGCCGCACCGGTCTCTTGCCGGATGGGATGCAGCTGGCTTCCACCTCAAAGTAACACCGCCGTGATACGCGTCCCAATAAGACTTTCGGCTCTGGGTTGCGGCGCGCGAGCTCATCGCACTCTGCTGCCGGCAAAGGCCGCGGGGCGGCGGACAGTGCGCAAGGGATATTGCAACGCACAATGAGGCGGGTTAACTGCTTTGCCGCGTGGCAACATTGCAGGCTTGCCAGATGCCGGCGGTCAGAGGACACTTGTGCGCCTGACGTCGCTTTTGCCTATGTTCACAATTCGATCACCGGATTCTCGCAGCCGGTCGCAAGGATTAAATGACTGCCGCTTCGACCATGCGCCTCGTTGTTGCCGACGATCATCCGCTGTTTCGCGGTGCACTGCGGCAGGCGCTGCTGGGCGTGCTGCCTGCAGCCCGCATCGACGAGACAGGAACGTTCGACGATCTCACCAAGGCGCTTGAGCAGGACGCCGATGTCGATCTGGTGCTGCTCGACCTGTCGATGCCTGGCATCAGCGGCTTCTCCGGGCTGATCTATCTGCGCGCGCAGTATCCCGCGATTCCGGTGGTGATCGTCTCCGCCAGCGACGATGTCGGCACGATCCGGCAGTCGCTGGATTTCGGTGCCTCCGGCTTCATTCCAAAGCGCTTCGGTGTCGAGACGCTGCGCGACGCCATCCTCAAGGTGATGGATGGCGACGTCTGGATTCCGCCGGATGTCGACATGGCCGCGGCGGCGGATCCCGAGATGACAAAACTGCGTGACCGCCTGGTGACGCTGACGCCGCAGCAGGTGCGGGTACTGATGATGCTGTCGCAGGGTCTGCTCAACAAGCAGATCGCCTATGAGCTCGGCGTCTCCGAAGCCACCATCAAGGCGCACGTCTCGGCGATCCTGCAGAAGCTCGGCGTCGAGAGCCGGACCCAGGCGGTGATTGCCGCGGCCAAGATCGCCGGTAACCAGTGGCGCCAGGGCGAGCCGGCGGCGCAATAGCCGCGAATACACTCAGCCCTCATGGTGAGGAGGCGCTCTTGCGCCGTCTCCAACCATGAATGTCATCACCATCCTTCGAGACGCCATGCCAAGCGGCGTGGCTCCTCAGGATGAGGACTGAGCTACTCCGCCGCCATCATCTGCTGGGTGCGCCACTGCCCGAGCAAGGCGCGCAGCGATGCCGGCTTCACCGGCTTGTTGAGCACGGCGATCTTCTCCTGCCGCGCGGCCTCGCGGACATGCGGGCTGCGGTCGGCGGTGATCAGGATCGCCGGAATGCCCGAACCGAAGCGGCTGCGGATCTCCCGAATCGCGGCGACGCCGTTGCCGCGATCGAGATGATAATCCACCAGCAGTCCGGTGAGGCGCTTGCCGGCGGCCTCGATCTCGGCGATTGCCGCGATCGCCGCTTCCGGATCGCCGACCGCGACCACCACCGCGCCCCATCCCGTGAGCAGCGTCTTCATGCCGTCGAGGATGGCCGCGTCGTTTTCGATGCAGACGACCAGCGTGCCGGACATCGGCGCTTTCGACAGCGGGGTCGCTGATGTCACCGCGGTGGTATGGTTGATTGCCTTGGCGATCGGCACGGTGACCGAGAAGAACGACCCGCCGCTGCGGTTGGAGTCGAGCGCGATGCCGTGATCGAGTACATGGGCGAGGCGCTTGACGATGGACAGGCCGAGCCCCAGCCCGCGCGCGATCCGGGCGCCCTGTTCGAGCCGGTGGAACTCCTTGAAGATCTCGCCGCGCTTCTGCACGGGAATGCCCACGCCGGTGTCGTAAACGCCGATCTGCAGCGACTTGCCGCGGCGGCGGCAGCCGACCAGCACGCGGCCGTGGGGGGTGTATTTGATGGCGTTGGAGATCAGGTTCTGCAGCAGCCGGCGCAGCAGCAGGCGGTCGGACTCCACCGGCAGCGAGCATGGCACGAAGGCCAGCGCGACGCCGCGGGCGCGGGCGATCGGCGCGTATTCGATCTCCAGCGAGCGCATCAGGTCGCCGATCCGGAAACTGGAGATCGACGGGTTCATGGCGCCGGCGTCGAGTCGCGAGATGTCGAGCAGGGCGCCGAGGATTTCCTCGATGGCTTCCAGGGAATCGTCGATGTTCTCGACCAGTCGAGCGACCTCGCCGCCGCTCTGCCGCTCCACCAGACTGGTCACGTAGAGCCGCGCCGCATTCAGCGGCTGCAGGATGTCGTGGCTGGCGGCGGCAAGAAACCGCGTCTTCGAGATATTGGCGTCTTCCGCCGTGCTCTTGGCTCTGGCCAGTTCGGAATTCAGCCGCGTCAGTTCCTCTGTGCGGTCGCGCACGCGCTTTTCCAGCGTGGCATTGGCGCGCTCCAGCGCCTCGGCGGCCTCGAAGCTCGGCGTCACGTCGGAGAAGGTCAGCACCAGTCCGCTGTCGGGCATCCGGTTAGCGCGCACTTCGATCACGATCTGGCGGTCCGGCAGCCGTTCCAGATAGGGTTCGCCCTCGGTGGTGTAGGCGATCAGCCGCATCTGCGTCAGCGTCGCGTTGTCGCCGAAGCCCGATGCGTTCTGGCCGCCGATGAATTCGAGGATTTCCTGCAGCGGAACGCCGATCTGCACGATATGCGGCGGCAGGCCGAGAATCTCGCCGAACTGCCGGTTCGAGCAGATCAGCTGCAGTTCGGGATTGAATACGGCGATTCCCTGGCGGACGTGATTGAGCGCGGTCTGCAGGATCTCGCGGTTGAAATGCAATGCGGCGTGGGAATCGTCGAGCAGCTTCAGCGCGGCCTTGGCAGACACAGTGCGCTTGCGCAGCAGCAGCGACATCACCAGCCGCGACGAGGCCGCCCCGATCGACGAGGCGATCAGGTGTTCGGCGTGCTGCAGCAATTCGAAATCGGCGGGCGCGGCGGGATCGAGGCTGACGCGCTGGCTGGCGGCGAAGGCCTCGAAGGACTCCCGTGCCCGCTCCGGGCCGAGGTACTGCGTCACGGTGCCCAGAATATCCTGCACCGTCACGGTGGAGCGCCAGCGCCGGAATGCCGGTGTCATCGGCGCCATGGCGTTGGGAACGAATAATTCCGCCTGCAGCCGCTCGATCGATGACGGCTGCCGCAGCAGCGACAGCACGACGTAGGTCAGGATGTTCAGCGACAGGCTCCACAGCGTGCCATGCAGCAGCGGCGGCAGGTCGGCGCCGAACAGGTCCTGCGGCCGCAACGCCTCGATGCCGAACGGACCATGCTGCAGCAGCAGCATGCCGGCGGTGTTGCCGTCGAGAAAGCTGGGAATGAACAGCGTATAGGCCCAAACGGCAAAGCCGACCAGCATGCCGCCCATGGCGCCGCGCGCGGTGGCGCGGCGCCAGATCAGGCCGCCGAAAAATGCCGGCGCGAATTGCGCGATGGCCGCGAAGGACAACAGGCCGATGGCGGCGAGCTGGGTGTTGCCGAGCGCGCGGAAATACAGATACGCCATCACCATGATGGCAAAGATCGCAAAGCGCCGGACCTTGAGCAGGAAGTTGCCGAAATCGGCATTGCCGCTCGGCGCATGCGGGCCGCGCTGCAGCACCAGCGGCATCACGAGGTCGTTGGACACCATCACCGCCAGCGCCACGCATTCGACGATCACCATGGCCGTGGCCGCCGACATGCCGCCGATGAACACCACGATGCTGAGGAAGGTCGAGCCGGCCTCGATCGGCAGCGCCAGCACATACATGTCGCTGTCGACGGCGCCGAACGGGAAGGTGACCAGCCCGGCCAGCGCAATCGGAATCACGAAGATGTTGATGGCAATCAGGTAAAGCGGAAACAGCCATTTTGCGCGGCTGACCTCGGCGTCGTCCGAATTCTCCACCACGCTGACGTGGAATTGCCGCGGCAGCAGCATGATGGCACAGAAAGACAGCAGCACCATGGTGAGGAAGTTGCCCACCGACGGCACGTAGGCGATGGCCCGCGCCGCCTCCGGCGTCTTCAGCGCGCGCTCCACCAGATCGACCGGGCTGAACATCCAGAACGTCACGAACAGGCCCGCGGCGATGAAGGTCACCAGCTTGATGATGGATTCGGTGGCCACCGCCAGCATCAGCCCGTGCTGGTGCTCGGTGGCGTTGGTCTGCCTGGTGCCGAACAACACGGCGAACACCGCCATGGCGAGGGTCACGATCAGCGCGATGTCGCCGACGATCGGAATGCTCTCGATCGCCTGGTCCTCGCCGAGGATGGTGGAGAGCGACGACGCCACGGCCTTGAGCTGCAGCGCGATATAGGGAACCGAGCCGATGATGGCGATCACCGCAACAGTGGCGGCCACGGCCTGGCTCTTGCCGTAGCGCGCGGCGATGAAGTCGGCGATCGAGGTGATGTTCTGCGATTTCGCCAGCTGGATCACCCGGCGCAGGATGGGCGTGCAGAAGCCGATCATCAGGATCGGGCCGAGATAGATCGCCAGGAAGTCGACGCTGGTGCGGCTGGCCACGCCGACCGAGCCGAAGAAGGTCCATGACGTGCAGTAGATTGCCAGCGACAGCGGATAGATCAGCGCGCCGGCGCGGCCGCGCTGGAACAGCGCAATGCGGTCGCCGTAGCTGGCGACGCAGAACAGAAATCCGATATAGCCGAAGGCGGCTGCGATCACGCCCCAGTCGTGAAGCATCGTGCTTGATCCCTGCGGAGCGGGTAGGCCCGTCCATCAGGGAAACCTAGCGCGTTGCGGTGGCGCTAGCGACAGGGAAGTGGGGGCGCAGTTAAGCGCGGCGGCCTCCTTCACCTCTCCCCGGCGGGGAGAGGTGTTCGCGCGTCGATGCGGGCAACAGAGTTTCGAGCGGTTCTTATTCCGCCGCCATCGCCTTGGCATTGAGCGGCAGCCCGAGCTGATCCCACACCTGAACCAGGGCTTCGGCAAGCTGATCGATCAGCGCGTCGTCATGATAGGGCGACGGCGTGATGCGCAGCCGCTCGGCGCCCTTGGGCACCGTGGGGTAATTGATCGGCTGGATGTAGATGCCGTGCTGTTCCAGCAGCAGGTCGCAGGCCTGCTTGCAGCGCTCGGGATCGCCGACGAACAGCGGCACAATGTGCGTATCGCTCGACATCACCGGCAGGCCGGCGGCGGTGAGGATCGCCTTGACGCGTGCGGCGCGGTCCTGGTGACGCTCGCGCTCCCAGCTCGAGGTCTTGAGATGGCGGATCGCGGCAGTGGCTGCCGAGCAGATCGCCGGCGGCAGCGCGGTGGTGAAGATGAAGCCCGGTGCGTAGGAACGCACCGCGTCGACGATATCCTTGCTGGCGGCGATGTAGCCGCCGAGGCAGCCGAAGGCCTTCGCCAGCGTGCCTTCGAGAATGTCGATGCGATGCATCACGCCGTCGCGTTCGGCGATGCCGCCGCCGCGCGGGCCGTACATGCCGACCGCATGGACCTCGTCCACATAGGTCATCGCGCCATATTTCTCGGCGAGATCGCAGATCTTCGCCAGCGGCGCGACGTCGCCGTCCATGGAATACAGGCTCTCGCAGGCGATCAGCTTCGGCCGCTCGGGACCGGCTGCGATCAGCAGTTCCTCGAGATGGGCGATGTCGTTGTGGCGGAATACGACGCGTTCGCAGCCGGATTGCCGGATGCCTTCGATCATCGAATTGTGGTTGAGCGCATCCGACAGGATCAGGCAGTTCGGAATCAGCTTGGTGAGGGTCGAGATGCCGGTCTGGTTGGAGACGTAGCCCGAGGTGAACAGGAGGGCCGCTTCCTTGCCGTGCAGGTCGGCCAGTTCTTCTTCAAGCTGGACCAGCGGATGATGGGTGCCGGCGATGTTGCGGGTGCCGCCAGCGCCGGTGCCGACCCGGGTCGCGGTCTCGACCATGGCGCCGACCACTTTCGGGTGCTGGCCCATGCCGAGGTAATCGTTGGAGCACCAGATCACCACGTTGCGGGCCCCGCTGGGGGCGTGCCAGATCGCATGCGGGAAGCGACCGGCGATCCGTTCGAGGTCGGCGAACACGCGATAGCGCCGCTCGTCATGCAGGCGGCCAAGGGCGTCAGAGAAGAACTTGCTGTAATCCATCGCGAAAAACCTGAAACGGAACCTGCGCAGAGGCATTGCGTGTAGGGGCGTTTTAGAGCTTTTCCAGCTTTGATGTCGAGCTGAAATGCACTCCCAAGCACCCGTTGCGAGCTGGCAGACTAGCGGCAAACGCACAGCTAATCTTGAGCCAGATCAATCAGCTGGCCGGATTGCGCCGCGCCGTGCATGGCCCCCTGAGAGGGTCACGCGGCCTTGAAGCGCAAAATACCGTCTGCACGTTCGACCACGGTCAGCCGGTTCTGGTTCAACATATAATTGACGTGAGCGATCAATTCTCCGGCGGCGAAACCGGTCTGATGCGCATCGAGCTTGTGCTTGTGGAAGACGACGGGGACCAGCTCCGCCGAGGTCATCGGCGTGTCCTTGCAGGCCGCTGCAATCATCTGGCAGCGCTCTTCATGGTGGTCGGCGAGCTGCTTGATCCGCACCTTGACGCCGTGGAACGGCACGCCGTGGCCGGGCAGCACCAGCACGTCGTCGGGCAGCGTTTCGGACAAACGCCCGAGCGAGTGCAGATAGGCGCCGAGCGAATTCTCATCCGGCTCATGGGCCCAGACGCTGACATTGGGCGAGATCTTGCTCAGCACCTGATCGGCGGACAGAAACAGGGCGTCGGCGGCGCAATACAGCATGACCTGGTCAGGCGAATGGCCGGCGCCGGTGAGGACGCGGAACGTGCGCGTCCCGATGGTGAAGTCGTCGCCATCGGACAGCCGGCGATAGGCGGCGGGCAGCGGCACGGTCTTCTTCAGGTAATCCTGGCCGCGGCCGAGCAGTTGCTCGGTGATGTCCTCGTCCATGCCGTGGCGCCGGAAGAACAGCCGCGAATTGACCAGCCGTTCTGCGGTGCGGCGGTTCTGGTGATAGACGCCCTGCAGGTACTCGACCTGGGACATGTAGAACGGACAGTTGAAACGCTGGACCATCCAGCCGGCCTGGCCGACATGGTCGGGATGGGCATGGGTGACGATCACCTTGCTGATGGTCTTGCCGGCCAGCGGTCCGTCGAACAGCGCGGTCCAGGCCGCGATGGTGGCCTCGTTGCCGATGCCGGTATCGACCATCGCCCAGCCGTCGCCATCGGCGAGCAGGTAGATGTTCACATGGTTGAGACGGAACGGCAGATCGAGCCGGATCCACAGCACTCCCGGGGCGATCTCAACCACCTGATCCGGTCCGGGATGCGACTCCCAGGGATACTGGAGGCCGTCGGTCAGGCTGGGAATCGCGTCTGTTTTTGTATGCATGGCTTCTGTCGCAATGTCTTTGCACCGGCTTAGCGGGACAAGCTGCGCGGCGCCAGCCGAATTGTGGGCCGGCGCCGGCTGCAATATCCCGTGTGGCGGTCAGCCGGCGGCGCCCGACTCGGCTACCGCCGGCGGCTCGATGCCCGTCGGTTCAAGCCGGACGTCGTCGAGCGCCGATGTGATGCCGAGGCGATCGAGCAGCTCGACGTCGCGGGTGGTCTGCGGGTTCTTCGTGGTCAGCAGCACGTCGCCGATGAAGATCGAATTGGCCCCGACGAGAAAGCACAACGCCTGCAACTCGTCCGACATGTACTGGCGGCCCGCCGACAGCCGCACCACGCTTTTCGGCATCATGATGCGCGCCACCGCGATCATGCGCGCCAGCGCGATCGGATCGGCGCGCTCCGCAGTAGCGTTGACCGGTACGCCCCTGACCTCGTTCCACAGGTTGATCGGTACGCTCTCCGGATGGTTCGGCAGGTTGGCCAGCAGCACCAGCATGCCGAGGCGGTCCTCGACCTGCTCGCCCATGCCGATGATGCCGCCGCAGCACACCTTCAACCCGGCGTGGCGCGCATTGGCCAGCGTCTCGATGCGGTCTTCCATCGTGCGCGTGGAGATGATTCGGCTGTAGAATTCGCGCGAGGTGTCGATGTTGTGATTGTAGAAATCGAGCCCGGCGCTCTGCAGCCGCTGCGCCTGGTCCTCGGTGATCATGCCGAGGGTGGCGCAGGTCTCGAGGCCCAGGCCTTTCACCGCGCTGACCATGTCGCAGACCCGGTCGAGATCCTTGTCCTTGGGGTTGCGCCATGCGGCGGCCATGCAGAACCGGCTGGCTCCCGAATCCTTGGCGCGTTGCGCGGAGGCGACCACCGCGTCGCGATCCATCAGCCTGGTGGCCTTGACGTCGGTGTCGTAATGCGCGCTTTGCGAGCAGTAGCCGCAATCTTCCGGACAGCCGCCGGTCTTGATGCTGAGCAGGCTCGCGGTCTCCACGTGATTCGGATCGAAGTTGCCGCGGTGAACGCCTTGCGCCTGGAACATCAGGTCGGCGAACGGCAGGTCGTACAGCGCCTGTGCTTCGGCGCGCTGCCAGTCGTGGCGGGGATGTTGCACGCCGTCGATGCGGCCGTTCCGGACAACGGAGAATGCGCTCATGGGGAATCCTCGTGCTTCGGCCATGCCGAAGGTCAATGGGTGTCGCAGCTGTTCATGAATTCGGCGGCCGAAACAAGCAACGGCTGCCGATTGCAGCCATGCAGGACGGCGCTTGCTAGGCAGCGCGAATGTTGGACAGAAATGCGTCGATTTCAGCGCGCAGGATATCGGCCTCGCGGCGCAACTCGCCCGATGCGCCGAGGACCTCGTTGGCGGCCGAACCGGCCTCGAGCGCCGCCTGGCTGACGCCGACGATGTTGCTCGATACCTCGCTGGTGCCGCCGGCGGCGTGCTGGATGTTGCGGGCAATCTCGCGGGTTGCCGAACCCTGCTGCTCGACCGCGGCGGCGATCGCAGCGCTGACATCGTTGATCTCGCCGATGGTCTGGCCGATGTTGCGGATGGCGCCGACCGCGGAGGCGGTGACCTGCTGCATGGCCGCGATCTGCGCGCGGATTTCGTCGGTGGCTTTCGCGGTCTGGTTGGCCAGTCCCTTCACCTCGGAGGCCACCACGGCAAAGCCGCGGCCGGCATCGCCGGCGCGCGCCGCCTCGATGGTGGCGTTGAGCGCCAGCAGGTTGGTCTGCGAGGCAATGGTCTGGATCAGGTCGATGACGACGCTGATGCGGTTGGCGTTGTCGGCGAGCCCCCGCATTGTGGCATCGGTTTCGCCGGCCTCGCTGACGGCCTTGGCAGCGATCTGCGCGGAACTCACCACCCGGCGGCTGATTTCCGAGATCGACGACGACAATTGCTCGGTGCCGGCCGAGACGGTCTGCACGTTGACCGATGTTTCCTCTGCAGCGGACGCCACCGCGCTGACCAGCGTGCTGGAGCGGTCGGCAGTTGCCGACATGCTTTGCGCTGTGCCCTGCATGGAATTGGCCGAACTCTGCAGCTTGTCCAGCGCCGCGCGCACCGTGGCTTCGAAATCGACGATGCGGGCTTCGATGCGCGAGGCGCGTTCGGCCTTGGCGATGCGGTCCTGGTCCTGGTCGGCGGTCAGCGCGCGGGCGTTGATCATGCTTTCGCGAAAGATTTCCAGCGAATTGGCCATCGCTGCGATCTCGTCCTGCTGGCGGCTGCGCGCGATCTCGGTTTCGAGGTCGCCGCTGGAGAGCAGCTGCATGGCGCCCTGCAGTTGCGCGATGCGGCGCAGGATGTTGCGACCGACATACAGCCACACGAACAGTGCGGATCCGATCAGCGTCAGTCCGCCAAGGCCAAGCATGATCTTGGTGGCCAGCGAGATGGTCTGGCGGGCCTGCGAAGTGGCCGATTCGGTCTCATCGCGGACGTGGTCGACCAGCGCCTTCACGCTGATGCCAAGGCCGAGATTGAGCTTGCGGGTCTCGTCGAGGATCAGCTGGCCGTATTCGATGGCATCGAGTTCCTTCTGACGGACCTTGAAGACGTTGGTCTTGCCGCTGCCCAGCGCCAGCAGTTTCAGCGCGGATTCCTTCAGGTCGTCGGCGCCGCCGACCTTGGCGACGGCATCGAGCATCGATTTCACACGTCGCTCACCCGCCTTGAAGGTTCGCTCGATCGGCGCGAGTGCGTCCGGCGTGCCGACCGAAAGCGCCGACATCAGGTCCGAAGCGATCAGGTTGGTGCTGGCGATGATATCGCCGACCTGTTCAATGGTCCGGGCCGTCTCGGCGGCCTGGTCGCGCGAAAAGTTGGCCGAGTTCAGCGCAGCGGTCATGCCGCCCTGGGCGTCCATCTGCGCCGGCGCCGACATCGACACGAACAGCGTTTCGGCTTCGCGCAGCTCTTCATAGAATTTCTGGTGCTGGGCGGTGGCGTCGAGCCGCTCCTGGGCCGCAGCGGTCAGGCTCTGGATGGTGTCGCCGATATTCTTCACGGTGTCGCCGAGTTCCGACACCACGGCCTTGTCGGCACCGAGGGCGCCGATGGCGCCGAGTCTTTCGACGGCGATCTTGTGGGTTTCGCGCATCTTTTGTGCGCGTTCCTTCAGCACGTCGGCGCTGTTGGAGGCCAGCAAGGTCGGCCCCTGGCTGGCCAGGCTTTCGCTGGCGGTAGCCAGTTCCAGACTGGCGGCAAGGCGCGGGATGTCCCGTCCGCTGAGGTCGGTCATCATCCCGCCGAGCTGGCCAAGGATGATTCCGGCGCCCGCGCTGATCAGGATTGCCATGCCGGCGATCACCGCAAAGGCCGCAAACAAACTGCCGCGAATACCCCAGCGCGGTCGCGAAACGCCGATTCGCGCAAATTTGCCGATGCCAACCGTCAACGCCATTGATTCACTCTCCCGCACGTCTCCTGCTGCGCAGACGATCGCGGCGTTGAGTATCGATGTACCGGGTTAACAAAGCGGAACCGGATACCGTATCCGGCGGGCTGGAGAAACAAAAAAAGGCCGGCGCAAGCGCCGGCCTTTTCTCGTCCAAGTCTGAAATCAGACGAAGATCAATACTTTGCGAGGATCGGACCACCGAGGTTGAAGCGGTAGTTCAGGCCTGCCTTGACGGTGTGCTCGTCGTTGCGGGTCGAACCGTACTGAGCCAGCGGAGCACTTGCGAAAGTGGTCTTGCCGAAGTCGTAGTACTGGTACTCGATCTTGCCCGACCAGTTCTGGGTGAACAGGTATTCCAGGCCAGCGCCGACGGTGTAGCCGTCCTTGTTGCCATCGATGATGACAGCGGTCGGTCCGGTAACGGTGCGGTTGAGATCGGCGAAGGCGTAACCACCCTTGACGTACAGCAATGCCGGACCCCAGGTGTAGCCGAGACGGCCGGTCACAGAGCCGATGCCCTTCAGGTTGCTGCCGTAGGTGTAAGCGGCGTTCGGAGCCGGGAACACGACATTGTTGGTGCTGTTGCCGAGCCAGGAGTACTGAGCTTCGATACCGAGCACCCAGTTCTGGGCGAACTGGTAGTCGTAGCCGCCCTGAACGCCGCCCATGAACTGGCCGTCGCTGCTGCTGCTGGAAACACCGGTGAAGCCGTTGTTGCCGGCGAACGCGCCGCCGATGTGGCCGCCGATGTAGAAGCCGGTCCAGTTGTAGATCGGGGCAGCAACGTAGGCCGGTGCCTTGGTGTAGGGGCGAGCGGCGAGATCGGCAGCAAGTGCAGGCACAGTCGCGCCGAGAGCGATCAGGGCCACAGTACCGAGAAGGAAGTTCTTCATTTTATTTTCTCCAGAAATTATTTCAGATGAGCCGCGCGTCGGCTCCGTCCATGGCGTGGATGTAGACAGCTTTCGCATCAAATACTGTCACCCATAGGCCACAGCCGGCGAGAACCGAACCATCTGACAAACCACGATTTTTTGATGCTCAATGCCGCCCTAATGAGATCTCATTTCAGCCGCAATTCGGCATTTTTGAGGTATTCAGGCACCGTAAATGGCCGCGCGAGCGCTGCCGCGGCGCTAACACTTTATTTGTCATAAATTCTAACGGCTGAAGCGGCGGGGGACGGATCCTTGCTGCCCCGCCTCAGGCCGTCGGTGCAGACACCCCCTGGCGATCCCTCGCCCGGTACCGTCTTGCCGTTCAAGGCGCGATCTTCCTGATGATCCCTGTTTTGACCTCGCTGGGCAGAGGGACGAACTGCATCGACCGCGCCGTGCCGTCGCCGTTCACCAGGGCCCATGTGAAGAATTGCAGGGCTGCGGTCGAGGTGGCGGCCTTGGCCGGGCTTCTGGGGATGAGGACAAAGGTGGCAGTGACGATCGGCCAGCTTTGTTCACCCGGCATGTCGGTGAGATCCACGGCGTAATTCAGCACGGACCAGTCGCCATGCTCAGCGGCCGCCGCGAACGTCTCTCCGTTCGGAAGGACGAACCGGCCGGCCCTGTTCTGCAACTGGACGGTCGCGAGATTGTTGGCAACCACATAGGAGAGTTCGGCATAGCCGATCCCGCCGGACGTCATCGGCACGGTCGAAGCTGCACCGTAGCTGCCCTTGACGCCGGCTCCGACCGGCCAGTTGAGGGTCATGCCGGTCCCCATCCTGTCTCGCCAGGCGTCGCTGTTCTTGGACAGATACCGGGAGATCGCGTAGGTGCCACCCGATCCACCGGCATGATAGAGCAGCGAAATCGCCAGCTTGGGCAAGGTCAGACCGGGATTGAGTCGTCCGATCCGCTCGTCATCCCACGACTTGATGCCGCCCAAGAAGATGTCGGCAAGGACAGGCGCCGTGAGCCGGAGCTTGCCGGGCGCGACGCCGGGGATGTTGACCACGACCGCATAGCCGCCGGCGACGGTGGGAAACTGCAGGATGTCTCCCTCCCTGAGCTTGCTGTCGTCCATGGGGACGTCCGAAGCTCCGAAATCTGTCAGGCCTCTGAGGACCTGCAGCTGTCCGACCGACGATCCCGAAGGTTGATAGTTGATCGCAAGACCGGTGGCCGATCTCTGCTGCTCTGCCCATTTGAGGTAGATCGGAGCGGCGAAGGCCGACCCGGTCCCCGTCACCGACGTCTCGGCATGGCCGGCTCCCGGACCGGCCGCGGTGATGGCGAGCGCCATCAAGCCAATGCGAAGTGCACGCATCTCTGTTCTCCTTTGACCTGCGGATAAAGGGATTATTCGACGCCGTTCAGGGCGAAGTCGAAGATGTCGTAGTTGCGCAGCACGCCGGTTTCCGCGCGCTCCCGGTAGTCGCGCTTCAGCGGGCGCGACACCACAAAGGGCACGCGTTGCTCGCCAAGCCCGCCATGCGAGCGCAAGCGGTGATTGCCGAGGGCCGACAGGTCGTGGTCCTCGCGCCGCGCGCCCACCGCGGTGCCGCGATCGGTGAACACCGCGAAGTCACCCTCGCGATCCGGCGGCAACTGGTAGCGTTCGCACACTGTGGCGCGGTCAAGGACGAGTTCCACGCCAGGCAGCGACCGCGCATAGGTCATCATGGCTTTGATGTCGCCGGCGCCGAGGACGTGGACGCGCACGAATCCCCCGAGGGCGCCGTGATGCCGAACGAACGGATCGGCGATCGGGCAGATCACGCGCACCGCGCCGGCACCGAACTTGTCGTTCAGGGCGTCCTCGAGATAGACGACGTTCGGCCGTCCATCCTCACCCGACTTGTCGGCCATGCCATGATCGGCGGTCAGGGCGACGGTCGCACCGAGTTCGATCAGGCGCGCAATGCGGCTGTCGACCGCTGAGTGGAAGGCATTCGATTCCACGTCACCCGGCTTGTATTTGTGCTGCACATAGTCCGAGGTCGACAGATAGATCAGTTGCGGCTTGGAGATCTCCAGCAGCCTGATGCCCGCGTCGAGCGCGAACAGCGAGAGGTCGGCGGAATATTGATCCGGCTTGGCGCGGCCCACCATCTCTTCACCGCCGGCAAAGCCGAGCGCAGTGAGATCGGCGGCGTTCGGGTGTTCGGACGAGAAGGAGATCCCGTCCATCTCGTAGGCCAGCACCTTCAGGAGCTTGTCCTTGGCAGTGAATACCGCGGTCTGTACGCCCGCCTTGCTCATGGCTCCCAGGATGGTGCCGCAGCGCAGCCGCCTGGCATCCGTGACCATGATCTCTTCGCCGGTTTCGGCATCGAGATAGTAGTTGCCGTTGATGCCGTGGATGGCGGGGGACACGCCGGTGACGATCGACGTGTTGTTGGTGTTGGTGGTGGTCGGCACCGTGGCCAGCGCCGTACCGATATAGCCTCCCGACTTGAACGCAGCGATGGTCGGAAGCACGCCGTCGGCAATTCCGCGCTTCAGGTATTCGGGGTCGAAGCCGTCGAGACAAATCACGACCACAGGCCGTTGCGGCACGGCATAGCTGCGCCCGTTGGCCTCGACCAAAGTCTGCGCCATGGCGAATGGAGAAGGGGTCGTCATGATGTCATCCGATGTTGGGAGCCGCCTGTTGCGGCGGCCGATGATCGGCGTGATAGGTCGTCGTGATGTGAGAAACTATCGAATAAAACGCACTGAAGCGTGAGAAAAAGTAGTAGATGGAGTGACGCAGTTTGATGCTGCCGTCACACGGAGGTCATGGTGAAAGAACGCGAACTGCCGCTCGTCGCCCTTCGCGCGTTCGCGGTCGCCGCGCGCAGCGACAGCTTGAATGCGGCTGCGAGGGAGCTGGGCGTCACCCACGGCGCCGTGAGCAAGCAGGTGCGATTGCTGGAGCTCTGGCTCGGACAGCAGGTCTTTACGCGCGAGGGTCGCAGCGTGGCGCTCACGCCCTACGGCAGGGTTCTGGCGGAGCAGCTGAGCCGGTCGTTCCGCGACATCGAAGCCGCCTGCCACGACGTCCGGCGCCGACGCGGCAAGGCGGTGCTGGCGGTCGAGGCGCCGTCGACGTTCGCCATGTACTTTCTCATGCCGCGGCTCAAACGGTTCGAGAAAGCGCATCCCGACGTGGCGGTCTGGATCTCCACGCGCATGACGGGACAGACGCCGGATGTGTCCTCGCATGATCTGCTGATCACGCGCGGCAGCAGCGAACGGATCGGAGGACAGGCGAAAGCATCGGCCGTGTTGTTCGAAGAACACCTGACGCCGGTCTGCAGCGTCGACCTTCTGCAGACGAGCCCGATCGAAAATCCCGCGGATCTTCTCGCGTTTCCCTTGATCACGTCAGCCACGCGGCCGGGTCACTGGGAAGCCTGGCTGCAGAAGGCAGGCTTGCGCGACCATGTTTTCGAAGGCGGTCACCGTTTCGACCACATGTTCGTTGCGATGCATGCCGTCCGCGAAGGTCTCGGCTCGATCGTGGCGCCGCGGGAGTTCTTCCCGGGCCAGCCCGAATGGCGACTCATCTGTCCCTTTCCCGAGTTGGTCGTGAAGGGGGAGAAATACGTCGCCCACCCGACGTCGCGCGCGGATCCCCGCTATCTCGCCCGCTTCATCGATTGGCTCAAGGACGAGATCAGGACGTGACGCCTGAGCCGCGCGACCCTGCGGGCTTGCGTGGCGGCCCCGCGCACGGAGTCTTTGCTCAACCGCTTCGTCCCGACCGCAGCACGTCGCTCCGGTCTGGCCGTTCGCATCGATCGCCTCGGCGCACAGGCCCAAGCACCTGATTGTATTGTGTATTCTCGGGGGCGCAAATGGTGCTGCCACACAGGATCGAACTGTGGACCTCTCCATTACCAATGGAGTGCTCTACCACTGAGCTACGGCAGCGTGCGGATGCAGGAATCAGCCATGGGCGACCTGCTCGGCGGGGCGATCCTTGCCACATGCTCACAGGCCACGCAAGCGCCGCGGCCCTCGAACGGATCATTATCCGCCAGCCTCCAGGCGGAGACGGCCACCATCCGCGTCAGGCGGCTGGATTCGGGGGCGGGTCGGCCCCGATCCAGCGAAATTCCATGGTTCGGCCAGCCGTATCGCAGCCGCGCCGAGGCCCGGCTGGTGATAAGGTCGAGCCCGTCCGCCGGGTTTGTTGCGGGCACGAAGCCCGTGCATATTTACCGGCCACCGGGCCGTCACCTGACCGAGCACCATGCCATGACCGACGCCAAGACAGATGCCAAGACCGAAAGCCCGCATGTCGCTGCCCGGCACAACCGGCTGCGCGAGGCGCTGCGCGCGAATCTGAAGCGTCGCAAGTTCCAGGCCCGTGGCCGCGCCGATCAGCCGCCGGAACCGGCCGGGGCGGGCGGCTCCGCGAGCGATACCAGTGACACGCGTTCAGACAGCATGGATCAGGATGGCCATGACTAGCGAAACGGCAGGCACTTCAATGTCGGAATCCTCCACGGCGGCCGGTGCAGCCGGTCTGGCCTCCGGTCTGGCGTCGCATCCGCGTTACGAGCAGACATTCCCGACCCTGACGCCGCCCGAAATCGAGCGGATGCGCCGCTTCGGCGAGGTGACACGCTTTAGGGACGGCGAAAGGCTGGTCGAGACCGGCAGACCCGGCCCCGGCATGTTCGTGATCCTGTCCGGCCATGTCGCGGTCACCCAGCGCGACGGGCTCGGCCATGTCACCCCGGTGGTGGAGCATGGTCCCGGCCAGTTCATGGCCGAGATCGGCCAGTTGTCCGGCCGCGTGGCGCTGGTCGACGGCCATGCCGAGGGCGATGTCGAAACCCTGCTGATCCCGCCGGAGCGGCTGCGCGCGCTGCTGGTGGCCGAGGCCGATCTCGGCGAGCGCATCATGCGGGCGCTGATCCTGCGCCGGGTCAACCTGATCCAGGGCGGGGTCGGCGGGCCGGTGCTGATCGGGCCGCCGACTGCGGCCGACGTGGTCCGCCTGGAGGGTTTTCTCACTCGCAACGGCTATCCGCATCATCTGCTCGATCCGGTGTCCGACAAGGACGCCGCTGACCTGATTGCGCGCTATACGCCGACCCCGCAGGACCTGCCGTTGGTGGTGGTGCCCGACGGCACCGTGCTGCGAAATCCCACGGTTTCCGAGCTCGCCCGCGCGATGGGCATGATCGGCCATATCGACAAGGGCAAGCTCTACGACGTCGCCGTGGTCGGCAGCGGCCCGGCCGGCCTGTCGACCGCGGTCTATGCGGCGTCGGAGGGCCTGTCGGTGGCGGTCTGCGATACCCGCGCCTTCGGCGGCCAGGCTGGCGCCAGCGCCCGCATCGAGAACTATCTCGGCTTCCCCACCGGGATCTCCGGCATTGCGCTGACGGCGCGGGCCTACAATCAGGCGCAGAAATTCGGCGCCGACATCATGATTCCCGTCACCGTGCAGTCGCTGGAGTGCGGCCGCGACGACGGCGCCTTCGCGCTGGCGCTCGACGATGGCGAGGAGCTGCGCGCCAGATCCATCGTGGTAGCGTCGGGTGCGCGCTACCGCCGCCCGGACGTCGCCCGTCTTGCCGATTTCGAGGGCCGCGGCGTCTGGTACTGGGCCTCGCCGATCGAGGCGCGGCTGTGCAAGGAGCAGGAGATCGTCCTGGTCGGCGCCGGCAATTCGGCGGGGCAGGCCGCCGTGTTTCTCGCCGCCCATGCCGCCCGCGTGCACATGGTGATCCGCGGCGGCGGCCTCGGCGCCAGCATGTCGCGCTACCTGATCGAGCGCATCGAGGCGACGCCGAACATCGAACTGGTGTTCAACACCGAGGTGGTCGGGCTCGAGGGCCAGCCGGAGTCCGGGTTGACGGGCGTGCGCACGCGCAGCCGGCTGTCCGGCGACGAGCAGGCCATGGAGATCCGCAACCTGTTCCTGTTCGTTGGCGCCGATCCGGCCACCGGCTGGCTCGACGGCTGCGGCGTGGCGCTCGACCGCGGCGGCTTCGTGGTGACCGGCGTGACGGTCGAGGGCGGGGCGGTGCCGGCGCTGGAAACCTCGGTGCCTGGCGTGTTTGCGGTGGGCGACGTCCGCTCGGGCTCCGTCAAGCGGGTCGGCGGCGCCATCGGCGAGGGCGCCCAGGTGGTGGCGGCGCTGCACGGATTTCTCGGCGACACGGCAAAACCGGCGCTCTAGGATACCGGTTGCGACGTTCAAAAAAACAATCCGGAGGAATGCAATGGCCCAGCTCGTGGTGCTCTACAAGACGCCGACCGATCCCGCCGCTTTCGACAAGTACTACGCGCAGACACATATCCCGCTGGCCAGGAAAATTCCCGGGCTCAAGAAGTACGAGGTTAGCCAGGGCGCCGTCGCCACGCCGGCCGGGCCGTCCGGCATCCATCTGGTGGCGACGCTGACCTTCGACAGCATGGCGGCGATCCAGACCGGCCTCGGCAGCGCCGAGGGCCAGGCCGCGGCGGGCGACCTGCCGAACTTCGCCAGCGGCGGCGCCGATCTGCTGATGTTCGACACCAAGGAAGTTTGAGCGCCAGACCCGAACGGAGAGATGACCGTGGCCAAACCCTGCCTGCATCTAAAGAACATTCGCGACGTCACGCCCAGCGCGCTCGGTTGCGAGGAATGCCTGAAGAGCGGCAGCGTTTGGCTGCATCTGCGCATCTGCCGCAGCTGCGGCCATGTCGGCTGCTGCGACGATTCGCCGAACCGGCATGCAACCAAGCATTTTCATGCCACGCAGCACCCGATCATCGAAGGCTACGATCCGCCGGAAGGCTGGGGCTGGTGCTATGTCGACGAGGTGATGTTCGACCTGTCGGACCGCAAGACGCCGCACAACGGTCCGATCCCGCGCTACTACTGACATCGAACGGGCGCCGCTGCGGCAAATTTCGGCGTGACTCTCCATGAGAGTGATACCACAATCGCGGCGACTGATGTATCGCGAAGGGCCTTATGAAAATTGTAGCCAGATCGATGTGGGCTGTGCTGATTGCTGCTGTCACGCTCGTGCTGTCCGCCGTCGGGTCGTGGGCGCAGGCGCCGCAGAGTCGGTTCGCCGAGGCCAACGGCGTCCGGCTGCATTACCTGATCGCCGGCAAGGGCGATCCGGTCGTGCTGCTGCATGGCTATGCCGAGACCAGCCACATGTGGCTGCCGCTGATCGCCAAACTCGCCGCCAATCATACGGTGATCGCGCCGGACCTGCGCGGCTTCGGCGCGTCCGCCGCGCCCGCCGACGGCTACACCAAGGCGGCGATGGCACGCGACATTCACGCCCTCGTCACCGGCCTGAAATATCCAAAGGTCAGAATCGTCGGGCACGATATCGGGCTGATGGTGGCCTATGCCTATGCGGCGCAATATCCCGCCGAGGTCGATCGCATCGCGCTGATGGATGCCTTCCTGCCCGGCGTCGGCGACTGGACCCATGTCTGGCTGCTGCGCGATCTCTGGCACTTCCACTTCTACGGCAAGACGCCGCTGGCGCTGGTCGCCGGGCGCGAACGCATCTATCTCGAACATTTCTGGAACGATTTCGCCGCCGACCCGAACAAGTCGGTGCCTGAGGCCGATCGCGTGTTCTACGCCAAGGCCTATGCCAGGCCCGGCCATATGGCGGCCGGCTTCGAGGTGTTTCGCGCCTTCGAGAAGGACGCCGCCGACTTCGCGGACTTCGCCAGGGTGAAATTGCCGATGCCGATGCTGGTGCTATCAGGCGAAAAGGCCGGCGGCTCATTCCTCATCGAGCAGGGCCGTCTGGTGGCGAGCAATGTCGAAGGCGTCATCGTGAAGGGCTCTGGCCACTGGCTGATGGAGGAAGCGCCGGATCAGGTCATCCCCAGGCTGGTCGAGTTTCTCAACCGGTAGGGCGCGCGCCTGCGAGAAAATAAGGCATGACGCTCAACATTTCTTGATCAGTTCGCACGCAAGTGATGCGTCGCCTGCGCCCTACGCATATGGCCAATCCGGAACTCGTCCGGTACCATTAGGATGTATTTCGAAAGGGGGCGCATCATGGTTCTCGGTATGAGTCTGGCAACATTCACGCTGCTGCATGTCATCATCAGCCTGGTCGGCATCGTCTCCGGTCTCGTCGTCCTGTACGGCCTGTTCGGCTCCAACCGCATGGGCGGCATGACCGCGCTGTTTCTGGTCACCACCATCCTGACCAGCGTCACCGGTTTCCTGTTTCCCTTCACCCAACTGCTGCCCTCGCACATGGTCGGCATTCTGTCGCTGGTGCTGCTGGCGATCGCGTGCTTTGCGCTCTACAGCAAGGATCTCGCCGGTTCGTGGCGCTGGATCTATGTGCTGACCGCGATGATCTCGCTGTATCTCAACGTCTTCGTGCTGGTCATCCAGAGCTTCCTCAAGGTCGGCCCGCTGCATGCGCTGGCGCCGAGCGTGCCGCCGTCTGAACCGCCCTTCGCCATCGTGCAGGGTGTCGTGCTGGTGTTATTCGTCGCCGCTATCGTCGCCGCGGTGAGAAAATTCCGCCCGCCCGCGGTGATTGCTTTCTGATCCCCGCGCTGTAACGGCGCGCCGCTGCGGCGCGTCGCTGCCCCATCCACCCATTTACCGAGCAAGGAAAGGCCGCTGCATGCCATTTGTCACCACCAAGGACGGCGTCGAAATCTTCTACAAGGACTGGGGCACCGGGCAGCCCATCGTGTTCAGCCATGGCTGGCCGCTGTCGGCGGACGACTGGGATCCGCAATTGCTGTTTTTCCTGAGCAAGGGTTTTCGCGTGATCGCCCATGACCGTCGCGGCCACGGCCGTTCCAGCCAGGTCGGGGACGGTCATGACATGGATCACTACGCCGACGATCTCGCAGCGGTGACGGCGCATCTCGACCTGAAGGACGCGATTCACGTCGGCCACTCCACCGGCGGCGGCGAGGTCGTGCATTACATCGCGCGCCACGGCGAGAGCCGCGTTGCCAGGGCGGCGATCATCAGCGCGGTGCCGCCGCTGATGGTGAAGACCCCCGCTAATCCCGGCGGGCTGCCGAAGGAGGTGTTCGACGGGCTGCAGGCCCAGCTCGCCGCCAACCGCGCAAAATTCTATCGTGATCTGCCGGAGGGGCCGTTCTACGGCTTCAACCGGCCGGGCGTCACGGCGATCGAGGGCGTCATCGCCAACTGGTGGCGGCAGGGCATGATGGGCGGCGCCAAGGCGCACTACGACGGCGTCGTCGCCTTCTCGCAGACCGACTTCACCGAGGATCTCAGGAAGATCACGGTGCCGGTGCTGGTGATGCACAGCGAAGACGACCAGATCGTGCCCTATGCCGATGCCGGTCCGCTGTCGGCAAAGCTGCTGAAGAACGGCACGCTGAAGACCTACAAGGATTTTCCGCACGGCATGATCACCACCCAGGCCGAAGTCATCAACGCCGACCTGCTGGCCTTCATCAAGGGCTGAGCTGGCGGTTGATCCTTGCTCTCTCCCGCAGGCGGGAGAGAGCAATTCCTGGCATGCGGCACTATCGACTCCAATTCGGCGTCGGGCACTAACTCTTCGCCCTGCGTGCGGGCGGTTCGTCGAGAACCGCCCTTATGCTCTTGAAGGTGCGCCTGACCAGCGCTTCGGGCCTTTCATGGGCGTCCTGCGCCAGCCAGGTCTCGCTGGCGAGGCGGATGGCGCCGGTGGTGATCATCGCCACCAGCCGGGCGCGCGCCTGCCCAGCCTTGTCGCTGGCGCGCCTGCCGAGCGCCGCCGCCATGGCGCGCTCCATCTTCTCGTACTTGACTTGCTCGCGCGCCTGCAGCGCCGGCGTGTCGCGCTTCAGTCGCGCCAGGGCGATGGCCTCGTCGGGCTTGAGCTGCCGCGCCATCGCCAGGATGGCGTTCTCCGCCGCTGTCAGCATCGGCTCGTCGGCGGGCCGCTCGGCGATCGCCGCGATCAGCGCGTCGGTGCTGCGGTCCTGCCAGGCCAGCACCACGTCTTCCTTCGACGCGAAGTAATGGAAGAAGCTGCGGCGCGAGATCTCCGCCGCGGCGGCGATGTCGTCCAGCGTGGTGGCCTCGAAGCCGCGGGCCAGAAACAGCTCGATGGCCACCCGGGTCAACCGTTCCCGGGTCTGCCGGCGCTTGCGCTCGCGCAGGCCGTCCGCGGAGGGAGGCCGGGTCGCCGTGGTTTTCGGTTTTGATTTCAGCGGTTTGGCCGTGCTCATCGGGATCAGGATAATGCGGCGATGCACCTATTGCAAATATGCACTGAGTGCACATTTATGTCTGCGCCCCGCATCACCGGGGCGCATGCGGGGAGACGACAATGACCGACTGGAGCATCGCCGACATTCCGCCGCTGGCGGGCAGGGTCGTCGTCATCACTGGCGCCACCGGTGGTCTCGGCTACGAGACGGCGCTGGCGCTGGCCGGTGCCGGCGCCGAGGTGGTGCTGACCGGCCGCAATGATGCCAAGGGCAGCCGCGCGCTCGAGGCGATCTGTGCCCGGCATCCGGAAGCCCTCATCAGTTATGAAACGCTCGATCTCGCCAGCCTCGCTTCCGTGGCCCGTTTCGCCGCGCGGTTCGCGCGCCTTCACGCCTCGCTCGACCTGCTCATCAACAATGCCGGCGTGATGGCGCTGCCGTCGCGGCGGATCACCGCCGATGGCTTCGAGATGCAGTTCGGCACCAATTATCTCGGCCACTACGCGCTCACGGCGCATTTGCTGCCGATGCTTCGCCTTTCCCCCGCGCCGCGCGTGATCAATCTCAGCAGCCTCGCGCACCGCACCGGCACGATCGATTTCGACGATTTGCAGGGCGCGAAAACCTATTCGCCCCAGAAGGCATACAATCAGTCGAAGCTGGCGATGCTCATGTTCGCGCTCGAGCTGCAGCGTCGCAGCGATGCTGCGGGATGGAGCTTGATGAGCAACGCCGCACATCCCGGCTATGCGCTCACGGACCTGATGACCAACGGCCCCGGCAACAAGGGATTGCTGGCCCTGGCTGCCCGGTTGCTGCGTCCGATGAGCCATTCCGCCGCTGCCGGCGCCTTGCCGACTTTGTTCGCGGCGACCTCGCCGCAGGCGCAGAAGGCGGGCTATTACGGGCCGAACGGGTTCTTCGAATTGAGGGGGCCGCCGGCGCCCGCGAAGATCATGCCGCAGGCGCGGGATGTCGCGGTCGCCGCGCGGCTGTGGGACGTGTCCGCCGAACTGACCGGCACTTCGTTCGATCGGGTCGTTGTCGCCGCCTGATCGCGGCGCATTTGCAATTCGCCTGACGTCAATCGCATCGGCTAAGCGCAGCGCGAGTCGCATAGACGCGCGCGCAGCGACGCCTGTCGCATTGTGCAATTTTGATCGTCGAATCGGTTTCGATGATTCATCGATGCGAATGGCACGAACTTTCCCGTCATCTGACGCGACGATACGACACCTCATCTGCGCGCGAGCATGGTAGGGCCGTACCAATCCTTCTCATGCTTGATGGTTTGTTCGATTTTCGGCGCGCGTCGTATCAAAAAGATTGACGCGCGCAAAAATAGATCGATACAACCTCAGCAGGCAGTCGACTTCGATTGCCTGATCAAAACATCTGAGAGCAATCTGCGCGTGACGATCCCGTCCGTGCGCGGTCCCTTTGCTGTGGCGTTCACACGCTTGCGTGTCGCCGCGCGGATCGCCGGTCTCAAAGGACCACATGCGATGCATCGACGATATCAGCACCTCAACATTCCCACCGAGATCATGCGCTCGGTGGTGGGCATCTCGGAAGTCGGCAGCATCACCAAGGCGGCCAAGCTGCTCGGCCTCAGCCAGCCCGCCATCAGTTCGCAGATCAAGCGCATCGAACACGCGGTCGGCGGCAGCATCTTCCAGAAATCTGCCAACGGCTCGGCGACCACCGAACTCGGCAAGCTGGTGCTCACCCAGGCGCGCAAGATTCTCGAGGCCAACGACCAGTTGCTGCGTCTGCGCGGCACCTCGTCGGAGGATCATTCGGTGCGGCTCGGGCTCAGCAATATCTATGCGCCGAAGGTCATGCGGGGGATGGTGAGGAGCGATCTGGCGAGCATCTGCATCTATGCCGACAACTCCGCCGAAATCGCCAAGGGCCTGCTGGACGGTTTCATCGACATCGGATTGTTTCTGGTCGGTCCCGACGCCGCGCCGGACATGGCGCTCGACGTGATCGCCGAGCACAGCGAGGACATGACCTGGGTGCGGGCGCCCGACTTCACCATCAGCCCGGGCGCGCCGATTCCGCTGCTGACCTGGCCTGGCCAGATCACCCATGACCTGATGATCCAGGCGCTCGAACAGAAGGGCATGGTGTACCGCATCGCCTTTTCCGCTCCGGACTCCCACGCCAGGATCGAGGCGGCCAAGGCGGGCATCGGGTTGACGGTGCTGCCAACCCGCGTCGTTCCCGAATCGCTGGTGGCGGCCTCCGACTATTATCTGCCGGCGCTGCGCGCGCCGAAGCTGCTGTTGTGCAAGCGCCCGGGCCACGAATGGACCAACACGCCATGGTTCGGCGCACTGCAGACGGCGTTCCACGCATTGTAGGTTGGCCCGGGCGGATATTCGACAAGCCGGGACGCCGGTGATAAAAGCGCCCGACACGTCAGGGACAACCATGCGACGCCGGCTGGAGACATTCATTCCAATCGTGCTGTTCGCCGTTCTGGTGCAGCTTCTGGCACCGATCGGTGCGTTTCGTGCTGTGGCCAGCACGGTCGGCGATCCCGTGGCGATGGCGCAGATCTGTTCGGGCATGAGCGCTGGCGATAGCGGACACGCCACGCCTGGTCAGCCCGCCGACTGCTGTGCCTTCTGTGCCTGCGCCCACGCGCTCACCATGACAATGGCTACGCCGCCGGCCGGCTTCGTGCGCCTGCAGCGATCCTTTCAGCATGTGGCCTGGCTTGAAGCCGTGCGAGCGGCCACGACCGCCCGCATCGGGTCCAATACGCAGGCCCGCGCGCCGCCCGCATTGTCCTGATCTTCAGCCGTTGCTGTGCGTTGCTGCCTGACCGCTGACGCGGCTGCGCGCGTTTCATCGATCCCATCCCCACATTCTGAAAGAATCCGTCATGACATACGTCACCCGTCATCTCTCCGCCGTGCTTGTCCTCGGCGCCCTGCTGGCCACGCCAGTGCACGCCGAAGACGTCAAGGCCGGCGATCTCGTCATCAGTCAGCCGTGGACCCGGGCCACGCCCGGCGGCGCCAAGGTCGCCGGGGGCTACCTCACCATCGAGAACAAGGGCACCGCGCCGGACCGCCTGGTCGGCGGTTCGACCGAGGCTGCCGGCCGCCTCGAAGTGCATGAAATGGCCACCACCAACGGCGTCATGACCATGCGCCCGCTGGATTCCGGATTGGTCGTCGCGCCCGGCAAGACCGTGAAACTCGCGCCCGGCGGCTATCACCTGATGCTGATGGATCTGAAGAGCCCGCTGAAGCAGGGCGACAAGCTGGCCGTGACCCTCGACTTCGAGAAGGCCGGCAAGGTCAAGACCGTATTCGATATCCAGGGCGTCGGCGCGCAGGCACCGGGCGCCAGTGCCGCTCCGGCACACGACATGAAGGACATGCCGGGTCACTCCGGCATGAAGAAGTGAGGGCCGGATCATGCTGACCATGAGAACGGCAGCGGCCGCTGCCGCTGCGACGGCGCTGATCTCGCTCGCGGCGCCGGCCGTGGCGCATGTCACCGCGCGTCCCGACGAAGCGACCGCCGGCGCCTATTTCCAGACGGCATTCAACGTCGGCCATGGCTGCGACGGCAGCGCCACGGTCGCCGTGCGCGTCAAGATGCCCGAGGGCGTGCTGTCGGTGAAGCCGCAGATGAAGCCGGGCTGGACCGTGGAGATCAAGAAGCGGACGCTGGCCGCGCCGCAGCCCTCGCTGCACGGCAAGACCATCACCGAGACCGTGGACGAGATTTCATGGCGCGGCGGGCCGTTGCCGGACAGCATGTACGATACCTTCGGCGTGAACATGAAACTGCCCGATACGCCCGGCCAGACCTTGTACTTTCCGGTGGTGCAGGAATGCGAGAAGGGCACCAATCGCTGGATCGAGATTCCGGCCGCCGGCGAGGGCCCCGAGAAGCTGCATGAGCCGGCGCCGGGGGTGCGGTTGAAACCGAAGGCGCCGTGATCCGGTCGACGCCATGGCGTCGATGGCGGCTGGTCTGGTGCTGGTGCGCGCTTTTGCTCGCGCTGGCGCAGCCGTCGGCGGCATCGGCCCATGCCAGCCTGGTCGCCAGCGATCCCGCTCCTGAGGCGGTGCTGGCGGCTGCGCCGGCATCGCTGACGTTCAGCTTCAACGAGGCGGTCGAGCCGCTCGCCATGCGGATCGTCGATCGGCACGGCGTCGCCGTCGACGTCACGCAGATCGCGCGCAGCGGTGCCAGCCTGGTGCTGATGCCGCCCGCCACGCTGGCGCCTGGCGCCTACATCCTGAGCTGGCGCGTGGTCTCCGAGGACGGTCACCCGGTCGGCGGCGCGCTGACATTCTGGATCGGTGCGCGCAGCGCGGCGGCGCCGAATCTCGTCGGCAGCGACAGCGCCGCGTTGCGTGGCGCGATCTGGGCCACGCGTCTCGTCATCTATCTCGGCCTGTTCGTCGGCGCCGGCGGCGCGTTCTTTCTCGCATGGATGAAAATGCCGCCGGGCATGCGCCGGCTGCGCATCGCGATCGCCGCGGTCAGTGTCGCCGGCCTGTTGGCGCTCGCTTTGTCCGTCGGCCTGCAGGGGCTCGATGCGCTG
>DATCUS010000025.1:0-13682 GCA_036561845.1 Tardiphaga sp. | reverse complement strand
GCAGCCATGCCGGCCAGCGGCGCGCCGGGCCAGAACGTCACCCAGAACAACAGGAAATAGGCACCCGGCGGGGCGCCGTGGGATTCTTGCGCGGCCAGCTTGCTCAGCATGTCGCCACCGAGCGAATTGGAAAAGAATGACTCGCCCGACTTCAGATAGATGGCGACGAACCACGGCAGCACCAGCAGCAGCAGCCACAACACGCCCCAGCCGATCCGAAGCCGCCACAGCCAGGCGGCGGAGCGGTCGAGGATCGCAAGGGTCAAGATGGTCAGGCCGACGAACATCAGGATCAGCGGACCCTTGATCAGAATCCCGACCGCCAGGGCGGTCCAGAAGATCGCCGGTTCGCCCCATGACTTGCGCGCGGGCTCCTCGCCGCGCTGCCAGGGAAGATAGATCCGCGCCAGCGCGCCCATCACCGCAACCACGGTCAGCAGCAGCATGGCATCGGTCTTGGCGAGCCGCGCCTCGACACCCAGCAGCACCGAACTGCACATGATCAACCCGGCCAGCACGGCGCCGCGTTGCGTGACGAAGGCCAGCGCGGTCCAGTAGGTCAGCAGCACCGCGCCAATGGCGCCGATCAGCGACGGAACGCGGTACAGCCAGATCCGGACTTCGGCGCGCGGCAGGCCGAGCTTGGTGGCCGTCTCGACCACGGCCGACTGCAGCCAGTAGATGCCGACCGGCTTCTTGTAACGCACCTCGTCCTGGAACCGGATATCGACGAAATCGCCGGTCTCCACCATCTGCTTGGTGGCCTGCGCGAAGCGTGCCTCGTCGCGGTCGATGGGCGGAATGTTGAAGAAACCGGGCAAAAAGAACAGCAGGCCGCAGATCGCCAGAAACGCCACCGCCCGGGCATGGCCGGAGGATACATAGTCCAGTACCCGCACCAGTCCGCTGCCCGGATTGACCCGGGTTTTCGGCTCGCGCGGTGCTCCAAATCGGGGTCTTGCATAGGTCTCGGCCATCGGTGTCGCATACGCTGAAACAGTCGGCCGGACAACCAGTTAGCTTGCGCTTATTGAATTCTGACCACAACTGTGTCCGCGGCGCCCGCAGCGTCCATGACGGTCAGCCGGACGAAGCCCGGTCCCGGCGGGTCGACCAGCCGCTGCCGGCGTCCGTCGATCTCACCCACCGCGACGCCATTGACCAGCATGGTCAGGGGCAGCACCCCGCCGGCCACCTTGACCGGCAATGCCGAAAACGTGCCGTCGATCGTGCCGGCAGCGTCGATCCGCGATCCATTCAGCGGAAACTGGATATGCAGCGCCTGCTCGTTGCCTGTCCGGATCAGCTCGCCCAGCGGCCGAAACCGCCGTAGCGGTAGCGGCAATCGGGCATTGCTGGCCACCAAGGCACCCTTGGGCGCCTTGGGCAAGGACACCGGCAGCTTGCCTGTCCGGGCAAAGGCGTCAAACAGGATAGGCGCTGCCGCGGTGCGGCCCACCAGTCCGGGGACCGGCGCGCCGTCGGGACGGCCGACCCAGACACCGATGGTCATCCGGCCATCGAACCCCACCGACCAGGCATCGCGATAGCCGTAGCTGGTGCCGGTCTTGAAGGCGATCCGGTTATGGGCGGCATTGTCCGGCGGCGGCGTGCCCAGCAGCACATTGCCGACCTGCCAGGCCGCGACCGGGTCCATCAGCCGCAGCGTCTCGCGGACATCGTCCTTGAACATGATCTCCCGCAGCGGCCGCGCGCTGCCCTGCCGCGCCAGACCGGCATAGAGCTGCGCCAGATCCTGCAAGGTCACACCGACGCCGCCGAGCCCCATGGCGAGGCCGGGCGCCTCGTCCTTGGGCAGCACCAGCCGGGCGCCGGCCTGCTTCAGCCGCGACGACAGCCGGGAGGCGCCGACCCGGTCGAGCAGCGCGATGGCTGGCACGTTGAGTGACAGCTGCAGCGCCTTGCGCACCGGCACCGTGCCCTGGAACGTCATGTCGAAGTTCTCCGGCGCATAGGAGCCGTAGCGGATCGGACGGTCGTCGATCAGGCTGTCCGGATGAACGAAGCCGTCCTCGAAGGCGAGGCCGTAGATGAACGGCTTCAGGGTCGAACCGGGCGAGCGCACCGCGCGGGTCATATCCACCTGCCCGGCCCGGCGGTCGTCGAAGTAATCGGGCGAGCCGACATGGGCGAGCACGTCGCCGCTCTCGTTGTCGACGGCGATGATCCCGATCGACAGATTGGGCCCCAGTGCGATAGCGCGGTCGCGGGCCAGAGCTTCAAGCGTCTTCTGAATGCCGGCATCCAGCGTCAGCCGGATCAGCGGCGTGTCCTTGACCAGCGACGTTGCCTGATCGGCGGAATGCGGCGCCAGGATCGGCATCGGCTTGCGCAGCCGCGGCACCGCCACGGCCTTCGCCTGGGTGGCGTCTTCGATCGAGACTTTGCCGTCATGGACCATGCGGTCGAGCACACGGTCGCGCGCCATTTGGGCGATGACGGGGTGCCTGTCGAGCCGTCGCGTTTCCGGCGACTGCGGCAGCGCCACCAGCAACGCCGACTCCGCCAAAGTGAGGCGCTTCGGCTCCTTGCCGAAATAGGCGATCGAGGCGGCGCGGATGCCTTCGAGGTTGCCGCCGAACGGCGCCAGCATCAGGTAGAGATCGAGGATCTCGTCCTTGCCGAGCTGTCGCTCCAGCTGCAGCGCGCGCACCGCCTGCCGGATCTTGGCGCCGACGGAGCGCTGCTGCCGCGGCTCCAGCAGCCGCGCCAGCTGCATGGTGATGGTGGAGCCGCCGGAGACGATGTGACCGCGTGTGAACAACTGAAACGCCGCGCGACCGAGCGCCAGCGGATCGACGCCGTGATGGTTGTAAAAGCGCTTGTCCTCATAGGCCAGCAGCAGGTTGAGATAGCCGGGATCAACCGACGTCTTCGCATTGACCGGCAGCCGCCAGCGGCCGTCCGCCATGGCATAGGCACGCAGCAGCTTGCCGTTGCGATCGACCACAGTGGTGGAGACCTGCTTTGCTTGTTGCAGCGGCAGCGGGCCGAGGGAGTGGACCCAAGCGGCGGCAGCGACGGCACATACGATGAAAACCGCAGCTGCAACCGTCGCAGCACGTTTGAAGAAACTCCGCCCTCTCCGCCCGTCATCACCGGCCTTGTGCCGGCCATCCACGATGTTCCGCGCCGCCGTGGATCCCCGGGACAGGCCCGGGGATGACGGAGTATGTGGCGTGGGCGGAGCTTCGCTCATCTCGCCTTGGTCACTTCCACCGAGCCGGTGCCGGTGCGGCCGTAGCGCGAGGGATTGTACATGTCCTCGACGTAGGCCTGCGGCAGCACATATTTGCCCGGCGATACCGCGCGCACCACGTAGGCCACCGTGAACACCGCCTTGTCGTTGCTCTTGCGGTCGATGGCGGCGGTGAAGCGGTCGTCGCGGAATTCGGTATGCTCGGGCTCCTCGCCGTCTTCGATCCAGTCCAGCGTGCCGGTGTCGCCGGACGATACCAGATGCGGATTGTCGATCTCGAGGCCGGCCGGCAGATAGTCGGCCACCATGATGTGCCCGTATTCCGGCCTGGCCTCGGTGATCTTCAGCACCACGGCGAAGCGGTCGTTCTGCTTGGCCTTGGTCACATCCGCGGGTTTGCCGTCGAGCGTAAAATAGTTGCGCTCAATCTTGAAGCCGTTGGACGCCGCGGGCTCCGGCGTGACCGGTGCGCCGGTCACCGAGATCACCGCCTGCACCGGAACATCGCCGGTATTGGTGATCTTGATCGGGGCACCTGCCATCTCAGCCGCCTTGTAGCTGCGGTAAAGCGCTGTCTTGATCGGCGCGCCGTTGATGTCCAGCGACAGCGTGTTGGCCTCTTTCGCCAAAGCCCGCGATGCCAGCACCAGCCAGGCGTTTTCCTGGGTCGAGGTGTAGGGCGTGAGGCCACGTGCGGCCTCCACGCGCTGCACCGCCTGGTTCAGTGTAGCCCGCGGCGCGTTGCCCTCGCTGGCGAGCGAGACAAGCGCCGCGGCATCGCGGAGCGCCGAGCCGTAATCGACGCGGCCGAATTCGATCACCGGCTTTGGCGCAAGACTCTCGACCGCCGCCGCATAGACACGCTCGGCGCGGGTGCGGTCGCCGACCAGCGCCAGCGCCGCGGCGAGCTGCGACTTGGCGATCGGAGTCGCCAGCTTGTCCAGCTTGGTGTCGGCGAGGTAGCGCAGGTCGCCGATCGGCGCGGTGCCGTTCTTGGCCAGCACATAGAGGCCGTAAGCGAGATCGCGGCCGCCGTCCTTTTCCGGTTCCTCGGCATTGACCACCGAGTTTCGGACGCGGTCCAGGGCGCTGCGGAACAGCACGTCCGGCACGGCAAATCCCTTTTCGCGGGCGCGGGTCAGGAAGTCCGTGACATAGGCGTCGAGCCAGGCGTCGTCGCCGCCGGCCGACCAGAGACCGAACGAGCCGTTGGAGCCCTGTCGTGCCAGCAGACGGTCGATGGAATCCTTGATGCGCTGATCGATGCCGGTATCCATCGCCAGATGCGCGCCGGCGGCGAGATCGTTGACGTAAAGCAGCGGCATCGCCCGGCTGGCGATCTGTTCCGAGCAGCCATAGGGATATCGATCCAGCGCCTTCAGGATGGTGGCAGCGTCCAGCGCCGTGGACAGGCTCGCCGACAGCGAGACGCCGCCAGTTCCCGACACCAGGTCGGAGAACATATCCGAGGTCAGCGTCAGGCTTTCGCCCTTGGCCAGCGTCCGGATCGAGCGCCGCGCTAGGATCTGAGTGGCGGCCTTGACGTCGAGCACGTAGTGTCGCGCCAAAGCAAGACCGTTCGGTCCCTTGATATCGACATCGAGCTGCGCGGTACCGGCGCCGCCATTGGCATCCAGCGCCAGCGCCATCGAGCTGCGCCGCTTCGCTGCCAGCTTGACGGTGGTGGCGGGAGTGCCGGTGACCTTGAGCGGGCCGGAGGTCTTGACGCTGATGGTGTAGTCGCCCGGCGCGCCTTCGACATTGTCGAGGTCGAAGCTCATGGTGCCCTTGTCGCCGGACAGCAGGAAGCGCGGCAGAGTCGCGGTCAGCACCACCGGGTCGCGGATAGTAACGTCGGTAGTGGCGCGACCGAGTTTTGTGGCGGTCCAGGCCACAGCCATCACCCGCGCGGTGCCAGCGAATTCCGGGATCTCGAAGCTGATCTCGGCGGTGCCGTCGGCGGCGACCGTGACGATGCCGGAATACAGCGCCAGCGGCTTTTGGGTCGGCGGGCTGCCCTGCAGCTCGGCGCCTGCGGAATCGCCGCCCGTCTTGAGCTGGCCGCGGGTGCCCTGCATGCCGTCGATCAACTGCCCGTAGATATCGCGGATCTCCGACGTCATGCGGCGCTGGCCGAGATAGTAGTCATCCGGCGCCGGCGGCTTGTAGTTGGTCAGGTTGAGAATGCCGACATCTACCGCGGCAACGACGATCTTGGCGTCCTCGCCGGGATTGAGCCCGCCGAGCTTGACCGGCAGCTTGAGTGTGGTGCTCGGCCGGATCAGCGCCGGCGGCGCCAGCGCCACGTCGAGCGTGCGCGCCTTCTTGTCGATGCCGAACCATTTCACCCCGATCGCGCGGCCGGGCATCCGCTTGGCGGCTGCATCCAGCGGACGACGCAGGGTTGCCACCACATAGGCGCCGGTGCCCCAGTCCTTGCCGACCGCGATCTTGACCTGCGACGGGCCTTCCTTGACCTGCACGGTCTGCGTGGTCAGCAGCCGGTCGCCCAGCACGTTGACGGTCAGACGTCCCGCCGAGCGGGAGGTCACCGACACGGTCATGGTGTCGCCGGAGACGTATTCAGGCTTATCGATGGAGGTCTCCAGCAGGTCCGGCGTGTCGGCACTGCCGTCGGAATACCAGCCGACGTCGAATTGCACCGAGGTCAGCGGACCGTCGGCCTCCGTCGACTTGACGTCCAGCCGGTAGCGACCGGGCTGCGGCGCCAGCGACAGTCGCGACGGCCTGTCGGCGGCGATGTCGAGATCGCCGTCGGCGACGCGCTTGGTGGACTTGACCGGCTCGTATTCCCAGGACGAGCTCTGCCGGTACCATTGGTAACGGGATTCCATTTTCAGCAGCTCGTAGCGCAGCCCGCTGCGCGCCAAGGGCTTGCCTTCAGGCGACACGAAGACGACGTCGAAGTCGGCCTTGTCGCCCTCGGCGACGTTCTTGTCCTGAAACAGCGGTTTGACCCCGATCATCGCCGTTGCGGGTGCCACCGGCAGGACCAGTTTGCGCTCGACGGCGCGGCCACCGGCCTCGGTCATGCGAATGAAGATCTGCGCTTCCTGCGGACGCGTCGAGGACGGCGGTTTTGCGAGACTCACCGGGAATGTGGCAACGCCATTGGCGTCGGCCTCCGGCAGGTTCTCGATAGGGGTGCGCTCGTTGCTGGTGGTCTCCTCGTCGGCGACACCGAACTGGTAGCCTGCGAATCCGGGCCGCGCCGCAGCCGGCGCGACCAGCAGGTCGCCCTCGAGATGCAGGCCCGAAGCCGGCGCGCCATAGAGGAAACGACCGTCGACCTTAAGCTCTACAGGAACATCAGCTTTAATCTGCTTGTCCTTGCTGGATATATCGAATTCGATCCGGTCCGGGACGTAATCCTCGACCATGAAGGTGGTCTCGCCGACCGATGCGCCCTTCGGATCAGTGAAGGTCCGCACCCGCCATGTGCCGGTCGGCACTGCAGAATTGAGCGGCAGCGTCAGGCTGCGGCCGCCGGCGCCCTGGTCGGTCAGCACCACACGGCGGAACTCGACGCCATCCGGCCGCTCGATCACCATGGTCAGCGGCCCACCGGTGACGGCGTTACCCTGGCCGTCGCGCAGCAGCGCGGTGAGATAGACCGTCTCGCCGGAGCGATAGACGCCACGCTCGGCATAGACGAAGGCGTCAGCGCCGGCCGGCACCGCGCGGCCGGAGACGCCGCGATCCGAGAGGTCGAAGGCATCAGTCTTCAAACTGAGAAAGGCATAGTCGCCCTTGTCGCTGCTGACGGTCAGCAGCGCCGGCGACAACCCGCCCTCTCCTTTCGCGAGCCCCGCCTCGAACAGCACATGGCCGGAATCGTCGGTCCTGCGGGTGGCGAGGATCTCGTTGTTGCGCGCCAGCAGCCGCACCTCGGCCTTGCCGACGGCGTCGGTCGAGGCCAGCGAATTGACGAACACATGGATGCCGTCATTGCCGGAAAAAGCCGTCAGGCCCATGTCGGAGACGATGAACCACTGGGTCGCCAGCGAACCGTAGCTCTCGGAGTCGCCGTCTTTGGCCGCCCCGGGCCCCTTGGCAACGGCGGTCATCACATAGACGCCGGGCTGCAATTCCCCAATTGCCTGATCTACCGGGAATGCGGTGGTCACGTCCGCATTCAGCGTGGATCCGGTCGCCAACTCGCCGGACCAGACCTTGACGCCCCGTTCGTTACCGAGGTCGTCCAGCCGATAGCTGCTCAGCGCCTTCTGGAAATCACTGTCGATCACCGTGTTGATCAGGTTGCGGTCGCCGATCCGGAATACCTGCACCGACACTGACTGCGTGTTAACTGACACCAGCGGGATGCCCTGCTGGCCGGTGCGCGGCAGCACATAGGCGCGGCCGGTGAAGCGCACGAACGGCTTGCGGTCACGAACATAGATGTTGAACTCAGCCGATTTCGGCAGGCTTTCCTTGACCGTCGACGGCAGGCCGGCGCGCAGGTTGACGTTGTAGCGCTCGCCATGCTTCAGGCCCTCGACGCAGAGCTGCTTCTCCTCCGAGGTTAGCGCCGGCTTGTCACTGCCGGCCAGTGTCAGGAACGGCGCGAAGTCGACCCGCTTGGCGAGGTCTTCGGAGAACTGGAAGCAGGCCCGCGGCGACGCGGAATCCGAGTCCACGGTGTAGTCGAGCAGCCGGAAGCCGTGGTCGTCGCGCAATTTTTCGTACTGACCGCGGACCTCGGCGACCTCGCGCATTTCCAGCGACAGGCGCAGCGTATCCAGCGCCGGGCGCCACAGCTTGCGATCGGCCATGGCGCGACCGAGTACCGCGAGGGCCTCGGCCTCCTCGCCGGCATTGCCGGCGCGCTGATAGGCGATATAGGCGGCGGTCGAGGCCCGCTCGAGCAGGAAGGTGGTTTCCGACGATGTCGCGGGCCGGATCTGGAAGATGGTCTTGGCCAGCCGCAGCCAGTTGGCGCTGTCGTCCGGCGCCGTGGCCACGATCTGCCCGAGCGTGGTCAGTCCGGCGCGGTAGTCATTGCGACGGAAGGCGGCGTCGGCGTCGCTGCGCAGCGTCGCCGCGGATTTGCTGACCGGCCCGGCCTCGCCCTTGATCTGGGCCTCCAGCTTGATGGCGGAATCCGCGAGATCGTCGCGCCGAAAGGCCTTCTCAGCCGCACTCGCGGACACCATGCCGAACGCCAGCACGCCACACAACGTCACGGCGCGAACCAAACCAATCATGATAGACTCCCTGCACGGACGGCGTGGCGCGTCCCAACATGCGTAAGATGGTGACAGCCTGATGGCCGCTGAAACACCTATTCGAAGAATTACACGCAACGCGCCTCTGACCAATCCGGCCGCCGACAGGCAACGGCACATCATGGCAATGCCGTCGTCCAAACGCAAAGCCGCGCCGTGCCGGTTTGTCGCGTTGTCGCGCCAATAGGTTCGGCCGATCCGGGGAATCGGACCGCGAGTGACGTGGCGCCGGCCACAGCGCACATTCCGTAACAAAAAGCCCCGTCGTTTGGCGCAATTTCAGCGAATTCTCCGGTTTGATGGCGACGCGGCACCGATGTTGCCGCGAAACAGGAGTGCCGTCGAATGTATCGAAAGTCCATCTGTGTGGTGGCGGCTGTCGCAGTCGGCTGCTGTCTGTTCGGCGATCTCGCAAGCGCTCAGCCCGTGCCGGGAGCCAAGGCTTCCTCGCGCATGGCGCCAGATCCGCGGCCAGGCGCCGGACCGGAGGTCTGGGACGCCAATGGCGATGGCGTGTACACCTGCGACGAATGGAAGAGCTACCTTGAGCGCTGGTTTGCGATGGCAGATCGCAACCATGACGGCCATCTCGACCGAGCCGAATTCGCCACCATCCGTCGACCCAACACATTCTTCGCCGATGCGGACTTCGGGTATTTTGATGAAAATCAGGACGGCAAGGTCACTCGCAAGGAATTTGTCGGCAAGCCAAGCGTATTCATCTTGCAGAATGACAAGAACGGCGACTGCCGCGTGACGGCTGCCGAAATGAAGAGTGGTGGCGCTCCGAAGGGGCCGGACGGGTCCGGCGGTGCCGGTGGCCCGGGCGGTCCGGGTGGTGCAGGCGGCCCCGGCGGCATGCGTTGATCGGGACACCGCATGCCGGGGCAACCCTCGGCAACCGTCCAGCGTCAGCCGAATTTACATCAAGGGAACGCTCCGCAACCGGAGGCCCCTCGCCTGCCGGATGCCAGCGATGGCAATCGCCAGCAACAGCAGCGACGTCCCGATCAGCAGCAGCCCGCCGATTGCCTTGTAGACCAGCACGCCGATAGTGCCGCCGGCCAGAAACGACAGGATGCTCATGCCATGGAGCCGCAGCTTGGCCCAGTACGGCGCGGCATTCTCCTTCGGCTCCCGGCCGAGAGCGATATCAATCAGCATCCCCAGTTCGATTCCGATATCGGTGGCCATGCCGGACACATGAGTGGTGCGCACGCGGGCGCCTGAAATTCGCGTTACGACGGCGTTCTGCAGACCCATGAGGAAGCTGAGCCCGAGGATCAGCGACGGACCGCGATGCACGGATGGCATGCCAAGGTCGATGACGCCGAGAATCGCCAGAAGGATCGCCTCGGCGAGGATGCTGTAGGCATAGATCCCGTGGATCGCGCGGCGCCGGCCGAAATTGATCAGAACTGTCGACGTGACGGAGCCGGCGATGAAGGTCACGATGATGGCGAGAAAGAACCAGCCGCTCAGGAAATTTCCGAGGGCAATGTGGTCGGACAGCGACGAGACGTTTCCAGTCATGTTGGCCGAAAAAAAACCGACCGCCTCGAAGGCCGCGGTGTTCAACGCGCCGGCGACGGCCGCGAGCGTACACGCCAGCCGCCGGTCGACGTCATTTCCCCGCTCTTCTCCTTGTTGCACCAACATGTCTTTTCCTCAGGCACCCGTTAATTTCGCGAATAGCGGGCGCATAGCGCTGGCATGAGCCGCTGCCCCGATCATGCGCGGCCGGCGTCATGTCCCGACAGAACCTGCGGCGACCAACGGCAGATGCGATGCAATTTCAGTGAACGCCGCCGAAAATGAGACCTGCAAACCGTCAAGAACATGAGCGACGGCAAAGACCGGCGACTCGGAAATTATAGCCGCAAAGGTTTGCAGCTGTCATGCGTGCCGTGTGGCATTGGCAAGGTCGAATCCAGGACGTGGACCGCCCGCGCGATCCCCTGGGACGTCGCCCAACGCATATATTCTCATCGGTCCGATGGCGATCCCAGCAGGATTCGAACCTGCAACCCACGGAGTAGAAATCCGTTACTCTATCCAGTTGAGCTATGGGACCGTGGCGGCCTACATACCATCGCCCCCGCCGGTTGCACAGGTATCCGGACCGGTTTGGTGGTAGGCGGCTGCCAGCCCGGAGCCGCAGCCCAAATCTACTGTCATCCCAATGGATTCACACTGTTATTCCAATCCGATTGCGGCTGCCGCTGCGGCGGGCTACACCCGCGCCGGAGTGTTCAGCCAGCCCGGTTCAGCGCCCTCAAACGGATAGGCGACCATGGCCGACGCAGCGTTGTTCTCGATCCTGACCTTTCAGCGGCGCCCCGGCCAGTGGCGCGCCTCGATCAGTCCGAAATCGCCGAGCGGAAACACGATCCAGGGCAAGACCATGCTGGGCTTCGTCACCGAGGACGATTGCGAGACCGAGCAGGCCGCGGAAGCCGCCGCCAAGCTGGCGATCAGGAAGCTTTAGCGCGGACGCCACGACAGGTCGTCGGACAACACGTAGATCGTGATCGCTGCCAGGCACAGCGCAACGCCCACCCAGAATGCTGGCGAATGATGGATTCGGCGCCAGTCGCGTCGACCGTCAGGCGGCTGCGTGTCGCGATGTTCGTTGTTTTTCATCCGTCACCGTTCCGGTTCCACCGCGCCTGTGGCCCAGCGCCTCGCCATGTTGGGTGCATCAACCTACCGCCAAGGTCTTAACGGCCGGCTTTGTCGGTTCCGCAAGATGTGCGAAGATGCGCTATCGTGGATCCTGTCAGCGTTCATCCAGATTTGGGCCCAGCCATGCTGTCTCGGCGTCGCCTTCTGATCACCGCGGGACTGGCCGTGGCGTGCCCGGCAGTGCTACGCGCCGAATCGCTCAAACTGCGCCTCGCCCATGGCCTTCCGACGACCCATCCAGTGCATCCGTCGATGCAGCGTTTCGCCGATCTCGTGCGCGAGCGCACCGGGGGCGAGATCGACATAGCCCTGTTCGCCGACGGCCAGCTCGGCCAGGAGGTAGACCTTTTGTCGCAGGTGCAGGCCGGCAAGCTGGATTTCCTCAAGGTCAGCGCCAGCGTGCTGGAGCGCTTCCACCCCGCTTACAAAGTGCTGAACCTGCCATTCACGCTGCGCGACAGGGCGCACTGGCTGAAGGTCACCACCAGCGATGTCGGCCGCGACATCCTGGCGTCCACCGCGCCCGCGGGGCTGGTCGGCGTGACCTTCTACGATGCCGGCGCCCGCAGCTTCTATGGCCGCAAACCGATCCACCATCCCGACGACCTCAAGGGCATGAAGATCCGCATCCAGCCGTCGGAGACCATGACCCGGCTGATGCAGGTGTTTGGCGCCGAGGGCGTCGAGCTGGCCTGGAGCAACGTGTTCATCGCGCTGAAATCCGGCGTCGTCGACGGCGCCGAAAACAGCGTGGCGGCACTGATCATCGGCAACCACGCCGACGTGGTGACGCACTATTCGTTCGACGAACACACGATGATACCGGATGTCCTGCTGATCGGCGCCGCGCGGCTGCAATCGCTGAGCCCGCAGCACCAAGCGATCGTTCGCGAGGCGGCGATGGCATCCTACGATCACATGAATACGCTGTGGACGGATTTCGAGACCCACGCCAAAGCAGAGATCGCGCGGCGCGGGGTCACCTTCGTGCGTCCCGACAAGACACCGTTCATCGAAAAGGCGGCGCCCCTCATTGAGATGTTCGCCGCCGATGAGGTGTCGCGCAGCGTGTTGCGCCGGATCGCCCAATCCTGAACGGGATCGGGCGTCCTGGGCCCCTCAGCCCTTCACGTCGAGCAGCTCCACGTCGAAGATCAGGGTCGCATTCGGCGGAATCACGCCGCCAGCGCCGCGGGCGCCATAACCGAGATCCGGGGGGATGATCAGGGTGCGCTTGCCGCCGACCTTCATGGTGGAGACGCCCTCGTCCCAGCCCCCGATCACGCGCTTCATGCCGATCGGAAACTCGAACGGCTCATTGCGGTCGAGCGAGGAGTCGAATTTCTTGCCCTTGACGCCGTTCTCGTAGAGCCAGCCGGTGTAGTGCATCACGCAGGTCTGGCCGCGCGTCGGCGTCTTGCCGGTGCCGACCACGGTATCCTCGATTTTCAGGCCTGAAGCTGTCGTCATGATTTTTCCTGCGGCCTGAGCCATTGCTGTGGAATGTGAACCGTGGAGCGCAACCGACGCCAGGCCCAGACCCAGCAGCACGGTCGCGAGCCTGCCCGCAAGCTTGAAAGAACGCATCGTATCTCCCGGGATGAGTATCGCTGGCAACGGCTGTTCTATGCCCGCTGAACCTGCATCTGCGCAAGCCCTGGCGCGCGGCGCGCCAATCAGCTTGCGGTCGGCTTGGTCGGCGGCTCCGGACAAAGGCTGCGCTGCACGAGGTGGCTCTTGTAGTTTTCGAGCAGTTGCGCCGCGAATTGCGTGGCGTCGTCGCGGACAGCCCGCACCTGCCTGTCCGCCATGGGGTGTTTCCAGGTCAGCCTGGCAATGACGCGATCCACGGTGGTCAGCATTTGGATGCTCCTGATTGCCACTGAAACTCCGCGCGGCACGGAATGTTCCCATCGGTCGGCTCGGCGGGCCGACAGGTTCAGACCCGATTTTGTTGATCTGAAGACCGGTTCGGCCGGCTTTATGCCTCACAGGGCAAAAGGCACGCGCCGCAGTCTGCCGGAGACGCCCGCCAGGATCCCTAAAGACCGGGATTCGGAGCTTTTCGGCGGCATTGCCCCGACACCCTGAAGATACCGCCCGACCTGCGATCTTGCATGCCTCGGCGCCGGAGAACCGGCCGCCAACCGGGGCGGCGCCGCTCCGCCGGACCGGGGCCGCATCGCGGTCACCGCTGCCGGCAATCGCCGATCGATGGCGTGTTTTGCGCGACAGGGCGGAAACCCGCAGATAGTTGATGCGTTGCGGCGCTGTCGGCTGTAAACCGCTGTCGAGTTTCGGCTGCGCTCCGTTCCCTGCCCGGTGTGGTGGAGAGCCACACGGCCCGGCACCAACCATGAAAGCAACAAGGCCTCGTCGATGGGATTTAAAGAACCGAGTTTTGCGGACCGCCAGAAAGCGGCGCTCGACGCCAAGAAGAACATTCTGACCAAGTTCAAGTCGCAGCCGGGACCCGACGATCCGGCGGTCATGGCGCGCGCGGCCGAGCGCGAGGCGCAGGCCGCCCA
>DATCUS010000024.1:0-16990 GCA_036561845.1 Tardiphaga sp. | reverse complement strand
CGGCCGGCGCCGACGACCTGCTGGTGGCGTTCGGCGACACGCCCTTGATCTCGGCGGAAACCTTCGCACGGTTGCGCGCGCCGCTGCAGGCCGGCGCTGCGCTGGCGGTGCTCGGCTTCCGTGCTGCCGATCCGACCGGCTATGGCCGGCTTCTGGTCGAAGACGACCAACTGCTGGCGATCCGCGAGCACGCCGATGCCACTTCAGCGGAACGCGCCATCGACCTCTGCAATGCCGGCGTGATGGCGTTCGACGGCAAGACTGCGCTGAAGATCATCGAGGCCATCGGCAAGGCCAACAGCAAGGGCGAATACTATCTGACCGACGCCGTCGAGGTCGTGCGGTCGCTCGGGCTCAAGGCCGCCGTGATCGAGACCGGCGAGGATGAAGTGCGCGGCATCAACACCAAGGCCCAGCTCGCGCAGGCCGAAGCGATCATGCAGACGAGGCTGCGCGAGGCGGCGCTGGACGCCGGCGTGACCATCGTCGCACCGGAAACCGTCTATCTTTCGGCCGACACCAGCTTCGGCAACGACGTCACCCTTGAGCATTTCGTGGTGATCGGCCCGGGCGTCAGCATCGGTGACGGCGCGGTGATCCATGCATTTTCCCACGTGGTGCAGGCGGCGATCGGCAGGAACGCCTCGATCGGCCCCTATGCGCGGCTGCGCCCGGGAACCTCGGTGGGAGAGGGTGCGCGGATCGGAAACTTTGTGGAGACCAAGGCGGCGATTCTCGAAGCCGGCGTCAAGGTCAACCACCTCACCTATATCGGCGACACCCATATCGGCGCCGGCGCCAATATCGGGGCCGGCACCATCACCTGCAACTATGATGGCTTCAACAAGCACAAGACCACGATCGGCGCCGGGGCCTTCGTCGGTTCTAATTCATCGCTGGTGGCGCCGGTGAAGATCGGGGCGGGCGCCTACATCGGTTCGGGATCGGTGATCACCCGCGATGTGCCCGACGATGCGCTGGCGGTGGAGCGCAGCCCGCTGACCACGAAGGAGGGCTGGGCGAGCCGTTTCCGTGACATCAAGATGCGCGACAGGAAGAAGTAACAGGGCAAGCGGATCGAGCGGGATCCGGCTCAGTCGTCGTTGCGAGTGAGAATGCCACGGGTGATCCGGAAACCGGCGGGCCTTTTGTAGTCCTCGTCCTTCTCCAGATCCGCGACATAGCGGGCGATGGTCGGTTTTTCCGCGCCCAGCCGAAACGGCGGCGGCCAGTGCGCCAGCCGCGATGGTTCTCCCGGCCGCGTCTTGGCGCGGGTCAGACAGCTCCAGCTACGGTTTCTGGTGGGGCGCATGTCGGTGACGGGCTCCCTTTCCCGCGATGCTTCCGGAAAACCGTTGATGGTTTGTTAAACCCGTCGCGGAAAAAGCCGGAGGTTACGGCTAAAGCTGTCTCAATCGGCAATAATTATTGAGTAACAGGATATTCGCGATTGTGGCTAAGAGAGGCCATCGTCGTCGTCGACTGTTTTTCCTACGCTGGAGATATTGATCCGCATGTGCGGCATTGTTGGAATCCTGGGGCACGGTCCCGTCGCGGACCAGATCGTCGATTCACTGAAGCGACTCGAATATCGCGGCTATGATTCCGCCGGCGTCGCCACGCTGGAAGGCGAGCACCTGCAGCGCCGCCGCGCCGAGGGAAAGCTCAAGAACCTTGAGGCATTGCTCGGGAAGTCGCCGCTCACAGGCCATATCGGCATCGGTCACACCCGCTGGGCCACCCACGGCAAGCCGACCGAGGCCAATGCGCATCCGCATGCCGCCGACGGCGTCGCGGTGGTTCACAACGGCATCATCGAAAACTTTCGCGAGTTGCGCATCCAGCTCGAGGCACAGGGCGCCAGCTTCGCCAGCGAGACCGATACCGAGGTCGTCGCCCATCTGGTGAACTCGTACATCCTCAAGGGGATGTCGCCGCCCGATGCCGTCAAGGCCTCGCTGCCGCAGCTGCGGGGCGCGTTCGCGCTGGCGTTCCTGTTCGAGAGCCATCCCAACCTGATGATTGGCGCGCGAAAAGGTTCGCCGCTCGCCGTGGGCTATGGCGTCGGCGAGATGTATCTCGGCTCCGACGCCATCGCGCTGGCGCCATTCACCGATGACATCAGCTATCTCGAGGACGGCGACTGGGTGGTGCTTAACCGCAAGGGCGCAGTGGTTCACAACGAGCACGGCGACGTCGTGCACCGCGATATCATGAAGTCCGGCGCCTCGTCCTTCATGGTCGACAAGGCCAACTATCGCCATTTCATGGCCAAGGAAATCCACGAGCAGCCGGAAGTGGTCGGCCATACCCTCGCGCGCTATGTCGACATGGCCAGCGAGCGCGTGTCGCTGCCGGTCAGCCTGCCGTTCGATTTCCGCGACATCCAGCGCATCTCGATCACCGCCTGCGGAACCGCCAGCTACGCCGGTTATATCGCCAAATACTGGTTCGAGCGGCTCGGCCGGGTGCCGGTCGAACTCGATGTCGCCTCGGAATTCCGGTACCGCGAAGCGCCGGTGCGCAAGGGCGACCTGGCGATCTTCATCTCGCAGTCCGGCGAGACCGCCGACACGCTGGCGGCGCTGCGCTACGCCAAGGAGCAGGGCATGCATACCCTGTCGGTGGTCAATGTGGCGACCTCGACCATCGCCCGCGAGAGCGAGACCGTCATGCCGACGCTGGCCGGCCCGGAGATCGGCGTCGCCTCCACCAAGGCGTTCACCTGCCAGCTGATGGTGCTGGCTGCATTGGCTGTCGCCGCGGGCAAGGCGCGCGGCGAATTGTCCGACACCGATGAGGCGAGGCTGGTGCATGGCCTGGTGGAAATTCCGCGGCTGATGGCCGCGGCACTGGCCACCGAGCCGCAGATCGAAAAGCTCGCGCGCGACATCGCCAAGTGCCAGGACGTGCTCTATCTCGGCCGCGGCACCAGCTATCCGCTGGCACTGGAGGGCGCGCTGAAGCTGAAGGAAATCTCCTACATTCATGCCGAGGGCTATGCCGCCGGCGAGCTCAAGCACGGGCCGATCGCGCTGATCGACGAGAACATGCCGGTGGTGGTGATCGCGCCGTTCGACCGGGTGTTCGAGAAGACCGTATCCAACATGCAGGAGGTCGCCGCGCGCGGCGGCAAGATCATCCTGATGACCGACGCCAAGGGCGCGGAGGAGGCCACCGTCGATTCGCTGGTGACCATCGTGATGCCCGACATGGCCGCGACCTTCACGCCGCTGGTCTACGCCATTCCGGTGCAGCTGCTGGCCTATCACACCGCCGTTATCATGGGCACCGACGTTGACCAGCCGCGCAACCTGGCGAAGTCAGTCACGGTGGAATAGGCTGCCAGGAAGTCATGGATGGTGATCGTCGTCAGAATGGATTAATGTAGCTGCCAACCGTACGCTGACGATGGACTACAAAGAAAATGAGCAGAGAAGCGCGTTTCCGGCAAATCGCCGTTGAACTCGGCTACGATTTTGACGGCGAGATCAAGGTGGGTGGAAACTACTCGCCGTTGGTTGTGCACGACAACATCGCTTACATCAGCGGACAGATCCCGCGCGTCGGCGATACCGTCGTTGTCCAAGGTGCCGTCGGCAGGGATGTGGCTCTGGCTCAAGGTCAGTTGGCAGCAAAAATTTGCATCATGAGAGCCGTCGCGCTTCTGCTCAGGAAATTTGCTTCACTGGATAAGATCAAAAGAATCCTTTCCATCGACGTGTATGTTCAATCGGCGGATGGCTTCACCCAGCAGAGTGAGGTTTCCGATGCAGCATCGGAAGTTCTCTACGCGATCTTCGGGGAAGACGGCGTTCACGCGCGAACCTCTGTCGGCGTATTTCAACTTCCCAAGAATGCCCCCGTCGAGATCAGTCTTGTCGTGGCAACCTGCTGACAGAAGTCTTGAGGGAGGACGAGGCAGGCTGAAGATCTGGTCTTCCCCACGGTTCCGCCATCCGGGGATCGCGCTACGGTGCCAGGCCGGCTCGACCCGGCAGGTGGGCTGCCGCCTCCCACGGCAGCGGTGCTAACGCGGGCCGATCGGACTTCTGGCCGCAGTCTGCCCTTCATATTGCCTCTACCGCACTGCCAAATTCTGCTAGACTGCCCCGTTCAATAGTCACGGCGCCGGCAAAGGCCGCGCCGATTAGCAGGGACGTTCATGGACCGCAACGATCTGTCACCCACTCTCCCTGATAGTGATCCCTTGCCGGAGTCGCCGCGCGGCTTCATGGCCCGGATCCGCAACTACTTCCTCACCGGCCTGATCGTCGCCGGCCCCATCGCCATCACCTTCTATCTGACCTGGTGGTTCGTCACCTGGGTTGACGCGCTGGTGCGGCCGCTGGTGCCGGAAGCCTACCGGCCCGAGCAGTATCTGCCCTACGGCATTCCGGGCTCCGGCCTGATCGTCGCGTTCGTGGCGCTGACGCTGCTCGGTTTCCTTACCGCCAACCTGATCGGACGCACGCTGGTCGATCTCGGCGAGCGGCTGCTCGGCCGGATGCCGGTGGTCCGCGCGATCTATCGCGGGCTGAAACAGGTGTTCGAGACGCTGTTCTCGGGCTCGGGCTCCAGCTTCCGCAAGGTCGGGCTGGTCGAATTTCCATCGCCCGGCATGTGGTCGATCGTGCTGATCTCGCAGCCGCCGAGTGTTGAGATCGCAGCCAACCTGCCGGGCCGGGAGGAGCATATCTCGGTGTTCCTGCCGTGCGCGCCCAATCCGACCACCGGCTTCTTCTTCTACGTGCCGAAGAGCAAGGTGATCGAGATCGACATGTCTGCGGAAGATGCCGCGACCCTGATCATGTCCGCCGGCGTGGTGCAGCCCGGCTCCGATCCGCAGAAGAAGATCGCGGCCCTGGCCGAGACCGCCAACGCCGCCCGCGTCGCCAATGAAGCGGCGATCAAGCCTGAGCCGGCGAAGGTGGATTGATCCCTGCCGGGACGGGCTCAGTGTTGCGGCTGCGGTCGAACCCGTCGCCAGATGAGGAAGGCGAGGATTTCCAGTCCGATCAGTGCCGCGACCAGAATGAGCCCCGCTGAGGCGGGGTCCGAACTGCTGTCGCCGACAAAGTAGCCGAGGCCAACAAGCGGTGCGCTCCACGCCAGGCTGCCGACGAACGTCCCGAGCAGAAACCGCCTGAGGGACACGCCGAGCGCGCCCGCGGGTATCGCCATGTAGACGCGGACCGCGGGAATGGTCTGGCCGACCGTCGCGATCAGCAGCAGGTTGCGATGAAAGGAATCGACCACGTGCTGATAGCGCGTGGGCGTCAATCGCATATACAAGCCGAAGCGCACGACGAACGCGTGGCTTCGCTGTTCGCCGAGGGTCAGGCCAGCGCCGTACCAGCACAGCGAGCCGACCGTCGATCCCGCCGCAATCGCCAGCATAGCGAAAGTCAGGTCGCTTTGACCGGCCGCCACGATCATGCCGATGACGACAAAGACAACGTAGGAGGGCATCACCGGGCAGAGCTTTTCCGCAATGCCCAGAACGGCGATCCCGATCGGGCCGGCGTCGACGCAACTGACCAGCGCATCGGAGATCTCGGCCGCCGTCCAGATCATGTGCTCACCTGTGACGCGCGCTGGCGGCGCGTGATGCGATAGACCGAGGCGGGCGGGACGTTGAGCAGGACGCGTCCGACGCAGGAGGCGTGCAGGCCGAGCCGTTCGAGCCGCTGGTGATCGATCGGACAGCGGACGCCGTAGGTGAACTGGTACATGGCGCCGTCCTGTCTCATGCTGTTGAAAACACCTGCCAGGATCGCCTCGACCTTGGCCGGCGCCATGTTGAGAAGCGGCAGTCCGCTGACCACCGCGCCGAAGCTGGCTTTCTCGAAGACCTTGCGGGATTCGATCCATGCGGCATCCATCCAGAGAACGCGGGCGTTCGGAAACTGGAATTGCAGCGCCCGCATGAAGTCGGAGCCGTATTCGATCAAAGTGAGATCGCGCTCCTTGACGCCGCGTGCGAGCAGGGCTTTCGTGAAGACGCCCGTTCCGGGGCCAAGTTCGAGGACGGGGCCGGTGGTGCCATTGATGTCCCGTGTGATCATGTTCGCCAGGCCTGCCCCCGAGGGCGCGATCGCGCCCACCGTACGAGGCGCCGACGCCAAGGCCCGAAAGAACAGTAAGAGGCTGCGCGCAGTCATGAATGCCATCCATTGCAAATGCGTGGTCGCCGACGGTCGTCGGCGTCGTCACGCTATGCAGGATGGAGGTTGTGGGAACATTGCGGGGAGACACTCGCCCCTCAAGCAGCGCGAGCAACGACGTCGGACAATTCCCGATACAGCCGAATCCTAGCGAAGGCCTCGGCGCGCACCGAACGTGATAGTTATGCAGGCGCCACCGCTCGGGCTGTCCGAGATCTCGACGCGGCCCTCGTGCAACCGCGCAATCTCGCGCACCAGATTGAGACCCAGCCCGGCGCCGCGCGTGCCGGCGCTGGAGCGATAGAAGGGCTCGAACACGCGGTCGCGATCGTCCGGCGGCACGCCGCGGCCGTCGTCGGTTACGGAAATCGTGGACGGCGAAACCCGCACGACGATTTTGCCGTTGCGGCCACCGTGTTGAATGGCGTTTTGAATCAGGTTGGCAATCGCCCGCTCCAGCGCGCCTTCGTCACCGGACATCAGGGCCTCGCTGACGGTGCTCTCGAATGCGATCTCGTAACCCGCCGAGATGGCCAGCGGTGCGAGGTCGGCGGTGACCTGCCGTGCAATTTCGACCAGATCGACCGATGCGCGTGGCGTCGCCGTCTGCTCGAGGCGTTCGACGTCCAGCAGTTGATCCGCCAAAGTCGACAGGCGTTTGACGTCCTCCAGCAGCCGCGCGGTCTGGGGCCCGGGTTCGAGCGACTCGATGCGGGTCTGAAGAATCGCGATGGGCGTCCGCACTTCATGAGCGGCATTGGCGAGGAAACGCTGGCGACGCTCATAGCCTTCGTCGAGACGCACCAGCGCGTCGTTGACGGCTTGCACCAGCGGAACGATTTCTTTCGGCACCTGATCGAGCGGAAGCCGGGTGCCGCGCCGGTCGATGTCGATGCGTTTCGCCTGGGCCGCGGTTCGACCCAGCCCGATGAGCGAACGTCGAACCACCATCGGGGTTGCCACCAGGGTGGTCAGGGCCATCACGATGACAATGGGCAGGACCACCGCGAGCAGCAGGGTGGCGATGGCAAGGGCAAGGCGCTGCCAGGGCACCGTGCCACCGCCTCCCGCCAGAATCTGCACGGAACCGCCGGCCGTATCGGTCCAGCGCATGCGCGCCGTGGCACGCTGCGCATCGCCGAGGTTCCAGCCGAGGCGGGCCTGTCCGATTTCATCAAGCGCATCGCCGATACGCGCGAATTCATGCGGCACGTCGCCTTGCGCCACCCGATGCCCGGCTTTGTCCCTGACAATGAACCAGAGATCGGGCATGTCGGCGTGCCGTCTGGCCAGTGCCGGTGTCTGGCGGATCGTAAGTTCGCCCGACGCATCGCGCGCGATGGCATCCCGGATGGCATCGATGGTGTCGTCTTCGGACTCCAGCGAGACCAGGTAGCCGCCGGCCCACAGCGCAGCGATCACCGTCAACACCAGCGTGGTCAGCATGAGCGCCTGCAGCACCACGAGCCGGCGCACCAGAAGCCATCGCAGCGAGCGGCCCGGAGCGGCGCTCATGGCAGGCGGTTGATCAGATAGCCGATGCCGCGAATGGTGTGAATTTCGACACGCGCGTCGGCATCGGACAGTTTGCGGCGCAGCCGCGAGATATGGGTGTCCAGCGCGTTCGACTGGATTTCGTCATCGAAGCCGTAGACGGCCTCGTCGAGCGCGGCGCGCGCGACGGTGCGGCCGGCCCGCCGCAGCAGCGTTTCGAGCACCAGCAACTCGCGGCGCGGGAGGTTGAGGCTGACGCCGGCGACGCTGGCCTGGCGATGGGCGGCGTCATAGGTGAGGCGGCCCAGCTTGAGGACCTCGATGGGCAGATCGCTTGGCCGGCGCAGCACGGCGCGCAGACGCGCCAGCAGTTCGGCGATCGCAAACGGCTTGCCCAGGTAGTCATCGGCGCCGCAGTCAAGTCCCGTGACGCGCTCGGCAAGGTCGCCGCGCGCCGTCAGCACGATGATCGGCGTCTGCAAGCCCTTTGCCCGAAGTTTCGGAATGAGCGTGAGCCCGTCGCCGTCCGGCAGTTGGCGGTCGAGCAGGATCGCATTGTAGGGGTTGTCGGTCAGCGCCTCCTCGGCAAGGTCGAGCGTGGCGACGCGGTCGACCACCATGTCGTGGCCCTTCAAAGCGGCGGCCAGCGCCGACGCCATTTCGGGTTCATCCTCGACCAGGAGCACGCGCACAGCGGAGACCTTCCCAATGCATCAAAGTCCGAACCTATCCTACCAACATTGCGCCAACGTTGCGGAATTGGCGGATTCCTATCCGGCCCCGATCAGCGGCAATGCTTCGTCGCGTTCATAGAGGTAGAGCAGGCAGCGCAGCGCCTTGCCGCGTTCGCCGGTCAGCTTCGGATTGTCCTGCAGGATCCGCATTGCCTCATCGCGGGCCTGCGTCACCAACTGGGCGTGGACGTCGGATCGCGCAATCCGGAACCCCGGTAGGCCGCTCTGCCTGGTGCCGAGCACGTCGCCTTCGCCGCGCAGTTTCAGGTCTTCCTCGGCGATGCGAAAGCCGTCGGTGGTTTCCTTGATCACCTTCAGCCGTTTCGCGGCGATCTCGCCGAGCGGCTCCCGGTAGAGCAGCAAACAGGTGGAGGCCTCCGAGCCCCGTCCGATCCGGCCACGCAGCTGGTGCAACTGGGCGAGGCCGAAGCGCTCGGCGTTCTCGATCACCATGATGGTGGCGGCGGGCACGTCGACGCCGACCTCGACCACGGTGGTCGCCACCAGGATCTGCGTTTCGCCGGCGGCAAAGCGCGCCATAGCTGCATCCTTCTCGGTGCCGCGCATCCTTCCGTGCACCAGCCCGACCTTGTCGCCGAAGCGTTGCTGCAGGCTTTCGAAACGCTCCTCGGCATTGGTCAGCTTCGGGCCGTCCATTTCGGATTCTTCGACCAGCGGCACGATCCAGTACACGAGCTTGCCGGCGGCGACCTGGCGGCCGACCCCGTCGATGACCTCCTGCAAACGAAGGCTCGACATGGTCCGCGTCTCGATCGGCTGGCGTCCGGCCGGTTTCTCGCGCAGTTCCGAGATGTCCATGTCGCCGAAATAGGTCAGCACCAGGGTCCGCGGAATCGGCGTCGCGGACAGCACCAGCACGTCGACGGCGTCGCCCTTGTTGGTCAGGGTCAATCGCTCGCGCACGCCGAAGCGATGCTGCTCGTCCACCACGGCCAGCGCCAGCGCCTTGTAGATCACGTCGTCCTGGATCAGGGCGTGGGTGCCGACCAGCATGTCGATTTCGCCGGCGGCGAGCCGTGCCAGGATGTCCTTGCGCTCGCGGCCCTTTTCGCGGCCGGTCAGGATCGCGACACGCAGGCCGGCACGTTCGGCCAGCGGCGCGATGGTCTTGATGTGCTGGCGCGCCAGGATTTCGGTCGGGGCCATCAGCGCGGTCTGCTTGCCGACCTCGGCGACGGCGGCGGCGGCCAGCAGTGCCACCACGGTCTTGCCGGAGCCGACATCGCCCTGCAGCAGCCGCAGCATCCGCACCGGCTGGTTGAGATCGTCAGCGATGGCGGCGGTGGCTTGCTGCTGTGAATTGGTCAGCGAGTAGGGCAGCGCGTCGATGATCCTGTGGCGCAGATGCCCGTCGCCGGCATTGCGGTCGCCGGCCGGGCGGCGCAGTTGCGCGCGCACCAGCGCCAGCGCCAGTTGCCCGGCCAGCAATTCGTCGAAGGCGAGGCGCGACCAGAACGGTCCCTCGGGCAGGATGTCGGTGAGCTCGACCGGCACGTGGACGCGCTGCAGTGCTTCGGCGATCGGCGGGAAGCTGCAGCGGCGCATCACCTCCGGGCTGATCCATTCCGGCAGTGCGGGCAACCGTTGCAGAGCCAGGCCGACCGCGCGGCGCAGTGCGCCGATGGCGAGGCCCTGGGTCAGCGGATAGACCGGGTCGATGCCGCTGAGCTTGGCAAAGCCCTCCTCGTCGATGACACGGTCGGGATGCACGATCTGCAGCATGCCGTCGAACAGCTGCCCGGTGCCGGAGACGTAGCGCTTCTCGCCGACCGGCAGCAGTTTCTCGACCTGGCCGGGATAGGCCTTGAAATAGGCCAGGATCGCCGTGCCGGTGTCGTCGCTGACATAGACCAGATGCGGCGCGCGGGAGCGGCCGGCCGGGGCGGGGCGATGCCGGTCGACGGTCACCTCCAGGGTCACCATGGTGCCGGGAACGGCATCGCGGATCTTCGGCCGCTGGCGGCGGTCAATGACGCTGACCGGCAGGTGCAGCAGCAGGTCGACGATCCGCGGGGTCTCGTCGCGGTCGAGCAGGAACCGCAGCAGCTTGTCCAGCTTCGGTCCGATGCCGGGCATTGTGGTGACCGGCGCAAACAGCGGATTGAGCAGTGCAGGGCGCATCAAGCGACTCGGAAACTCGATTTCTGGCCAATTTCCCCAAGGCTTGAATGCATTTTGGGGCGAATGCAATGCGCCAACAGATGCTGACAGCGGGCCCCGCGACCGCTATATCAACCGAGCCCGGCACGTCCGGGCTTTTGGCGTTCGGACGGGATGGGAAGATGACGGGAACGACACGATCGAGCAATGGCCTGGACGAACGCCGCAAGCGGCTGCTGTTTCGCTGCTGGCACCGCGGTACCCGCGAGATGGACCTGATTCTCGGCCGTTTTGCCGATGCGGAGATTGCAGGCCTGGCCGACCTTGAAGTCACCCAGCTCGAGGCTCTCGTCGGTCTGGAGGACCCGGATCTGTATCCGGCTTTTGTCGGCGAGATCGATCTGCCGCCGGAATTTCGCACGCCGCTGTTCGAACGCATCAAGACCTTCCGCAATCTGGACCACACCCTATGAAAGCGCCGACCATCTCGCCTGCGGCGCAGCTTGCGCCCGGGCGTGCGCTGACCTTTGCCAATGTCGCCGAAGGTGCCGAAGGGCTGATCGTCAGCGATCTCGCCCGCGCGGTGGCGGCGCGGCCGAAACCGCCGGCGGTCAGTCTGGCGGTGATCTGCCGCGACGGGCCGCGCATGCAGAATCTGGCGCGGGCGCTGGAATTCTTCGCGCCGGACCTTTCGGTCATGCAGTTTCCGGCCTGGGACTGCCAGCCCTATGACCGCGTCTCGCCCCATGGCGGCGTTTTGGCGCAACGCCTCACAACACTGGCGCGTCTCTCGCGCCTCAAGGGCAGCGAAAAGCCGCTGATCGTGCTCACCACGGTCAACGCAGCGGTGCAGCGCGTGCCGGCGCGCGAGGTCATCGCAGCGCAGGCGCTGTCGGTGGCGCCCGGCCATATCGTGCCGATGGACTCCATCGTCGCGTGGCTGGAGCACAACGGCTATAATCGCTCCGGCACCGTGCGCGAGCCCGGCGAATACGCCGTCCGCGGCGGCATCCTCGATCTGTTTCCGGCCGGGCTCGAGCAGCCCGTGCGCTTCGACTTCTTCGGCGACACGCTGGAATCGATCCGCACCTTCGATTCCGAGACCCAGCGCACCCATCTCGACATGCGCGCTCTCGATCTTGTGCCGATCTCCGAATTCCAGCTGGTCACCGAAACCATCAAGCGTTTTCGCATGGGCTACGTCGCGCAGTTCGGTGCACCGGAGCGCGACGACCAGCTCTACGAGACCGTCAGCGAAGGCCGCCGTTATCCCGGCATGGAGCACTGGTTGCCGCTGTTCCAGGAGCGCATGGACACGCTGTTCGACTATCTCGACGGCGCGCCGATCGTGGTCGAGCCGCAAGGCGAGGACGCCGCCTCCGAGCGCTTCAAGCAGATCAATGATTACTACGAGGCGCGGCGCGAGGCGCTGGAGCATCGCGGTGGTGGCGCGCTGTACAAGCCGCTGCCGCCTGACTGGCTGTATCTCGCCGACGCCGAGTGGACCAAGCGGCTCGATACCGCATCGTTCGTGCGGCTGACCCCGTTCGCGCTGCCCGACGGCAAGGACATGGTGGATGCCGGCGCCCGCCAGGGTCGCAACTTCGCGCCCGAGCGCACCGACGGCAAGATCAATGTGTTCGAGGTCGTAGTCGCCCACGTCCAGGCGCTGCAGGCGCAGCGCAAGAAGGTGATCGTGGCGTTGTGGAGCGAAGGCTCGCGCGACCGCATGGCGAGCATGCTGAAGGACCACAAGCTGCTCAATGTCACGTCGGTCAATTCCTGGCGCACGGTCCAGGCGACGCCGCGCAACGAAACGATGCTGGCGGTGGTCGGCATGGAGTCCGGCTTCGAGACCGACCAGGTCGCCATCATCAGCGAGCAGGACATCCTTGGCGACCGTCTCGTTCGGCCGCGAAAAGCGTCGCGCAAGCTCGACAACTTCATTTCCGAAGTCACCAGCCTCGCCGCCGGCGACATCGTGGTCCATGTCGAGCACGGCATCGGCCGCTTCGTCGGGCTGCAAACCCTGCAGGTCGGCGGTGCGCCGCATGACTGCCTGGAATTGCGCTACGCCAGCGAGACCAAGCTGTTCCTGCCGGTGGAGAACATCGAGCTGCTGTCGCGCTACGGCTCCGACACCGCCAATGTTGAACTCGACAAATTGGGCGGTTCGGGCTGGCAGGCGCGCAAGGCCAAGCTGAAGAACCGTATTCAGGAAATCGCCGGCGAGCTGATCAAGATCGCCGCCGAGCGGCATCTCCGGGAGGCGCCGAAGACCCACGTGCAGCCGCACCTCTATGACGAGTTCTGCGCGCGCTTCCCCTATGAGGAGACCGAAGACCAGCAGAATGCCATCAATGCCACGCTCGGCGATCTCGAAAGCGGCCGGCCGATGGACCGCCTGATCTGCGGCGACGTCGGCTTCGGCAAGACCGAGGTGGCGCTGCGGGCGACCTTCGCCGTGGCGCTCGAGGGCAAGCAGGTTGCCGTCGTCGTTCCCACCACGCTGCTGGCGCGCCAGCACGCCAAGAACTTCACCGAGCGCTTCAAGGGCTTTCCGGTGAACGTGGCGCAGGCCTCGCGGCTGGTAACGCCGAAGGACATGACCCAGGTCAAGAAGGGCCTCGCCGAGGGCACCATCGACATCGTGGTCGGCACCCACGCGCTGTTGGGAAAATCGATCAAGTTCAAGGATCTCGGGCTCGTCGTCGTGGACGAAGAACAGCACTTCGGCGTCACCCACAAGGAGCGCCTGAAGCAAATGCGCGCCGACGTCCATGTGCTGACGCTGTCGGCGACGCCGATCCCGCGCACCCTGCAGCTGGCATTGTCAGGCGTCCGCGATCTGTCGATCATCGCGTCGCCGCCGGTCGACCGCCTCGCCGTGCGCACCTTCGTGGCCCCGCACGACCCCCTGATGATCCGCGAGGCCCTGCTGCGCGAGCGCTACCGCGGCGGCCAGGCCTTCTACGTGGTGCCGCGCATCGACGACCTCGCCGAGGTCAAGGATTTCCTCGACAAGCACGTGCCGGAGATGAAGGTCGCGGTGGCCCATGGCCAGATGGCGCCGACCGTCATCGAAGACATCATGTCGGCGTTCTACGACGGCAAGTACGATATCCTGCTGTCGACGACGATCGTCGAGTCCGGGCTGGACATCCCGACCGCCAACACGCTGATCATCCACCGCGCCGACATGTTCGGTCTGGCACAGTTGTACCAGCTGCGCGGCCGTGTCGGCCGCTCCAAGCTGCGCGCCTATGCTTTGTTCACGCTGCCGGCGCAGGCCAAGATCACCGCCCATGCCGAGCGGCGCCTGAAGGTGCTGCAGTCGCTGGAGACGCTGGGTGCCGGCTTCCAGCTCGCCTCGCACGACCTCGATATCCGCGGCGCCGGCAACCTGCTCGGCCAGGAGCAGTCCGGCCACATCAAGGAAGTCGGCTTCGAGCTGTACCAGTCGATGCTGGAGGAGGCGATCCTCAACCTCAAGGCCGGCCTGTCCGAGCCGGTCGCCGACCGGTGGTCGCCGACCATCACCGTGGGCATGCCGGTGTTGATCCCCGACGATTTCGTCGCCGATCTCGCGGTGCGGCTGTCGCTGTACCGAAGGCTCGCCGATCTCGAGACCGACGCGGAGATCGAGAGCTTCGCCGCCGAGCTGCGCGATCGCTTCGGCGTGCTGCCCGACGAGGTGCGCTATCTGTTCAAGATCGCGGCGATCAAGGCCTATTGCCGTCGTGCCAATGTGGAGAAGGTGGATGCCGGCCCGAAGGGCGCGGTCATCACCTTCCGCGACAACAAGTTCGCGCAGCCCGACCGGCTGGTGTTCTTCATCCGCTCCTACGGCCAGGCCGCGAAGGTGCGGCCGGACATGAAGGTGGTGTTCCTGCAGGATTGGGAGACGCCGGAGGAACGCCTCGAAGGTGCCACCGAGATTCTGCGCGCGCTGGCCAATCTCGCGGAGAAGAAGAAGGCGGCGTAGCAATTGCGGCGACACACACCACCGTCATCCTGAGGAGCGCGCACTTGCGCGCCTCGAAGGATGGTCGCAGGCGCTGAACATACATCCTTCGAGGCTCGCCCAAGTGGGCGAGCGCCTCAGGATGACGGCGATGTATGTTGCAAAAAATGAAAAACGGCCGCCGGCATTGTTGCCGGCGGCCGTCTTTCTCGAAGCTAAGCTTACTTCGGATACTTGAATTCCGGAGCCGCCTTCAGTGCGTCCTTGGTGGTGTTCATCGTGGCCAGCCACTTGTTGTTCTTGGTATCGTATTTGACGTTGACCGACGACGGCGACACGGCGACGTAGTGCTCGCCCATGCCGAGGAAGCCGCCGACCGAGAGGATCATGGCTTCGATCTTGTCGTTCTTGAACGCGAGATCGGTGATCTCGCCGACGGTCTCGTCCTTCTGATTGGTGATATTCAGGCCCTTGAGCTTGGAGCTGAACATCTCGTCCTTCGACACCGTCGAGAACTTTGCATCGGCCGGCGCCGTGCCGGTTGTGGTGGTGCTGCTCTGCGCCAGAACCGGGGTGGCAAGCAAAGCGAGCGAAGCGGTGATCAGTGCAAGTTTCTTCATGGTGTCCTCCATCGCAAAATGCGTGCTCATCAATGCGAGGAGGTAGCAATCGTTCCGTATGAAATTTTGGAACCTTATGAAGCGACGCGGCGGGCGTTCTTGTCGTACAGGCGCGACAGCAGCGACTTCGCGGAATCGCCGGGCAGCAGGGTCGCGATCACGACATTCGCTTCGATTCGCTGGTCGCGTTTGGCGCTGTGCATGGTGTGCTTCATCACGCTGGAAAGACGCTTGGCGATCATGTGGGCGTTGCGCAGGTCGGTTTCGGCAAACGCCACGATCATCGAGCCATCGTTCTGCAGGGCACCGAAATCCATCTGGCGCATCAGGCGGCTGAGGATGCGCGCCGCGTCAAAGCGCGCGCGGTCGGGGATGTCGTCGAACGAGAAGCGCACCACGGAGAGGCCGCCGCCGCGCGACTGGGTCTGGTAGACCGCGGTGGCGAAGTCGCGCTCGAAGGCGGCGCAGGTGAGCAGACCGGTGCGCGCGTCCAGCAGTCCGTCGGAGTCCAGCGCCTTCAGGGTGCGGCTCAGGCGTGCTTCGAAGGCATGCTGGCGGATCAGCGGCAATGCATGGGCTGCAACGGCGGCGGGTTCGCCGGAAATCATTTCGAGATTGGGCAGGTCATAGGCCGGCGCGAGGCCGGGGGCGGTGACGGTCACCGGCAGGTTGCGAAACCGGGTATCCTCGGTCAGCACGGTGAGGAAGGCGTCGACCACACGCAGGCTGAAACCCTCGCCGAGAACGATACCGTCGAGGTCGCGGGCGTTGAGGTGCTTGGCAGCGGCCTCGATGCTGAGTGCGCCGATCACGCCAACGCGTTCGCCCAGCGCCACTGACAGGGCAGGGTAGGCTGCGCCGCGGCCGATCAACAGCACATTGGCGTCGTCGAGCGGATCGGGAGTCTGCAGCGCGGTGCGCTTGACAGCGTCGGCGGTGAGCCTGCGGACCACAGTGGCGTGCAGCGCCCGGACCCGCAGCGCTGCGCGCAGGCGCGCGTTGAGGCGATCGAAGCTGCCGGCAGTCTGCACAAATGGAATCGCGTGCGCCGGAAGCGGCGCCACCGGATCGATCGCAATCAGCGGCACGTAAGGTTGCTTGGCTGCCAGTCGCTTCGCCAGTGCGTGGAACGTCGGCTCATCGGCCGCGGCCGCCGTTACCAGCACTGCCGCAGGTTGCACGCGCGCGACCGCGTCCAGCGCTTCCGGCCAGGTCGCATCGATGACCGGAAACATCCTGGTCTCGGCAAGGGCGGCGGAAAAGGTCGGCGGCTGGGTCGCGGAGATGGCGACGATGGGAGCCTGGTCGGACATTGTCGAGAACCCGGACTGAGCGATGACTTGATCGCGCTAAACTAGTCCGGGCGTTGTTAATGCGACGTCAATGATGTCGCTCGAACCGTCAGTCGGCGCCGGCGCGGTCGCGAAACGCTTCGACCATCAGCGGATTGAGGCCCAGTTCGGTCAGCGCGTCGCGAGCGCGGGCATTGTTGGCGGCACGGCCGGCCAGCCGGTAGCCGCTGAGGCGATCAGGCAGGGCGGTCAGCATGGTGTTCTGGCCGAGCCGCCGGGCCCATTCGCTGAGATCCTGCGCCAGGAAACGGTAACCGCCGACGGCCATGATGCCCGATGGCGGCGCGGTGATGCAGATCGCGCCGGTGGAGCGGTCGAGCCGTGCGGCAAAGCCGGTATCGACATGGTCGGCGGATGGCCCGGCCGACATCAGCGACTGGCTGGGTTCGGCGGAGGTGGCGTAGGCCAGTACCGGAACCATCGGGCCGCGCAGGCCGAGCGTGCCCTTGGGGGTGATCAGGATCTCGCCGGCGATGGAGGAACTGGCCACGGCGCGCGGCGCGCCATGGGAGCCGGGCATGATGGCGACCGGCAGGCC
>DATCUS010000023.1:0-7799 GCA_036561845.1 Tardiphaga sp. | reverse complement strand
GAGGCCGAGGCGCGGCGCGCCGCGGCCGCCGCGAATGCCGCCGCGGCGGCAAAAGAGTTTAACGGCCCGACCGGGCCCGAGCCGACCCGATTCGGCGATTGGGAACGCAAGGGCATCGCCTCGGACTTCTGAGGCGATTGTCGTTGCGGGGGCAAGAGCGCAGCCGGGCGAACCTCAGCCATTCCAACTGGAATGGCGGGGAACCTCGCCCTGTTCAGCGATGATCTCCGGAGTCGGGTTCGTGGTCGGCTGACGCCGCCGGCGCCTCCGAATGACAACATCCCCCTTGCGCTCGTCCGCGACTCGCATTGATCTCGGTCCATGGTCCCAGCATCGCGCATCCATCAGTCGAGGCCATGGCGGAGCCGGTTTTCGGCAGCGCTGCCATGGGTGTTCGTGCTGGGCATGGCGGCTGGCACCATGTTGCCGGTGAAGCGCTGGGCGCACTGGCCCTTGCCGACTTCAAGTCAGTCGTTGGATAGCCCGGCCGCGCATGACGCCGAGATGGTGTGGCGGCGCGCCGGCAATCCCACGGTCCGCCATCCCGTCGATGTGCTGTACACTATCGATGGCGACACCTTTGAGGCGCGGGTGCACCTGCTGCCGGGAATGGATCTGAAGACGCGAATCCGGCTGCGCGGCATCGACGCGCCGGAATTGAAAGCGCAATGCGCCCAGGAGCTGAAACTGGCAGAGAACGCAAGCGACGCGTTGCGCGGGCTGCTCGGCGCAGGCTCCGTCACGATCTACAATATCGGTCCTGACAAGTATCCCGGCCGTGTCGTGGCCGACGTCGCGACACGCACGACGCCGAACGTCTCAGCGGCGCTGCTCGCTAGCGGCTTTGCGCGCAGTTATGGCGGCGGCCATCGCGACGGCTGGTGCGGGGGTGAGGGGAGCCAGCGAGTGAACTGACGGCCCCTCCCCCGGAGCCTCGCTCACGCAAGGCTCCGGCCTCTCCCCGCGAAAGAGCGGGGAGAGGTTACAAAGCCTTCAGCGCTGCGTTACCACCACCTTGGTGCCGACGGGGACGCGCTCGAACAGGTCGGTGATGTCCTCGTTGTACATGCGCACGCAGCCATAGGACACGTAGCCGCCGATCGACGCCGGACGGTTGGTGCCGTGGATGGCGTATTCGCCGCCGGCCAGCGTCATCGCGGCGACGCCCATCGGGTTGGCCGGCGAACCGCCGGCGATGACGTCGGGAATGCTGGGGTTGTCGCGCTTGACCTCCGCCGGCGGAGCCCATGCCGGCTGGCGGTACTTGCCGTCGATCTTGGTGGTGCCGGCCCACTGCTTGCCGGCCTTGCCGACGCCGACGGGATAGCGCACCGCGTGGCCGTCATCGAGCACCAGGTACAGCCGACGCTCTCCGGTCTTCACCACGATGGTGCCCGGCGAATAGTCGCCGTGGAAGCCAACCACATCGGGCCGGGCCTGCGCGGGATTGGCTGCCAACGCGCCAACCGCAATGGTGGCTGCCAGTGCCACCGCCATCTTCAATGACATCAAGTATCTCCAGTCGGACAATATGCAGAATTCAGCCATCTTCGCCCGGTCGCGTTAAACAACCCACGCATTTGCACGCCAGGGCCGGGTCCAGCGGCTGCCAACAAAGAAAATCCAGCAAACAAAGTAAATGCCCGGAAAACAACACCCGTCGACCAAAGTGCCGGCAGCCCCCGCACGCCCCTGACAATTGTGTGAGCACGCCGCGAAGCCGGCGTGCTCGCCAGCGCAGCGCGCTCTCGTCTATAGAAGAGCAGCTCAAAGGTGGATGATCGCGCATGGGTTTGATGGTCGATGGAGTCTGGCGTCACGAGGATGCCTTCCCGACGGACGGCAGCGGGCGGTTCACCCGGGCGGCGTCGCCGCTGCGCAACTGGGTGACGCCCGACGGCGCGGCCGGGCCGAGCGGCCTCGGGGGCTTTGCCGCCGAGCCCGGGCGCTACCACCTTTACGTCTCGCTGGCCTGTCCGTGGGCGCACCGCACCCTGATCTTCCGCGCCCTGAAGGGCCTGCAGGAAATGATCGGCCTTTCCGTCGTGCACTGGTATATGGGCGCCGACGGCTGGACCTTCGCTGACGGCCCCGGCGTGGTCCCCGATCCGATCCAGCACGCCGCGCTGCTGCATCAGGTCTATACGGCCGGCGACCCCCATTTCACCGGGCGGATCACCGTGCCGGTGCTGTGGGATCGCAAGACCGCGCAGATCGTCAACAATGAATCGTCCGAGATCATCCGCATGATGAACTCCGCCTTCGACGACGTCGGCGCCTCGCCCGGCGATTTCTATCCGGAAGAGCTGCGCGGCGAGATCGATGCGATTAATGCGCGGGTCTACGACACCGTCAACAACGGGGTCTACAAGTCCGGCTTCGCGCGCTCCCAGCAGGCTTATGACGAGGCCGTGGCGACCTTGTTCGAGTCGCTCGACTGGCTTGAGGACATTCTATCGCGCCGGCGCTGGCTCACCGGCGACCGTCTGACCGAAGCGGACTGGCGGCTGTTCACCACCCTGGTCCGCTTCGACGCCGTCTATGTCGGGCACTTCAAATGCAATATCCGGCGCATCGCCGACTATCCGCATCTGACGCGCTACCTGAAGGATCTGTATCGGCAGCCACAGGTCGCGGAGACCGTCAATATCCATCACATCAAGCATCACTACTACGAAAGCCATCCGCAGCTGAACCCGAGCCGGATAGTGCCGATCGGGCCGCTGCTGGACTTCTGAACGCTGCGGCTATCCGCGTCCGCTGCGGCCTCCCGTCTGCCTACGCCCCCTTCTTGTTCTGCCGATGCTCGACGAGATCGTTGACCACCGCGGGATCCGCCAGCGTCGACGTGTCTCCGAGGCTGCCGGATTCGTCTTCGGCGATCTTGCGCAGGATGCGGCGCATGATCTTGCCGGAGCGCGTCTTCGGCAGACCCGGTGAGAATTGGATCAGATCCGGCGAGGCAATCGGGCCGATGTCCTTGCGCACCCAGGCCACCAGTTCCTTGCGCAGCGCATCGGATGGCTCGACGCCGTGCATCAGCGTCACATAGGCGTAGATGCCCTGACCTTTGATGTCGTGGGGATAGCCGACCACGGCGGCTTCCGACACCATGGCATGCGCCACCAGCGAACTCTCGACTTCCGCGGTACCCATGCGGTGGCCGGAGACGTTGATGACGTCGTCGACGCGCCCGGTGATCCAGTAGTAGCCATCGGCGTCGCGGCGGCAGCCGTCGCCGGTAAAGTACTTGCCGGGATAGGTGGAGAAATAGGTCTGCTCGAAGCGCGCGTGGTCGCCATAGACCGTGCGCATCTGGCCCGGCCACGACTTGGCGATGCACAGATTGCCCTGGCATTCGCCTTCCAGCACCTTGCCGTCGGCATCCACGATCTCCGGCACCACGCCGAAGAACGGCCGAGTCGCCGAGCCCGGCTTCAGCTTCGTCGCGCCCGGCAACGGCGTGATCAGGATGCCGCCGGTCTCGGTCTGCCACCAGGTGTCGACGATGGGGCAGCGCTCCTCACCGACCACGCGGTGGTACCATTCCCAGGCTTCCGGATTGATCGGTTCGCCGACGCTGCCCAAGAGCCGCAGGCTCTTGCGCGAGGTGAGATGCACCGGATCGTCGCCCACCTGCATCAGTGCGCGGATTGCGGTTGGCGCGGTGTAGAAGATGTTGACCTTGTGCTTGTCGATGACTTCCCAGAACCGCGACGCGGTCGGATAGGTCGGCACGCCCTCGAACATCAGCGTGGTCGCGCCATTGGCCAGCGGTCCGTACAGGATGTAGCTGTGACCGGTCACCCAGCCGACGTCGGCGGTGCACCAGTAGATGTCGCCGTCGTGATAGTCGAACACGTATTGATGCGTCATGGAGGCATACATCAGATAGCCGGCCGAGGTGTGCAGCACGCCCTTGGGCTGGCCGGTCGAGCCCGACGTATAGAGGATGAACAGCGGATCTTCCGCACTCATCGGCTCACACGGGCATTCGGTGGTCACGACCTCGCTGGCCTCGCGGTACCAGAAGTCGCGCGCCGGATCCATCTCGACCGCGCCGCCGGTGTGCTTCACCACGACCACCCAGTCGACGCCGCCGGACTTGGCGATGGCGGCATCGACATTGGCCTTCAGCGGCACCCGCTTGCCGCCGCGCAGGCCTTCATCGGCGGTGATGACGATCCTGGACTCGCAGTCGCCGATGCGCTGCGCGAGGCTGTCGGGCGAGAAGCCGGCGAACACCACCGAATGGATTGCGCCGATCCGCGCGCAGGCCAGCATGGCATAGGCCGCTTCCGGGATCATCGGCAGGTAGATGGTGACGCGGTCGCCTTTGACGACATTGCGGTTGCGCAGGATATTGGCGAACTTGCAGACCTCGTCGTGCAACTCCTGATAGGTGATGTGTCTGGACTGCGAGGGATCGTCGCCCTCCCAGATGATCGCGGTCTGGTGGGCGCGGGTCTTCAGGTGGCGGTCGATGCAGTTCCAGGCGACGTTGAGGACGCCGTCCTCGAACCATTTGATCGACACCTTGCCCGGCGCGAACGAGCTGTTCTCGACCTTGGTGAAGGGGTGAATCCAGTCGAGGCGCTTGGCCTGTTCGCCCCAGAATCCGTCGGAATCCGCGATCGAACGCGCATACATTTCATTGTACTTGGCGTCGTCGACCCAGGCCCGTGTCTTCCATTCGGCAGGTACGTCGTAGATCTTCTCGGACATGGTTCCCTCCATCGCGCGACCGGTTTCCACAGCGCCAGCCGGCCTCATTGTTGGTTAGATTATGCGTCGGCGCGGGGCACCGGTACAAGCCGCCGGCCCTCAGCCTTTGGTCGGCTGGCCGCTCCTTCAATGTGCATGGGCCGCCGACCAGGCATTGCGCTGGGTCAAAGCGCCTCGATCACGATCGCGTTTCAGCCGCCGGAAAATGCGGGTTTTGCGGGCATTTCGGGCCAATCGCGGTAACCAGTCGCTCGGAATGCGGCCAAATCGACTCGCAAAGCCGGCCTGAAGCCCCTAAATGGCGGGCGCAGGGGCTACCGCGACCGCCGGAACCACAACCGATGATCGGCATTACCAGAGGCGAGCCTCGAGCCAGGCAGATAACGTCATGATGGATCAGCAGAATTTTGAGCCGACCCGGCCGTCTTCCGTAGAGTCCGTTACCGTCGCGTCACGCGGTGGCAAGACCGGCCCGGTCAGCGTCGAGGCGCTGGCCAGCGAACTCGGCCTCAAGCTCGGCGACCAGAACGAACTGACCATCCGCCGCATCAAGCGCGGCAAGGCCTATTCATTTGTTCGTGCCAACGGCACGCACATCAAGCATGTCGGCACCATTAAGCGGCTGAATTCCATGGCGGTGCCGCCGGCCTATGCCGAGGTGCGCTACGCCGTAGATCCCAACTCGCATCTGCAGGCCGTCGGCGTCGATGCTGCCGGCCGGCTGCAATACCGCTATCATGCCGACTGGGAGAAGGTCCGTGAGCAGCGCAAGGCGCATCGGCTGGCGCGGCTGGTCGGGGCGCTGCCGAAAATCCGCCGCGCCGTATCGATGCATCTGTCCGGCGACGCGCCCACGCGTGAGCTGGCGCTTTCGGCGGTGATCGAGCTGATCGCGCGCACCGCGATCCGGCCCGGCAACGAATCCTACATGAAGCTGAACGGCACCCGCGGCGCCACCACGCTGCTGAAGTCCAACGTCGTGCTCGAAGACGACTGCATCGTGCTGACCTTCAAGGCCAAGGGCGGCAAGGCGGTGCGCAAGGAATGCGACGCAGCCAAGCTGGTGCGCGCCATCGGCATCCTGCGCACGGTGCCGGGCAAGCGCATGTTCCAGTACCGGGACGACGCCGGCCGAATCTTCAACGTCAACACCACGGCCGTGAATGCGTTTCTGCGCGACATCGCGGGCATCAAGATCTCGCTGAAGGATTTTCGCACGCTGATGGCCTCGGCCGTGGTGCTGGAATCGCTGTCGCGCATCACGCCGGCGACCAGCGCGAGCGGCCGCAAGAAGCAGGTGCTGGAAGCCGTGCGCGCCGCCGCGGACGAATTGTCCAACACGCCGGCGATCTGCCGCAAGAGCTACGTCCACGACACCATCGTCACCGCCTTCGAGGACGGCATTCTCGAACGCTTTGCTGCGACCATGAAAGGCTACCGCTCGCAGTCGAAGCGCGAACAGCTGCTGGCCCAGGTGGTCGCCGCGGCGGGGTGAGCTCTTTCTTCCTTCCTTCTCCCCTTGTGGGAGAAGGTGGCGCGAACGAAGTTCGCGACGGATGAGGGGTAGCCGCGAGGTTCGGAGTTTGTGGCTACCCCTCACCCGTCTTCGCTTCGCGAAGCCACCCTCTCCCACAAGGGGAGAGGGAAGCAAGAGGACTCAAGCCAATCCCCACACCGCGGTGTTCTTGATATCGGCATCTTCGAGCTCGCGGGTCACCGGCACCCAGTACTCCGCGATCTTGCGCAGTCGGTCTTTCGGCAGAAAGCTGCGACCGGGATCCCCGATCAGCACGGTGGCGCCTGCCGCAGCTTTGGCGGTGAGAAAGGCGAAGGCGCGTTTAGCTGTGTCGCTTTCATAGAAAATATCGCCCGCAAGTATCGTCTGAGCTGGCGGTGCCGCCGACCCCGTCAGCAGATCGTCGCCGCGGGCCTCGACCGCCACGTTGTTCTCGCGTGCGTTCAATGCGATTGCGGTGCGCGCAAAGGCGTCGATGTCGAACGCGATGACGCGGGCCGCGCCGGCCTTCATGGCCGCGATGGCCACCAGGCCCGACCCCGCGGCGAGATCGATCACGGTCCTGCCGGCGACATCGGCCGGGTGATCGATGATGTAGCGCGCCAGCGCCTGACCGCCGGCCCAGGCAAAGGCCCAGAACGGCGGCGGCAGGCCGATTTCGTTGAGTTGGTCCTCGGTCTTGCTCCACAGCGGCACGGCCTCGGCGGCGACGTGCAGCACGATCTCCGGCACCAGCGGCACCGGCAGCAGCAGGGTGTTGGCGATGATGAAGGCGGCCGGGTCTCCGACCGCTGCCGGTGTCGCAGCTTCAGCGGCGCTCACCGTGAGCGAACGTGCGTGCGCGATCGCACGCTACAATCCGCCCATCTTGCAGACGATCTTCCATTCCTCGGGAGTCACCGGCTGCACCGACAGCCGCGACAGTTTGATCAAAGCCATCTCCGACAGCCGCTTCTCCAGCTTCACCGCCGCCAGCGTCACCGGCGTCTTCAGCGGCCGGTCGGCCTTGATGTCGACGCAGACGAACTTGCCGGATTCGTCGGTGGGATCGGGATAGTGCTCTTTGATGATCTCGACGATCCCGACGATCTCCTTGCCCTCGTTGGAGTGATAGAAGAAGGCGCGGTCGCCCTTCTTCATCTGCATCATGAAAAGCTTGGCGCTGTGGTTGCGCACGCCGGTCCAGGCCTCGCCTTTGGCGCCCTTGGTGACCTGCTGGTCCCACGACCAGGTCGACGGCTCCGATTTCATCAGCCAGTGTGCCATCTTTATCCCTCAGCCTTGAACGGTCGTGTCAGCAGGCCCTCGATGGCCTGGTCGATGGTGGCATGCCCCGCGAGGATCGCGGCGACGGCGCGGGCGACCGGCATGTCGACGTCCTTCGATGCCGCCAGTTCGATCAGCACCGGCGCGGTGAATTCGCCTTCGGCGAGTCTGTTGCGCGGCGGCGCCTCGCCGCGGCCGAGTGCGGCGCCGAGCGAGAAGTTGCGCGACTGGGCGCTGGAGCAGCTGAGGATCAGGTCGCCGAGGCCGGACAGGCCCGACATGGTCTCGTGCC
>DATCUS010000022.1:0-2304 GCA_036561845.1 Tardiphaga sp. | reverse complement strand
GCGCAGGCGGAGCCGGCCCGCGCGCAGGCCGCGCCGAAGACCTTGTTCGCCGTGCCGGCCGTCACGATCCCCATCGTCGGCGAGGCCGAAGTGTTTCCGGTGCGCCGGATCTACTGCATCGGTCGCAACTACGCGGCGCATGCCATCGAGCGCGGCTCCGATCCGACCCGCGAGCCGCCGTTCTTCTTCCAGAAGCCGACCGATGCGATCCAGAACGTCGGGATCGGCGAGGTCGCCGAGCATCCCTATCCGTCGCTGACCAAGAACTATCACCACGAGGTGGAGCTGGTGGCGGTGCTGAAATCCGGCGGCACCAACATCCCCGCCGACAAGGCGCTGGAGCATGTCTACGGCTATGCTGTCGGTCTCGACATGACCCGCCGCGACCTGCAGAACGCCCAGGCGGCCGAGAAGAAGCCATGGGAAATCGGCAAGAGTTTTGACCACGCCGCGGTGATCGGGCCGATCCATCCGGCCAGCAAGACCGGTCATTTCACCAAGGGCGCGATCTCGCTGGCGGTGAACGGCACGGTGCGTCAGAACTCCGACCTCGACAAGATGATCTGGAGCGTCGCCGAGCAGATCGCCAAACTGTCGGAGGCGTTCGAGCTGAAGGCCGGCGACATCATCTATTCCGGCACCCCGGAAAATGTCGGCCCGGTGGTCAAGGGCGACGTGCTGCTGTGCAAGCTGCAGGGGCTGCCGGACATGTCGATCAGGATTGTCTGAGATTCGAGACAAGCGCGTCGACTGCATCAAGGCTCCGTCATGGCCGGGCCTGTCCCGGCCATCCACGAGGCGATGAAGACGTGGATGCCCGGCACAAGGCCGGGCATGACAGCGTGAGGCGCTCGTCAGCCCTTCAGGTCCGCGACCTCCGGATGCTTGGCGAGATAATCCACCACGAACGAGCAGCCGGCCATGACCTTGTGGCCGTCGGCGCGGATCAGCTCCAGCGCGCCTTTCACCAGCTCCGAGGCGATGCCGCGGCCGCGCAGGGCCGGCGGCGTCTCGGTGTGGTGGATGATCACGCGGTCCTGCGCCAGGCGGTAATTGGCGAAGGCGAGCGATCCGTCGACGGCGAGTTCGAAACGCTGGCTGGTCTTGTTGTCGATGACGTCGGTCATGTCTGCCTTCAGGTCTTGAGAGAATCGGTCAGCAACTGGCGGACCGACCATGCCTCGCTGTCCACGGCGCCGCGGATGTCGTCGATCTTCCAGTGCCCGCCGTCGCGCACGAAATCATAGCGCACGATCTCGTCGGGCGCATGCTTGCGCGGCACGCCGGAGCCGGTCAGCTTGACGGCAATGGTGGCGAGGGCCGCGTCGAGCTTCTCCGCCGTGGCCGTGAAGGACCTGACGTCGGGATCCTGCGAATTGGTGACGGGATCGAAATCCACCGGCCCGACCTCGCCCTTCGGCGTCCGCGCCTCGGCCTTGTTCCACAGGGCCGCCAGCGATTTCGAGAGGTATTTGGCCCGCGCCGGCTTTTCCAGCGTGACGAAGCCGCCGCCCTGATCGCCCTTGCCGGCGGTGACCCTGGCATAGATGGCATTGACGATCGCCAGCGGATCGTTGGCGACCGGCGGCGCGGCATAAGCGGGGGGCGTGGCAAGCAGAGCGAACGCAGCGATCACAAGGGCACGGCGGGCGAGCATCAAGGTCCCCAAATCGGTTCCGGTGTGTCGCTTATAAACCGGAAACCGGCGGCCGGTTAATGCTAAGAGAATGCATGGCGCCGGCGCAGCAATTTTCGGCTTGCGCATCCGTCTCACGGAGCGCCCCGACCGGGCGCCCACAACATCCATTGGATTTCACCATGTCGAACGCCCCCAATCAAAAAGGCCCCAACACCAAGAAGAAGCAGAAGTGCAAGAACTGCGAAGGCAAGGGCCTGCTCAAGAAGGGCGACAAGGTGGTGACGTGTCAGCGCTGCAAGGGGACGGGGCTGCGGTAGACATCCGCAGGGTGGGCAAGCCGTAGCGCGCAGCGCTGCGGGAGGTGCCCAGCAGGCGAAAACGTTGAACACGGCGTGGCGCCAGGCATGAGCGCCATCGCGTCGCACGAAATTCCTTTTCGAATGTCAAACAGCCAGCCGCTCGTGTTCTCGCGACGCCGAGCGCCCGAGGTTTGCGGCAGTTCTCCCCTCGAACCCACGAGGGGAGGCGGCGCGCCGACAGGCGCGGGATGGTGGTTGGGACGCGATCCGTGTCACCACGAATCGCGGCGCCTGTGGGCGCGCCACCGCGGGGTTTAGGGCCAGGGGACCGTTCTTCCGGGACAGTTGCCGGCGGGCTTTCCCCGC
>DATCUS010000021.1:0-12755 GCA_036561845.1 Tardiphaga sp. | reverse complement strand
GACCTCGCCGCCTTGCGCGACGGCGTGCAGGCAGCGGAAAAGGTGCTGGCGCGGCTGTCCGGCATCGACAACCTGCCGGCCGACATCAAGGCTGCGATGGACGCGCTGCGCCGGCCGTCGCGCGAGTTGGCGCGCACCTTTGCCCGCGCGCTCGCCGAAGAACTGCCGCTGATGAAGCGCGACGGCGGCTTTGTCCGCGAGGGTTTTGAAGCCGCGCTCGACGAGACCCGCAACCTGCGCGACGCCTCGCGGCTGGTGGTCGCGGCGATGCAGGCGCGCTACGCCGACGACTGCGGCGTCAAGGGCCTCAAGATCCGGCACAACAACGTGCTGGGCTATTTCGTCGAGGTCACCGCGCAGCACGGCGACAAATTGATGACGCCGCCGCTCAACGCCACCTTCATTCACCGCCAGACCCTGGCCGGGCAGACCCGCTTCACGACCTCCGAACTCGGCGAGATCGAGGCCAAGATCGCCAATGCCGGCGACCGCGCGCTGGGGCTCGAACTGGAGATCTTCGACCGGCTGCAGACGATGGTGATGGACGCCTCCGACGACCTGCACGCCGCGGCGCATGCCTTCGCGCTGCTCGATGTGGCGACCTCGCTGGCCAAGCTCGCGGTCGACGACAACTATGTGCGCCCCGAAGTCGACATGTCGCTCGGCTTTGCCATCGAGGGCGGTCGCCATCCGGTGGTCGAGCAGGCTTTGCGCCGCGACGGACACTCCTTCATTGCCAATGCCTGCGACCTGTCGCCGGGACCGGCCCAGAAGTCCGGCCAGATCTGGCTGATCACCGGCCCCAACATGGCCGGCAAATCGACCTTCCTGCGGCAGAACGCGCTGATCGCGCTGCTGGCCCAGATCGGCAGCTATGTGCCGGCAAGCCGCGCCCGCATCGGCATCGTCGATCGCCTGTTCTCCCGCGTCGGCGCCGCCGACGATCTGGCGCGCGGGCGTTCGACCTTCATGGTCGAGATGGTCGAGACCGCGGTGATCCTCAACCAGGCGAGCGAGCGCGCGCTGGTGATTCTCGACGAGATCGGCAGGGGCACCGCGACGTTCGACGGTCTGTCGATCGCCTGGGCTTCGATCGAGCATCTGCATGAGAGCAACCGCTGCCGCGCGCTGTTCGCGACGCACTATCACGAGCTCACCGCACTGTCGGCCAAGCTGCCGCGATTGTTCAATGCCACGGTACGCGTTAAGGAGTGGCACGGCGACGTGGTATTCCTGCACGAGGTGCTGCCCGGCTCGGCGGACCGTTCCTACGGAATTCAGGTCGCCAAACTTGCCGGGCTTCCTGCGCCGGTGATCGCACGGGCAAAGTCAGTGCTGGCCAAGCTGGAAGCGCAGGACCGCGGCCAGACCACCAAGGCGCTGATGGACGACCTGCCACTGTTCGCGGTGACGTCGCGGGCTGCTGCCGAGCCGGCGGCACCGACCGAGGCCGAGGAATTGATCGCCGCATTGAAAGCGATTCATCCCGACGAGTTGTCGCCGCGCGACGCGCTGGAAGCGCTCTATACGCTGAAGGCGAAACTGCCGAAGGGGTAGTTCAGCAGCGGCGCCAGACGCTGATCTTCACCCTCCCCTTTCGAGGGGGAGGGTCGGCAAACATGCGCCGAGCGCGTGTTTGCCGGGGTGGGGTGACGGCGGCAATAGCGGAGCTGAACAGTCACCCCACCCCGATGCGTGCTGCGCACGCATCGACCCTCCCCCTCAAGGGGAGGGTGAAGTAAACCGCCGCGCCACGCGCCAACGTCCCAACGACCACAGCCCGAGATTCCACACCACGCAGATCGCCAGCGCGAGGCACAGCGCGGGCGCCGAGCCGAATCGCACGGCGGTAAGGTTGAGCACCACGATCGACAGCACGAACCCCATCAGGCCCCAGCCGCTATTGGCGATCACCGCGGCGGTCGGCACGCCGCCGATCCGCGGGTGCATCAACACGATCATGCTGGTGAGCGCCACCGGATAAAGCGCCAGGATGCCGCTGCCGACCGGCCCGATCGTGTGCGAAAGCGTCACCACCGTGGCGACCAGCGTTGCGACGAGCGCGGCGCGCAACGGAATGTCATACCAGCGCCGCGTCACCAGCGGCATCCGCGCATGGCGATGGCGCGCCATCAGCGGCAGACAGACCGCAAAGGCCAGCGCATTGGCCATGATTCCGGCAGTGAGCGACCAGTCGAGCATGCGGACAAGCGCCGCCATGGCGAACCACACCAGCGCTGCGGTGCCGAGACTGACCATCATGCTGCGGCGCTGCGCCAGCCATACATAGGTGAGGCAGAAGAACATGGTCGCGGCGTTGACCGGGATGCTCGCCAGTGTGCCCTGCGCGATGAAGGCGGCGTCGTGGTCCATCGCCAGGAAGACATAGGACGGCCCGGCCGAGATCGGCAGCGTCGCCACCAGCGCGCCGATCACCGGTCCGGAGCGTTCGATGATGATCGAGGCGCTGACCACGAAGGCCGCGGTCACCGCCATGCGCAGCAGCAGCGTCAGGGCAAAGGCAAGTTCGGGGGACATCGCTTCTTTCTTGCCCCCTCTCTTGAGGGACGGAGGGGTCGGCGTGCAGCATGCGGCGCGTGATGGGCGTCGCGGTGACGACTGCGATAGTTGCGGAGCTGAAGAATCACCCGCCCGTATCGCTTCGCGGGATGCACTACGCGATACGCCCCTCCCCCTCAAGGGAGGGTGAAGATGCGCTGTCCTACGCCCGCGTCATCGATACCGACATCTGCGGACCGTTCCTGAGGCTCTGATAGACCACGCAATAGCGTTCGGTCAGTTTCAGCAGCAGATCGAGCTTGTCCTGCGGCGCGTCGGTATCGACCTCAAAGCGCAGCCTGATCGCCTTGATGCCGACGGGGGCTTCCTTGTCGATGCCGAGGGTGCCGCGGAAATCGAGATCACCTTCGACAATGATGGTGCCGGAGCGCAGGTGGACTTCCACCGCAGTGGCGACCGACTTCAGGGTGACGCCGGCGCAGGCGACCAAAGCCTCCAGCAGCATGTCGCCGGAACACAGTTCGAGGCCGGAGCCGCCGGCACCGGGATGCAGCCCGGCGACACCCAGCGCACGCCCGGTTTCCAGCTTGCAGGCGATGCCCTCGCTCTCGAGCGAGCCGCTCGCAGTGAGTGTGATGAGGGCGGCGGCGGGATCCGACCTGTAGCGCTCCTTGATCGGGGCCTGCGTCGCGCGAAGGGTGGCGGCGTCCATGAGCTGTTCCTTGTCCTACCCGCCGGATATAGCGCTTTGCCGCGGGCCCGACTACATGACGATCACGTGGTCGCGATCGGCCCGCCGTGCTGCATTGCAGCAATCCGGCACATCCGGATGTCGCGACCGGAAAAGTGCAGTGTCAGCAACCCTATCCTCACAATGACCGTGACAGCGCCTGCGCCGTCCGATATCCGGATTATCCATGGACAGCGTTGCGACCGAGACAAAACCCGCCGCCGACGAGGGCTTCGATACCGCACGGATCACCGGCGCGATCGACGCGCTTGCTGCAACGCATCACGGCCATGGCGACCAGTTCCGCGGCGCCGTCGCCAAGATGCTGAAGGCCGAACTGCAGAAGGCCAAGGAAGCCGCCGAGGCGGTGCTGCTGATCGATCGGCACGGCCGGCGTTGCGCCGAGCGATTGTGTTTCGTGCAGGACGAGATCATCCGTATGCTCTATGCCGCCGCGACGCGGCATCTGTACCGCTCGTCGATTCCGTCGGCCTCGGAGCGCATGGCAGTGATCGCCACCGGCGGCTACGGCCGCGGGCTGATGGCGCCGGACTCCGACATCGATCTGCTGTTCATCCTGCCCTACAAGCAGACCGCCTGGGGCGAACAGGTCGCCGAGGCCATCCTGTACTGCCTGTGGGACATGGGCCTCAAGGTCGGCCACGCCACCCGTTCGGTGGATGAATCGATCCGCCAGGCGCGCGGCGACATGACCATCCGCACCGCGATTCTCGAGACCCGCTTCCTGACCGGCGACCAGCCGCTTTACGACGAACTGGTCGCGCGGTTCGACAGCGAGGTGGTACAGGGCACCGCCACCGAATTCGTCACCGCAAAGCTGGCCGAGCGCGAGGAGCGCCACCGCCGCGCCGGGCAGTCGCGCTACCTGGTCGAGCCCAACGTCAAGGACGGCAAGGGCGGCTTGCGCGACCTGCACACGCTGTTCTGGATCGCCAAATACGTCTACCGCGTGCGCGACAGCGGCGAGCTGGTGGAGCGCGGCGTGTTCGACGCGCATGAATACCGCACCTTCCGCCGCTGCGAGGACTTCCTGTGGTCGGTGCGTTGCAACCTGCATTTCCTCAGCCGCCGGCCGGAAGAGCGGCTGTCGTTCGACATGCAGCGCGAGATCGCGCAGCGGCTCGGCTATACCTCGCATCCCGGCATGCAGGACGTCGAGCGCTTCATGAAGCACTACTTCCTGATCGCCAAGGAGGTCGGCAACCTCACCGCGATCCTGTGCGCCAAGCTGGAGGACCAGCAGGCCAAGCCGGCGCCGGCGCTGGTGCTGAGCCGGATGATGGCGCGGCTGCGCCCGGGCGCGCGGCGACAGCGGGTGCCGGAGAGCGACGACTTCATCATCGACAACAACCGCATCAACCTCGCCGCCCCCGACGTGCTGAAGCACGACCCGGTCAACATGATCCGGCTGTTTCGTCTCGCGCAGAAGAACAACCTCGCGTTCCATCCCGACCTGATGCGCGCGGTGACCCGCTCGCTGCGGCTGATCAACGCGCCGCTGCGCGAAAATCCCGAAGCCAACAAGCTGTTCATGGAGATCCTGACCTCGGAGAACGCCGAGATCGTGCTGCGACGGATGAACGAGACCGGGGTGCTCGGCCACTTCATCCGTTCGTTCGGACGCATCGTCTCGATGATGCAGTTCAACATGTATCACCACTACACCGTGGACGAGCATCTGTTGCGCTGCGTCGGCATCCTGCAGGAGATCGAGCGCGGCGGCAACGACGAGTTCATCGTCGCCTCCGACCTGATGCGCAAGATCCAGCCCGAGCACCGCGCGGTGATCTATGCCACGGTGCTGCTGCACGACATCGCCAAGGGGCGGCCCGAGGATCACTCCACGGCCGGCGCCAAGGTGGCGCGGCGGCTGTGTCCGCGGCTCGGCTTCAACGCCGCCGATACCGAGCTGATCGCCTGGCTGATCGAGGAACACCTCACCATGTCCACGGTGGCGCAGTCGCGCGACCTGTCGGACTCCAAGACGATCGAGAATTTCGCCGCCGTGGTGCAGTCGGTGGAGCAGATGAAGCTCCTGACCATCCTCACCACCGCCGACATCCGCGGCGTCGGCCCGGGCGTCTGGAACGGCTGGAAGGCGCAGCTGCTGCGCACGCTGTATTACGAGACCGAGCCGGTGCTGACCGGCGGCTTCTCCGAGGTCAACCGCGCCCAGCGCATCGAGGCCGCGCAGCGCGAATTCCGCGCCGCCTTCACCGAATGGCCGGAGGCCGAACTCACCGCCTACATTTCGCGGCATTATCCGGCCTACTGGCTCAAGGTCGACCTCGACCGCAAGCTGCGCCACGCCCGCTTCCTGCGCGCCTCCGAGACCGCCGGCCACAAGCTGGCGATCAATGTCGGCTTCGACGAGGCGCGCGGCGTCACCGAACTGACGATCCTCGCGGTCGACCATCCCTGGCTGCTGTCGATCATCGCCGGGGCCTGCGCCTCCGCCGGCGCCAACATCGTCGACGCGCAGATCTATACCACCACCGACGGCCGCGCGCTCGACACCATCGCCATCCGCCGCGAATACGACCGCGACGAGGACGAGGGCCGCCGCGCCACGCGGATCGGCGAGATGATCGAGGACGTGCTGGAAGGCAAGCTGCGGCTGCCGGAAACGGTGGCCAAGCGCGCCGCCAGCAAGGGCAAGCTGCGGCCGTTCACCGTGGAGCCCGAGGTCATCGTCAACAACCAGTGGTCGGAGCGCTACACCGTCATCGAGGTGTCCGGCCTCGATCGCCCCGGCCTGCTCTACGAACTGACCACCGCAATCTCCAAGCTCAACCTCAACATCGCCTCGGCTCATGTGGCGACCTTCGGCGAGCGCGCCCGCGACGTGTTCTACGTCACCGACCTGCTGGGCGCGCAGATCACCGCGCCGACCAGGCAGGCCGCCATCAAGCGCGCGCTGATCCACCTGCTCGCCAGTGCCGACGTCGCGGCCGCGCCGGCGGCCTGAGCGGACACCGTCGGCTTGAATCAAGGCGGTCCGCCGGCGTCCGCCAGGGCGTGCATGTTCCCGTCGGCGGGTTGCCGGGGAACCTATCGGCCCGATCCGGCTTATACCCACTTGCTTTCAAACCGAGGGATTGTCGATGAGACTCGCAAGAATGGTTACGGCGGGCGCCGTGCTGATGGTCATCGGTCCGGCGGCGTGGGCCCAGGAGGCGCGGACGGGAACGGTCACCTTGATCGATCGGATCAATGGCTCGATCGCCATCCAGCAAACGCAAAGCGGAACGGTCGGCGCGAATAGTGCCGGGGCGGCCGAACAGTTCAAGGCGGATCGCGGACTGCTGGAGCCGTTTCACGCCGGTGACAAGGTCAAATTCTCCGTCGGCGAAAGCGGGATGACGAAGACCATCACGAAACTCGAGAAGCAGTAGTTCCCGGGAAGCTCGCGACTGCAGAACGAGTCGGGCTTCCGGGTTCGCACCGGCAAGGGCCATGAGCCAAGCTGGAATGGCTGCATTCGGCAGCCATCATGTCGATGGCGCGCTCTATTTCTTCCCGGCGTTGAACGCGTCGAGGATCTGGTTGCAGACGGCCCCGGCGCGGCTGCACCAGGTCTGCTGCGCCGACAGTGCGCCTGACCGCAGCGCCGCCACCACCTCCGGCGCCGGAGTGGAATTGATCGCAACGCCATCCTCGGCCATGCGCTTGTAGTTGGCCTGCAGCCGGAGCGACAGGGCGGTCCATAATTCAGTCTCGGTCTGGCGGCCGGCGGCATCCACCGCGGCTTTCAGCTCGGGGCTGAGCCCGTCATAGACCGACTGATTCAGGCTCGCGACCGAGAGCGGCAGCGAATAGGTGATCTCGGTGAACTGGTGCAGGAACTCGGCCATCCGCTTGCCGGCGCCGCCATCTCCCGAGGACAGCACGGCGTTCATGCTGCCGTCGGCCAGCTTCGGCATCGTGTCCGCAAAACTGATGCTTGCGGCCCTGGCGCCGGCGGCGGCGAAGACGTCGCTCGACACCTTGTCGTAGGTGCGGATCGAAAGATTGGCCAGGTCGGCGGGCGTCTTCAGCGCCGCCTTCGACCAGATGCCGGAGGGCGGCCACGGCGTCAGATACAGCAATCGCTGGCCCTTCTTCTGCAGCGCCGCCGCGATGACCGGCCGCGCCAGCTCGGCGAGACGCCTGGCATCGGCGATCGACGTCGCCAGGAACGGCAATGACGGCAGCGCGAAGATCGGATCTTCGGCTTCCAGCGCGCCGGCAAAGGCATCCCCCGCCTGGACACGATTGTCCGCCACCGCGGCGAGCATGCCCGCCGATTTGATCCCCGCCGCGGCATCGAAGCCGGGCTTGATCCGGATGTTACCTGAGCTGAGTTCTTCGAGGCGCTTCGCGAAGGTCGTGACGCCGAGGCCCGGCATGGTGTTTTGCGGATACTCCGTCGCCATGTCCCAGACCGTCTCGGCCCGGCTTGCCACCGGAAGCGCCAGCAGCAGCGCGCCGGCCAGGATGCAGGAAAGTCGCACGGTTTCTCCAATTCACGGGGTCCAGCTCTGCGCGATCAATGCATGTCAGGCATCCATGACGCGAGGCCAAATGTCCGGCAGCGACTGCGCGCAATGTAAGCTGCTGCGTGCGCTGTCATTCCGGGGGCGCAAAGCGGCGCCGCGGGCGACGCGACGCGAACCCGGAATTTCGATATGAGACTTACTTCAGGATTCCGGGCCTGCGCCATCCGGCTTCGCAGTCTGTCGCATCCCGGAATGACATTGCTGCACTAAGCCGCCCCTTCCTTGATTTTCTCATCGAGCACCAGCCGGATCATGCGGGCCAGGTCGGCGCGGCGATAGGGCTTCGACAGCAGGTGGACGCCGGCGTCGAGCCGGCCGTGGTGAATGATGGCGTTCTCGGTATAGCCGGAGGTGAACAGCACCTTGAGCCCCGGCCGCGCCTTGCGCAGGGCGTCGGCAAGCTGCCGGCCGTGGATGCCGCCCGCCAGCATCACGTCGGTGAACAGCAGATCGAACTCAAGGCCGCCATAGACCATCGTCAGCGCTTCCGCCGCAGTTTCCGCGGAAGAGGCGGTGTAGCCGAGCACCGCGAGGTGGGTCATCACGGAGTTGCGCACCAACGGATCGTCCTCCACCACCAGCAGCCTCTCCTTGCCGCTTTGCAGCGGCTGCGGCGCGGCGCCTTCGGCCGCCTGCTGCTCGGTGGTGCACGGCAAATACAACCGGATCGTGGTGCCGTGGCCTTCCTCGCTGTAGACCTCGATATGGCCGCCGGACTGCTTGACGAAGCCGTACACCATGCTGAGCCCAAGCCCGGTGCCTTCGCCGACGGCCTTGGTCGTGAAGAACGGCTCGAACACCCGGTGGCGGATGGCTGCCGGGATGCCGGAGCCGGTATCGCTCACGGCCAGCATCACATAACGCCCGGGGGAGACCTCGTCGTGTCGATTCGCGTAGCTCTCGTCGAGGTCGACATTGCAGGTTTCCAGCAGCAGCTTGCCGCCGCTGCGCATCGCGTCGCGGGCGTTGAGGGCGAGGTTGATCAAGGCGCTGCCGAGCTGCGAGGGATCGGCGAGCACCGGCCGCAGGCCCCGGCCCGGATCGATTTCGATCTCGATCTGCTCGCCGAGGGTGGCGGCCAGCAGCTTCGCCGTATCGGCAATGAGCGCATTGACGTCGATGCTGCGCGGACGCAGCGGCTGCTTGCGCGCAAACGACAGCAGCCCGTTGGTGAGGTCGCTGGCGCGCCCGATGGCGCTGTCGACCATCTCGGCGACCTGCTCGAGCGCGGGCTGACCGGCCACGCCGTCAGCCAGCATTTCGACGCCTCCGGTGACCACCGTGAGAATGTTGTTCAGATCGTGTGCGACACCGCCGGTGAGCTGACCGATGACTTCCATCTTCTGCGACTGGCGAAGCTGTCGCTCGGTCTCGCGAAGCGCGGTGACGTCGCGATAGACGATCACCGCGCCGCCGAACGACCCGTCGGCATTCCTGATCGGCCGGCCGCTCGCGGCGAGCTGTATGAGCGCCTGATCGGCGTGCCGGATTCCAAGCTCGACATTGTCAAAGCTCTCGCCGCGAAGCGCCCGCACCGACGGACTTGCGCCGTCCGGCATCGGCGTAACGCCGTCGCCGAGAAAGCGCCTGTATTTGTTCTTCCAGCGCTCGGAGCCGATGTCGGCGGCCTCGCCGAACAGCGCAACGCAGGTCGGATTGGCGAACACCCGCCGCCCCTCCGCGTCGATCACCACGACCGCATCGGCCATGCTGGCGATGATCTTGTCGAGCAGCTCGGACTTGATGAGCAGCGCCGCGCTTGTCTCCTCGATCTTGCCGACCGCCTGGGCGAAGGCGGAGGCGAGGACGCTGGTCTCGCCGCTGAGGCCGGCCGGCACGACGAGGCGGCCGGTCCTGGAAAAATCGTCGACGGCGGCGGTGATCCGCACGACCGGTCTTGCCAGCGAGCGCGACAGCAGCACCGCAAGCAGCACCGCACCGATCACGGCGAGCAGCGCGACAATCAGACCGGTGCCCTGAAGCGCAGTCGCCGGCGCGATGATCCTGTCAAACGGTTCGGTTTCGATCACGCCGGTACGCAGACCGCTGGTCAGCGGCGCGACCACGATCGCGGCGGCGATCCGCCGGCCGTCCGGCGCGGGGAACACGGTCGCGGTGCCCTGCTTGTCGCCGAGTGCAGCGGCCAGCTTCGGGAAATCGTCCTGCCAGCGGCGATCCGGTTCAGCCGGTACGATCCGTCCTTCGATGTAGTTCAGCAGATACGGACCACCGGCGTCGACGAAATAGACTTCGGTGTCGTTGCCAAGCGCCGCCCGAAGCCGCTCGAAGGTCGGGCGTAGATCGAACTCGAGCACCAGCACGGCGAACGCGTCGCCGGATGGATCCCGGACCGTCGCGGCGACCGATATTCGCGGCACAACCGCTTCGTTGCCGTCGCCCGGCGTCACGAAGCGGATCGGCGAGAAATAGACCTCGTCGGACGGCAACGCCAGCGCGCGACGCATCAGTTCGTGGTCGCGCGGCGTCAGATCGGCGTGAGGCGCGACGGAAACGACGCCATCGGCGCCCTGGCGCTCGACCCGGATCAATTCGCGGCCGCCGTCACCGATGCCGATCAGGCGATAGGCGCCGAAGCCCAGCTTTGCACCCATCACGGCGATGTAGTCGGCGGTCAGATGACGCAGCCACTTGTCGGCGCTGAGCCCATCCTGCGGATCGACGCCGCCGTTGCGGTCGGCCCGGATCAATCCCTGATGCGCCGGCAGGCTGCGGGCCGACAGCACTTCGTTGCGGACAACGCGCAGGATGGATTCGAAACCGCTGAGTCGGGCCTTGGCCTTGCCGGCCAGCTCCATCAGGCCGGTCGGTACCACCGCGTGACCGATATTGGAATAGGCCAGCACGCCGACCGCAGCCACCGCTGACAGCACGAGCGCGGTCATCACCAATGACAGACGCACCGACAATCGCATGCTTCAACTCTCCGGCCGTCTGGACACAGACAGAACGGCGAAGCTATCTCACGGCCATCCGATGCGCCACCGGGCAGCATGATCCGACGTCGAGAACGACACGCGAGCCCATCCTTTCGTCGCCCCTCTCGCCGAGGATGATCGTCAGTTGTTATTGCTCTCCCTAAGCCTGCTCCGCGACCTTCTCATCGAGCACCAGCCGGATCATCCGCGCCAGATCGGCGCGGCGATACGGTTTGGTCAGCAGGTGCAGGCCGGCATCGAGCCGGCCGTGATGGACGATGACATCCTCGGTATAGCCAGACGTGTACAGAACCCTGAGCGACGGCTGCCGCCGCACCAGCTCGTTGGCCAGTTCCCGGCCGTTGAAGCCGGCGCCGAGGATCACGTCGGTGAGCAGCAGGTCGAACGGCGGGCTGTGCGCCGCCAGCGACAGCGCTTCGGATGCACCGGCGGCCGCGACCGCCGCATAGCCGAGCGCCGCCAGATTGGTCATGACATACTGGCGGACAAGGTCGTCGTCCTCGACCACCAGCACGGACTCGCGGCCGCCGAAGATTTCGGGCGCCGTTGCGGGCTGCATCGCATCGGCCACACCGACGGCGCGCGGTAGGTAGATCTTCATGGTCGTGCCGATGCCCTCCTCGCTATAGATCTTGATGTGGCCGCCGGACTGCCTGACGAAGCCGTAGACCATGCTGAGGCCGAGCCCGGTGCCCTTGCCCACCGGCTTGGTAGTGAAGAACGGATCGAACACCCGGTCGCGCACGCTGGCAGGCATGCCGCAGCCATTGTCGCTGACCGCCACCATCGCGTAGGCGCCGGGGGTGAGCTCGGCGTTCTGCGCCGCATAGTCCGCGTCGAGCACCACATTCGCGGTCTCGAAGGTCAGGCTGCCGCCCGATGGCATGGCGTCGCGGGCGTTGATCGCCAGGTTGATCAGCGCGTTGCCTAGCTGCACCGGGTCGGCCAGCGCCAGCCACGGCCCCTGCGCCAGCCTGGTTTCGATCTCGATCCGCTCGCCGAGCGTCGGCCGCAGCAGCCTTGCTGCGTCCAGCACCAGCGCATTGACGTCGATGGCGCGCGGCTGCAGCGGCTGGCGGCGGGCGAACGACAGCAGCTGATGCGTCAGGCTGCTGCCGCGATCCACCGCCTCGTCGATCATCTCCGCGATTCTCGCCAGCTCCGGGCGGTCCTTGACGCCGTCGGCAATCATCTCGATGCCGCCGGTGACCACCGTGAGGATGTTGTTGAAGTCATGCGCCACGCCGCCGGTGAGCTGGCCGACCGCTTCCATCTTCTGCGCCTGACGCAACTGCCGTTCGGTCTCCCGTGACGCCGTGACGTCGTGATAGACAATGACAGCGCCCTGCCGCTCGCCAGCGCCATCGGTGACGACGCGGCCGCTGGCAACCAGCCGGATGATGCGGGTTTCGCCGGGCCGGCGGATGCAGATCTCGACATTGTCGAAATTCTCGCCGCGCGCGCCGCGCCCGATCGGCGTCTCCGCCGCCGGGATCGGCGTAATGCAATCCGGGTAGAAGCGGTCATAGGCCTTGTACCAGCCGGGCGTGCCGAATGGCGGCACCTCGCCGATCAAGCGCTTCCACACGGCATTGCCGAACAGCACGCCGCCCTCGGCGTCGATCATCAGCACCGCATCGGCCATGCTGTCGACGGTCTTGTCGAGGAATTCCGACTTGCGGCGCAAGGCTTCGGCCTTCTCGGTCAGCCGCCCGGCCATCCGGGTGAAGGCGGCGGCGAGAATCGCCGCCTCGCCGGTCAGGCCTGGCGGCACGGTCATCGGCCCTTCGCCGTCGAAGCGATCGACCGCGTCGGTGATCGCGATCAGCGGCCGGGTCAATGAGCGCGCCAGCAGCACCGCCATCACCATGGCGAGCAGCACCAGGGCGCAGGCGGCGAGCAGGTCGGAACGCCGCGCCGCGCTGGCCGGGGCCATCAGCGCGGCATAGGAATCGGTCTCGATGATGCCGAGCGACGGACCGCCGGCCA